>NZ_FNLC01000002.1:106994-406994 GCF_900104065.1 Natronobacterium texcoconense | reverse complement strand
TGATTATCGCGAACGCGATGCAGACGAACTCCCTCGCGCTCGATCGATTTACCGGCGAGATCGCGTCCAACCGCAACGAGATCGAGGCGCTGTTGAGCGTCGGCGCATCGCCCGACGAGGCCATCACCGAGTACGTATCGACGAGCGTCTACGCCGCGCTGATCCCGACGCTCGACGCCATCAAGAGCCTCGGAATCGTCAAGATCCCCGGGCTGATGGCGGGGATGATCATCGCCGGCGCGAACCCGATCTACGCGGCACAGTACCAGTTCGTGATCATGCTGATGATCTTCGCCGCCGGCGGTCTGACGGTCGTCGCGAACACGCTCTTGCTCAGCCGGCGGGTGTTCACCGACGCGAAACAGCTAGACGAGACGGTGATCGAGGCGATCGACGCCTAACCGTCACGAATCAGTAGATCAACTCGTCGTCGTTCTCGACCATGTACAGCGTTCGCGCGGCGACGTTGACCGCGTGGTCACCGATGCGCTCGAGATCGCGGATCGTCAACAGCATCCGCTCGACGTCCTCGAGCAGCGAGTCGTCGCCGATGTCGGTCTCGAGCAGGTCCCTGACGACGACCTCGCTCGCCTGTTCACAGAGGTGATCTACCCGTTCGTCCATCGCGGCGATGTCGTACGTCGCGTCGGCGTCGTCGCTCGCGTACGCGGCCATCGCTGCTTCCAGCATCTCGACGGTTTCCGTCCCGATGTGACGGATGTCGATGTCGGGATAGCGGTCCCGATCCGCTCGTTTGGTGTACTCGCCCAGATTCGTCGCGAGGTCGGCGATCCGCTCGAGATCGGTGATGATCTTGAACGAGGCGGCAACAAACCGGAGGTCGCCAGCTACCGGCTGCTGGAGCGCCAGCAGGTCGATACAGTCGCCTTCGAGTTCGAGGTACAGTTCGTTGATCTCGTGATCGCCGGTGATCACCTCCTCGGCGAGGGCTTCGTCTTTCGTCTCGAGTGCTTCGAGTGCCTTCCGGAGGCGACTGCAGACGATATCGCTCATCTCGAGGACGTCCTCGCGCAACGTATCGAGCTGTTGTTGGTACTCTTGTCGTGACATGGTTATCCGAATTTTCCGGTAATGTAGTCCTCGACACGGTCGTCTTCGGGATTCTCGAAGATCGTTGCAGTGTCGTCGAACTCGACGAGTTCGCCACCGGTGAGGAAGACGGCAGTCTTGTCGGAGATACGGGCCGCCTGCTGCATGTTGTGGGTGACGATGACGACCGTATAGTCCTCGACGAGGTCGTCGATGAGATCTTCGATCTTCGAGGCTGCGACGGGATCGAGCGCCGAGGTCGGTTCGTCCATCAGGATGACCTCGGGATCGGTCGCGATCGCGCGGGCGATACAGAGCCGCTGTTGCTGGCCGCCCGAGAGGTCGAGCCCGGAGCTATCGAGTTTGTCGTGGACTTCGTCCCACAGCGCCGCCCCTCGTAGGGCACGTTCGACGGCATCGTCGAGATCGACGTCGTCGGCTTTCCCCTGGACGCGGAGCCCGTAGGCGACGTTGTCGTAGATCGACTTGGGGAACGGGTTGGGCTTCTGGAAGACCTGACCGACTTTCCGACGCAAGGCGACCGGATCGACGTCGGCGTCGTAGACGTTCTTCCCGCGGAAGTGGAGTTCGCCGTCGACGCGACAGACGTCGATCTGGTCGTTCATCCGATTGATCGAGCGCAGGAACGTCGATTTCCCACAGCCCGACGGGCCGATGATCGCGGTCACTTCGTGTTCGGGAATCTCGATCGAGACGTCCGACAGCGCTCGATCGTCGCCGTAGTAGACGTCGAGGCTCTGGGCCTCGAGGACGGTCTCGTGTGAACGATCGGATCGTCCCGTGTTCTCGGTCTGTACTTCAGTTGTGATCAGCGAGTTCTCGTTCTCTTGTGTTGCCATGTTAGACCTCCGTCTCGTACTTGTGCCGGATGTAGATCGCGACTGCATTCATCACGAACAGGAACGAGAGCAGTACCACGATCCCGACCGCAGCGAGGTGGATGAAGTGTTGACTCGGTTCGTTCGCCCAGTTGTAGATCTGGGTAGGCATCGCGCTGAACCGGTCGAACGGTCCGAGCGGCATCCGGTTGACGAAGATCGCTCCGACCATGATCAGCGGGGCCGTTTCGCCGATCGCACGCGCAAGTGCCAGAATCGTTCCGGTCATAATGCCCGGCATCGCCGCCGGGAGCACAACGCGACGGATCGTCTGCCATTTCGTCGCGCCGGTCGCGTAGGAGCCGTTTCGGACGCCGTCGGGAACCGAACGCAACGCCTCCTGCGACGAGACGATGATGATCGGCATTACGAGCAGTCCGAGTGCGATCGCACCGGCCAGCAGGATCGGTCCCATTCCGATCCCGTTGACGAACGCCGCCAGTCCGAGCAGCCCGTAGACGATCGAGGGCACACCTGCGAGGTTCGCGAGGTTCGCCTCGATGAGTCGCGTAACGTGGTTGTCCGGCGCGTACTCCTCGAGATAGATCGCAGAGCCGACGCCGACGAAAAACGACAGGACCGTGACCAGGATCATCAGCATGATCGACGCCACGATCGCGCCTCTGAAACCGGACAGCTCCTCGCGCCGAGAGCCGTCTCGAGTGAAAAACTCGACCAAGCTAATGTTGTACTCGGTCAGCCCGACGTAGAAGTCGGCGGCGACGTCGAACAACAGCAGCGCCAGCATAACGACGCCGAACATCGATGCCGTGACGATGATCCCGAGGAAGAGTCGATTCTTCCGGTGTTCCCACCCGAGGTCGATATCGCCGAACAGGTCGTGGTCCGTCTCGGTACTCATCGGTATTCCTCCTGGAAGCGGCGTTTGAACCAGTCGTTGAGCAGATTCATCGTGAGCGTCATGACGAACAACAGTAGGCCGACGGCGAACAGCGACTGGTACTCGACGGTTCCGACCGCGGTCGTCCCGCGTGCCATCTTTACCATGTACGCCGTCATCGTCATGATTTCGGCGAACGGGTTGGCCGTGATCTGGGGTTGCATCCCGGCCGCGAGAGCGACCGCCATCGTCTCACCGATCGCCCGGGAGACGGCGAGGATGTACGATGCGAAGATTCCCGAAACCGACGCCGGAACGACGATTCGCGTCGAGACATCGAACTTCGTCGCTCCGAGGGCGTACGCACCGTTTCTGAGGTCGTCCGGGACGGCCGACATCGCGTCCTCGCTGATCGACGAAACCATCGGAATTGTCATGATGCCGACGACCAACATCCCAGAGAGCAGACTGTATCGACCCATGTTGATGCCAAACAGCATCTCGGCGATCGGTGCGACAAAGACCGGGTTGATAAAGGAAATCGCGAAGTAGCCGTAGACGATCGTCGGAATCCCGGCAAGAACCTCGAGCGTCGGTTTGAGCTTCGAACGGACACCCTCGGAAGCATACTCCGAAAGGTAGATCGCGGTTGCCGTCCCGATCGGAACTGAGACGAACGCTGCACCGACCGTAATCGCAAGGGTTCCGAAGACGATCGGGAGGACCCCGTGAGCAGGCGTCGCGTGGTCGGGTGCCCACCGCGTGCCGGTGAAGAATTCGGTGAACGTCACCGTTCGTTCGACGCCCGCGCCGAGCAACATCTCGGTGAACCGTGCACCGAAGAAGTAACTCGCCGCGTTGTCGATCAATACGAAAAAAATTGTGAGCGTAGTCAGGACCGTAATTGCGGCACAGCCGAACAGGACGCGCCGGGCTCGACGGTCGGCCGCGTTGTCCGCTTCGGCAGCCCCATCGCCGCTGATGCCGGGACCTGACCTGTTGTGTAGTTCGGTACTCATTGCGTTGTCGGGGCTTATTCGCGCTGGACGGTGAGGTCGTCAGGCGACGCACCGACTTGATCGAGCCAGTCGTCGATCTTCTCGTGGTTCTCCTCGGTAACTGCGTCGGGGGCAGCGTAGAAGCCCTCGTCACGGGCGAACTGCTGGGCGTCGTTAGTGTAGAACCGCGCGAACGAGCCGATGAGGTCCGTTCGCTCTTCGAGACTCGCGATGTTCACGAACGCGAACAGCGGGCGAGCGAGCGGCGAGTACAGCCCCTCCTCGATGTTTTCTTGGGTCGGGAGGTAGAAGTCGCCGTCGACGTCGCTCTCGACCGGAACGGCCTCGATGGGCTGATCGTCTTCGATATCGCGCAGGTACCCGAGACCACCCCAGCCGAAGCCGTGTTCGTTGTCGGCGACTGCGGCCATGATCTCGTTGGTCTGGCTGGTCGCGGAGTAGTCGTCGCGGACGTTGCCGATCTCACCGTTGATCTCGCGAGTGAAGTAATCGAACGTCCCGGACGCACTATCACAGGCGTGTAGTTGCATCTCTTCGTCGGGCCACTCGTCGCGAACGTCGCTCCAGAGGGTGACTTCGTCGGTCGCTTCGAACTCCCAGACGGTCTGGAGTTCCTGGAGCGTAATGTTGTCGACCCAGTCGTTCTCGGAATTCTTGACGACCGAGAGTCCGTCGAGGCCGACCTCGAGGAAACCGTAGTTAACGTCGTTGTCGTCACAGAGATCGACTTCCTCCTCCGTGATCATTCGGCTCGCGCTCTGGACGTCAGAGTTGGCACGACAGAACTCTTGAAAACCGGCACCAGTACCCTCCGGCGCGACGTCTACGAGGACATCCGGAAACTCGTTTTCGAACTGTTCACCGGCCCACGAGGTGATCGGTGCGACTGTGTTCGAACCCGAGGCGTCGATCGTTCCGGAGAGGCCGTCTCCGTCACCACCCATCGCGCTGCAGCCTGCAACCGCGATGATCCCTGCCGAGCCAGCGCCAGCGAGGAACTTCCGTCTCGATGCAACCCCCTTGCTACCATTTGCGGACGTGTTGTCCGTCATCACGTCAAACCTGCCCCGGTTCCTATAAAGAAGATGCTAATACCTATATATCTATTCGAGTATCTCGATAGATCCCTACATATTGGTACGTAGTGTGCCGCAACTGGGCAATTTGGGGGCCTCAGGTATCAGAACGGATATTCTGGCCGATGAGTGAGCGATCACTGTCGTCGATATCTTGGCTCGCGATAGAATCCACCTCACGTTCGAATTCGTGTCGAATACGCTCTTATCGCCGAACGTGTCCGCAGTTATACTGCTCGTCGAAGGCAGTCTGTCTCGTCCAGAATTCCCGACTACATATTCCTACATATTTATACAGAGGCCTATTTCTGAGACAGTATTAGTACGTTCTTCCCCAAACTCCAAACCAAGTCCTTAGGTGCTTCATGAGGCACTAATCGAGCCATTCGCCAATCCTCTATAGATGTGTGGGGATTTATATTCTATCCGCGAAAAGCGCGCCACATGGAGACCCGAAAGGTCCAGGTAACGGGTGGCTCGACGTACACCGTCTCACTCCCCAAGGACTGGGCGACGGAAAACGAGGTAACCAGCGGCGACACCGTCGAAATTTACTCCGAGGACGATACGCTGCTCGTCACGCCTCGGAGCGATACCGAACACCAGGAAGGAACACTCGAGATCTCGACGCTCGAGGACGAGCGACTTACGCGGGCGGTGCTGACGATGTACGTCAGCGGATTCGACGTTATCCGCCTCGAGGCCGGCCGAATCACGACCGAGCAGCGGCGGGCGATCCGCTCTGCGATACAGGGGTTGATCGGCGTCGAGGTTGTCGAGGAGACGACTGACTGCGTCGTCGTCCAGGATCTGCTCGACTCCTCGGAGCTGTCGATCGTCAACGCCGTCACCCGGATGCGGCTGATCGCGACCTCGATGCTCGAGGACGCGATGACGGCGTTAGTCGAGAACGACGACGACGTCGCCTACGACGTGATCGAACGCGACGACGACGTCGACCGGCTCTGGCTGGTCGTCTCACGAATTTTCCGGGCAACGCTCCGATCGCCCGGTGCTGCCGAGGAACTCGGCGTCTCCCGCGAGGACTGTTTCGACTACCACTCGAGTGCACGCCAGCTCGAGCGGGTCGCCGACCACGCGGTCAAGATCAGCAAGCTCGCGCTCAAACTCGAGGACGTTCCCGAGGGCGTCGCGGAGGCACTGCTCGAACTGCACGCGGATACCGCCGACATCATCGAGAAGTCGATGGACGCGCTGTTCGCCGAGGACAGCGACGAGGCGACGGAACTGGGTCACGACGCACTCGAGTCGGTGCTCGAGATCGACGAACACACGCGGCGTATCGACGACATGCTTCGGGACCTCGACTCCGTCCAGGCCCAGTCGCTCGGCCTGATCCTCGATTCGCTCTCCCGGAGCGGTGACTACGGTGGTAACGTTGCCGAGACGGTTCTCCAGAAGGCAGCACCCAGTCCCTGAATCGGCGGCCAGAACGTTTTGAGGGCGGTCGTGGTAGGCAGTACGTATGCCGACCTACGAGCGCAGAACGACCGTTCGCGCACCCCTCGAGGAGGTCTGGGACTTCCACTCGCGGGTATCCGGACTCGAGGCACTGACTCCCGACTGGCTGGACCTGCGGGTCGAAGCCGTGATCGGACCCGACGGCGAAGCCGATCCAGACGTGCTCGAGCCGGGATCGGAAGTCGCACTGTCGATCCGTCCGTTCGGTGTCGGGCCGCGCCAGCACTGGACCTCCGTCATCACGGACCGTAAACGGCAGGACGGAACGGCGTACTTCCGCGACGAGATGGTCTACGGGCCGTTCGATCACTGGATTCACACCCACACCTTCTACGCCGACGGCGACCGAACGATCCTCCGGGATCACGTCGAGTACGACCTCCCGCTTGGGCCGCTGGGTGATGCGGCGTCACCGTTCTCGCCGCTCGGCTTCGAGGCCATGTTCCGCGAACGCCATCGCAGGACGAAAGCCAGATTCGAGTAACACGCAGGCGTCGATTCGCAAGGCGTTTGGGTGTTCGCTCGAGTGTCCAGAGCAACGTGCGCGTCCCCGACCTCGAGACGACCCCGTACGTGGCACTCGCCTTCGCTATCTTCGCGGCGAGTACGAGCGCGATCCTCGTCCGCTGGAGCCACGCTCCTAGCTCGGTGGCGGCGTTCTACCGCGTGCTCTTTACGACGGCGATGGTCGCACCCATCGCCTTTGTCTGGTACCGCGAGGAGTTCGCACGGCTCTCGAGTCGAGACTTCGGATTCGCGGTCCTCGCCGGAGTCGCGCTTGCGGTCCACTTTGCGGCCTGGTTCGAGAGCCTGAACCACACGAGCGTCGCCGCGAGCGTCACGCTGGTCCAGACCCAGCCGATATTCGTCGCACTCGGCGCTGCGCTTGTGCTCGGCGAGCGGGTCTCGGCGGAGACCGTCGCCGGCATCGCCATCGCGATCGTCGGTGCGACGGCGATGTCGTTCGGCGACGCCGGGCAAGCACCCCTGTCGGACGCCACGACGTACGGCAACGCGCTCGCGTTGCTCGGCGCGGTGACCGTCGCGGGCTACGTACTCGCCGGCCGATCGATCCGGCAACGCGTCTCGCTGTTCCCCTACGTCACCGTCGTCTACACGGCCTGTGCGTTGACGCTCGGGCTTCTCGTCGGCACGCAGGGTCACGAGTTCGTCGCCTACCCCGCCCGTGAGTGGCTGCTCTTCCTGGGGATGGCCATCGGTCCCGGCGTCTTCGGCCACACCGTCGTCAACTGGGTGCTGAAACACCTCGAGTCGGTGGTCGTCAGCGTCACCTGGCTCGGCGAACCCGTGGGGGCGACGATCCTCGCGCTGTTCCTGCTCGCGGAGGTACCCGACGCGATCACGGTCGTCGGCGGACTCGTGGTGCTCGCCGGCATCTACGTGACGACGATCGAACGCGAGCGGCGAAAAGGAGTCGAGACCGAAGGCGTCGACCTCGAGGGTGAAGCCGAGGAAACCAGCACTGAGCGTTAGCGGGTCGTCGAACCGTCGACGATCGGTTCGTCGTCCCGGTCCCGTCCGAATGCGTCGGGATCCTCTCGGTCGTCGTCGAGTTCGGACTCGACTTTCTCGATCAGAAGCTCCAGCGCAGACCGATTCGCACCCTCCGGAATGATCACGTCGGCCTCCTTCTTCGTCGGTTCGACGAACTGCTCGTGCATCGGTTTGACCGTCTCGAGGTACTGCGCTATCACGCCCTCCAGGTCGCGTCCGCGGTCGACGACGTCGCGTTCGATCCGGCGCAGGATGCGGACGTCGGCGTCGGTCATCACGTAAATTCGGAGGTCGAGCATATCGAGGATCTCCTCGTCGTACAGCGAGAAGATGCCCTCGAGAACGATCACGTCCGTCGGCTCGACGGTCACGCCGTCGTCCTTGCGGTTGTGGACCTCGAAGTCGTACTGAGGCATCTCGACCGGCTGGCCCAGCAACAGCGTATCGAGTTGCTCCCGCAGCAGTTCCCACTCGAAGGCCGACGGGTGGTCGTAGTTGACCTCCTCGCGCTCCTCGTACTCGAGATGCGAGAGGTCCTCGTAGTAGTTGTCCAGCGGGATGCGCGTGACGGGTTCGCCGACTTCGTCTGCCAGCGTCCGTGCGACCGTGGTCTTGCCGGCCCCCGTTCCCCCAGCGATCCCGATGACGAACGACGGGATAGTCATCACTCGAGGCTGGGTGCCGTCCGTAATCAATTCCCTGATACGGATCGAGCAGACGCTGGCTTCTTTACGATCCGCCCGGCAGAACCGGTATGCACGTCGTCGTCAACGCCGCCGCGAGCGCGGACGGGAAACTCTCCTCGAGACGCCGCGAACAGATCGCGATCAGTGGCGAGGCCGACTTCGACCGGGTCGACCGGCTCCGCGCAGACAGCGACGCCGTCGTCGTCGGCGTCGGCACCGTCCTCGCGGACGATCCGAGTCTCACCGTCAAGGACGCCGACCGAAGAGAACGGCGACTCGAGGACGGCGAACCCGCAAATCCCGCTCGAGTCGTCGTCGACTCGAAGGCCCGAACGCCACTCGACGCCGAAATCGCCGACGACGCGGCGAGGACCTACGTCTGCGTGAGCGAGGCCGCGCCGGTCGACCGACGGATGGAACTGGCCGACCGGCCAGACACCGAACTCGTGACCGCAGGCGAGGATCGGGTCGACCTCCTGCGGGCGTTCGCGGCGCTGCAGGCGGAAGGCCTCGAGCAGATCATGGTCGAGGGCGGCGGCGAACTCATTTTCTCGCTGTTCGAGGTCGGTCTGGTCGACGAGCTACGCGTTTTCGTCGGTCCAAAGGTAATCGGCGGCCGCGACGCGCCGACGCTGGCCGACGGCGAGGGATTCGTCGAGGAGTTCCCGACGCTCGCACTCGAGAGTGTCGATCGGATCGACGACGGCGTCCTGTTGACCTGGACGGCGGACGGCGGGGAGTGACACGACGAGTGAACGACCGTACAAATCGATTTGTATAGTTAGACAATACTGACCGTATGGGCTCCCGACTCGACGAATACAGCGTGGCGTCTCTCGTCAGTGGCCTCCTTCTCGTCACGGTCACGCTGGTAATTCAGTATCGTCTCTTCATGCCGCTTGGATATTCGCCACTTTCGGGAGTAGGAGTACTGTGGAAACTCGCAGGGGCGTTTGCTCTGGGAGCGGTTCCAGTGTACTGTATACTCCGGGCTCGGCTCGTCACACCGCTCATCTGTACCGTCGGACTCTACTCCTACGCCGCCCTGCATTCGTACTCGAGCATACTCGATGCCTACGAGGTAGGCGCCGCGCTGAGTGCAACGCCGATGATTTTCGATCTCTACCTCTGGGGCTGGTTTCTCCCGCTTTTCGGTGCTCTTCTCATCGGTGGGGTCGAATATCTGCTCCAGTTGGCACTCGGGTTTCGACACCTCGAACCCGATACTGGACCCGAGTAGTTTCACCGTCAGTCGGTCGTGAACCCGTCACATCTTTCCTCTCGTGGCCCGTTCAGTCACGTATGGAACGTGCTACGTTCGGCGGCGGCTGTTTCTGGTGTGTCGAAGCGGCCTTCGAAGAACTCGAGGGCGTCGAATCTGTCACCTCCGGATACGCAGGCGGCCACGCCGAGGACCCAACGTACGAGGAAGTCTGTACCGGAAAAACGGGTCACACCGAGGTCGTCCAGCTCGAGTACGACCCCGACGTCGTGGTCTACGAGGACCTACTCGAGGTCTTCTTCACGATTCACGACCCGACGACGAAAGACCGCGAGGGGCCGGACGTCGGCTCGCAGTACCGGTCTGCGATCTACGCCCACGACGACGAGCAACTCGAGACGGCCCGGGCGTTCGCCGACGAGCTCGAGGCCGAAGGGCTGTACGAGGGGATCGTGACAGAGATCGAGCCGCTCGAGACCTTCTACGAGGCCGAAGAGTACCACCAGAACTATTTCGAAAAGAACCCGAACGACGCTTACTGTACGATGCACGCGGCGCCGAAAGTCGAGAAGGTCCGCGAGAAGTTCGCGGAGAAGGCAGTCACCAACGACTGAGCGACCGGAATCGGGCGTCGAAGTGGTCGACTGTAGCGCGATTGTATCCAACTCTCGGGGTCCTTCTGCGTCCAGGCAGAGGAAGACGTCGATCTTTCGAGCGTGAGCCGACAGGATCTATCCCCTACCGGGAGTCCACCTCCGACGGGTCGTCACGGGCGGCCGACCGGTCGGCATCGCCGTTGCGATCGAAGTCCCGGGAGTCGAGGTCGATCTTCGCTCGCCCGCTCGTTTCGTCGAAGACGACGTGGGTGTGCGGATACGCGATTTCGACGTCGGCATTCTCGAAGGCGTCCCACGCAGTTCGTTGGACGTCCGATCGAATCGCGGCTGGCAGGTACGGCTCTTCGACCCAGAACTTGAGCACGACGCGGATACCGTGGTCGGCGAACTCGTCGACCAGTGCTTTGGGGTCGGCTGGAAATCGCGACCGACCGACACGGATCGTCGACTCGTCGGTGATGACGCCGTCGACCGATCGTGCGGCCTCCTCCAGAAGTCTGCAGGCCTCGTCGAGGTCGCTTTCGTACGTTATATCGACGGTGATCGTCGCCCGAATTCGTTCGCCGTCCGCCGAGAGGTTACGGATGTCCCGTTCGCGCATCGACTCGTTCGGGATGACCAGAAACGAGTTCTCGAGCGTCGAGACTTTCGTGTAGCCGAGTGTGATCTCCTCGACGTAGCCGCGTTCTTCGCGTTCGACGAGTTCGATCATGTCTCCCACCTCGTACGGCCGGTTGTAGACGATGAACAGGCCGCTGATGTAGCTTCGCCCGACGGGAGCGAGAATCGCGCCCAGGATCAACGAGAGGACCGTAAACGAGAGAAGCACGTTCTGAGGACGGAATCCGAGCAGTCCAGCGAAGGGGACGAACGCGTAGAATACGACGGCGATACGGAACGCCACGAGCAACAGGTTCGTCGTCGACGTTCTGAGGCGATCCTCGAGTCGCGGCCGAATTCGATTGGTGACGAACTTCGAACCGTACCACGCGACGATCACTATCAGCGTCGCCAACACCCACGGGTTACTGAGAACCGCGACGAGGTCGGAAAACGTCACGGGAGTGAGCGCGGTCGTGAGATCGAAGACGAAGATACTCCCGCTACTCACAGCTAACGATGTCAGTGACATCATCCGGACTTTTGCTACCAGTCGAAAAAGCGTCGGCGTGGCAATAGCTGGGGTCGCCTTCGTGTCTCGAAGCTCTCAACTCTCGAGGTCGACGCTCGGCTCCCCGAGCCGAATCCCCATCGGTGGCGGCCCGGGTGTCTCGTGACCGCGAGCGTAACCCAGGTAGAGGGCGCTGTTGACGATCCCGACGTGGCTGAACGCCTGCGGGTAGTTCCCGAGGTGGCTGCCGGTTTCGGGGTCGAGTTCCTCCGCGAGCAAGCCCAGCGGGCTCAGGTACTCGAGCAGCGTCTCGAATCGCGACTGCGCGTCGTCGACGCGGCCCGAGAGCGCGAGCGCGTCGATCAGCCAGCACGAACAGAGCACGAACGCACCCTCTTCGCCCGGAAGTCCGTCGTCGCCGTCGTACCGCAGAACGAAGATCTCGTCCTCGAGCAGCCGATCCTCGATCGCGGCGATCGTCCCTTGGACGCGCTCGTCGTCGAACGGGAGGAAGCCGACGATCGGGAGCAACAGCCCCGTCGCGTCGACCGCGTCCGTCCCGTAAGCCTGGACGAACGCCCCGAGGTCCTCGTCGTACCCGTGCTCGAGTACGTCCTCGCGGATCGTCTCGCGGGTCTCACGCCACGCCTCGAGCGGGGCGTCGTGGCCGCCGTCGGTCGCGATGGCGAGGCCGCGATCGAGAGCGACCCAGCACAGGACCTTCGAGTGGACGAAGTGCCGGTCGCCGCCGCGGACTTCCCAGATACCGGCGTCCGGTTCGTCCCAGATCTCGCGGACGTAGTCGACGATATCCCGGATTCGCGTCCACTCGTCGTCGGACAGTCCTCGGCCGTGCTGGCGCATCTCGTCGACGGCCAGCAGAAGTTCGCCGTAGACGTCGTGCTGGCGCTGCTGGGCAGCCCCGTTTCCGATGCGGACGGGACTGGAGCCGCGATACCCCTCGAGGTGGTCGAGTTCGCGCTCCTCGAGGTCGGACTCGCCGTGGAGGCCGTACAGCGGCTGGATCGCCGCGGGGTCGTCGGCCTGACAGAGGTCCATGAACCAGTCGAAGTAGTCCCGTCCCTCGTCGGCGGTTCCGAGGTTCATCAGCGCCTGGACCGTGAACCCTGTGTCGCGCAGCCAGTTGAACCGGTAGTCCCAGTTCCGGACGCCGCCGACGTCCTCGGGGAGCGACGCCGTCGGTGCGGCCGCGATCGCACCCGATTCGGCGTGCGTAAGCAGTTTGAGCACCAGTTGCGAGCGAACGACGGAGTCGTGCCACGGCCCCTCGAAGGCACAGTCGTCGTCCGCGTCGCAGTCGTGGACCCAGTCGGTCCAGTACGCGATCGTCTCCTCGAGCGCGGCTTCCGGGTCGGTGTTCGCGTCCTCGGCGCCCGTACACCGAAGCAGGAACCACGCTTCCTCTCCGGCCTGGAGCGAGAGGTCGCCGGTGATACGGCCGTCCTCGATTTCGAGGTCGATCGGGGACTCTAGCAGCGTTCGTTCGTCACCACCCTCGGCGAGGACGCCGTCGTCGACCGATTCGATGGTCGCGTCCGCACGGCCGTAGTCGAACTGTGGCTCGAGTTCGACCGCGAAGTCGACCGTTCCATCAGCACAGCCGACCTTGCGGTAGAGGACCTTCTTCGGGTGGTCCACCCGACTCGCCGGCGGCAGGAAGTCCGTCACTGTCGCCGTTCCCTCGTCGGTACGGAAGGTCGTCTCGAGGACGTTCGTGTCGCCGACGTACCGGCGTTCCGACTCGAACCCGTCGGTCGGGGTGATCCGGAACCGGCCGCCGCGGTCGGCGTCGAGGATCGCCGCGAGGATCGTCGGGGACTCGAGGTGGGGAAACGGGAACCAGTCGATCGAGCCGTCCGGCGCGACGAGCGCACAGGTCTCGAGGTTGCCGACGACGCCGTAGGCCTCGATGGGCGGGTACTCCTCGGCCTCAGTCATCGCGACCACCTACCGCGTACGGCGAGCCCGAACGCGTCGGGCGCCGAAGTGACGCACATACCGCTCGTACGGAAGCCACCAGCAAAAAAGCGGACCATGCACCCGGAACAACGGCGGAATGTCCGGGTTCAGGACGTCGAGGACCGATCCGCTCACTCTTCTGCTTCGATCGGGCTGGTCTGTGGCGCGTTTCGAAGCCGATCGACGACGTCGTCAGTCTGTGCCGTCTCGTGGGCCAGCATTTCGGCGTTCGTCTTTGCCGCCTCGAGGAAGTCTTCGCCCGGTGCCGCAGTCGCGTCGGTGACGGCGACGACCTTGAATCCGTTCTCGATGGCGTCACGGATGTGGGATTCGACACAGAGGTTCGCGAACATCCCCGCGATGACGATCGTGTCGATTCCGCGTTTCGTGAACTGGGCCTGGATGTCGTTCGCCCAGAAGCCGCTGAGGTGTTTGTGCGACGAGAGCACGAACGTGTTGTCGTCGGGCTCGAGTTCGGGGATGATGTTGCTCCCCTCTCCGTCGACGTGATACATCTCGGCGTCGAACATCTTCTGGTCGATCCCGTTCAGCTCTTCCCAGCTTTCGAACTCGTCGTCGTCGTAGTAGTGCGGCGAGTAGAACACCGGGACGTCGCCCTCGCGGGCGGCGTCCTGCAGGCGCTCGAGTTTCGAGACGACGTCGTGTTCCTCGACGAGGTCGCCGACCTGGTCCCACATGACGCCCTCGGGTTTGAGCGCGTCGACCTGGGGGTCGGTGAACAGAACGGCCGTGTTTCGTGGATCGATCGTGATGTCTCCCATACGACCGGTCGTCCGCCCGTCGCGCGGATAAGCCCTCGTCGACTGTGGGACGCTCGCACACACTCGCTGAATTCTGGACGACAGTCGTTCTTACCGATCACGCGAGCAAACCGTCGACCACGGCCGGACACTGCGGCTGAAAGCCTTTAACGGAGAGCCAGTGTACCACGCCCGATGGGAACACCTAACGCAGAGGTCGCGGTGTACCGTTGTGGTTCGTGTGGCGACTACGCACTGGGAACGGACGAGTCTACCTGTTGTGACGTCGAGCCGATCGCTGCCGACGACACCGTGCCGATCGACTCGCCGGACGAGGCGGAGGTCATGGGGACCGTGTTCGACGTCTCCGAAACGGAACTCGAGATCTGTCGGCAGATGATGGCGATGGAGGAGGCGACGATTCGAGAACTCACAGAGGCAGTCGATCGCGACCGCAGCGTCGTCACCCGGCACCTCGACCACCTCGTCGAACTCGGCGTCGTCGAGAAGCAGTCACGGGTCCGCTCCAGTGGCGGGCGCGTCAACGTGTACACCCACCGGCCGGTCGACGCCGTTCGCCGGCAGTTCAAACTCGGCCTGGTGACCTGGACGAACGAGGCTCTCGACCTCGTCGACGATCTGAGCGCGGAGAAGGCCGAGCGCCTGGTCGATAGTACCGCTCGCGGATCCGAACGGATCGCTGTCGAAGACGACGAGTAACGACGGGCCGTGCGGCCACGCAGTTGCCACACCAACGACTTTCGACCTCGACGGTGGAGCGCGGCCCATGGACTGGGAGACGTGGTCCGACAAACAGGACGAAACGACGGTGACCGTCGACGGCCACGACCTCGAGGTCGCCTACTACGACGAGGGGTCGGGGGAGCCGGTCGTGTTCTGTCACGGCATTCCGACGTCGTCGTTTCTCTGGCGTCACGCCGCGCCCGAACTGGCCGACGACTACCGCGTGATCGCGCCCGACATGGTCGGTTACGGCAACTCGGCGATGTACGACGGGTTCGACCGCTCGATTCGCGCCCAGGAGGCGATGATCGACGACCTGCTCGAGGGACTGGGACTCGAGTCCGTCTCGTTCGTCGGTCACGACCTCGGTGGCGGCGTCGGCCTCCGGTACGCGGTCCACCAGCCAGACGCCGTCTCGAAACTGGTGCTCTCGAACGCGGTCTGTTACGACTCGTGGCCGATCCAGCGGATCGTCGACCTCGGACTGCCCGATACCATCGAGGACACGACCGTCGACGAACTCCAGGAGATGCTCCGCGGAATCTACGAGGGGACCCTGTACGCCGACGATCCCGCCGAAGAGTTCGTCGAGGGGATGGTCGGTCAGTGGGCCTCCGAAGAAGCCAAGACCTCGCTCTCGCGGAACGCCATCGGGACGAACACCTCCCACACCACCGAGATCGATCACACCGCAGTCGAGGCCGAGACGCTCGTGCTGTGGGGTGCGGAAGACGAGTTTCAGCCGATCGAGTACGCCGAACGACTCGAGGAGGACGTCGACGACGCCGAACTCGTCGGCCTCGAGGCCAACCACTGGGTGCCCGAGGACCGGCCCGAGGAGTACCTCGAGCACCTGGAGGAGTTCCTGGCGTCCTGACGCGAGTCGGTTGCGTCGATCCTGCGAGAGTCTCGATCAGCGGCCGTCGGGCGCGTACGCCGCGAGATCCCGGTCGGCGTCGCCCGGATCGACGTCCAGCCCCTGCATCAGCGCGCTGGCGGACAAAAGCGTACAGATCGCGACGAACAGTTCCACGATATCGCTGTCGTCGAAACCGACCTCGCGAAGCGAGCGCAGGTGTTCCCCCGTCACGCCCGAGGGATCGCGGGCGAGCTGTTCCGCGACGGTCGCGACGGCTCGCTCGCGGTCGGTGAATCCCTCGAACTCGCCGACGACGAGTCGCTCGAACTCCGCCATCGAGTAGCCGTGTTCCTCGACGAGCCACTCGCCGTGGTTGGCGATACAGTACGGACAGTCGTCGACGGCCGCGGCGACGACGAACGCGATTTCCTTCTCGGCGCCGCTGATGTCCTCGCCGTCTGTCATCACGCCGCGGTAGTACCGGTCCCAGGCCGCGAGCGTGTCCGGATCGTGCAACAACACCTTCCGGAACAGGGAGACGTAGCCGAAGTGCTCCCGCCACGGGTCGATCAACCGCTCGCGCTGACTCGCCTCGAGGTCGTCCGGATCGCGGTATGGGACGTGTGTCATCTCCCGGCGGAAGGTCCAGTCGGAACAAAAGAGTGTTGCTCTCGACTGTACTACGCCGACCGCAGGTTCCCACCGAGCACCTTCGCAGCGACGAGTACGGGGTCCCACGTCGTGTTGAAAGGCGGTGCGTACGCGAGGTCGTAGTTCTCGAGGTCGAAGACGGTCGCGTCCTCTTCGAGTGCCCCGACGATCGCGTGGCTGCGGTGAACCGCACCTTCGCCGTACTCGCTGACGAGGCTCGCGCCCAGCACCCGGCCGGTGTCGCGGTCGGCGGTCAGCGTGACCGTCACGTCGCCACCCTCGGGATAGTACCCAGCCCGCGATTTCGCGGTGATCGTCTCGGCGACGGGATCGAACCCGGCCGCTCGACCCTCCTCGAGGTCGAGCAGTCCGGTTCGTGCGGCCTCGACGTCGAACGCTTTGACGGCGGCCGTTCCCGCGACGCCGCCGCCTTCGGTCGGCGTTCCCCCGACGGTTTGCCCGACCGCACGACCGTGGCGGTTGGCGGTGAGTGCCAGCGGTGCGTAGGTCGGTTCTCCGGTAACGACGTGGAACGCCTCGGCACAGTCGCCGGCCGCGTAGACGTCGGGAACGTTCGTCTCCCGATAGGCGTCGGTCGCGATCGCACCGGTCGACCCGAGTTCGATCCCGGCATCCTCCGCGAGAGCGGTTCGGGGTCGGACGCCCGTTCCGAGCAACACCATCTCCACAGGAATCCGGGCGGTCGGGGTGACGACCGCCTCGACGATGTCATCTCCGGCGATTTTCTGGACTTCGGCGCCGAGCCGTACGTCGACACTCTGCTCCTCGAGGTGGGTCACCACGCGGTCGCTCGTCGCCTCGCTAAACCCTTTCAGCAGCCGGTCACCCCGCTGGAACAGCGTCACCTCGAAGTCGTTCGCGGCCAGCGCCTCGGCCATCTCGATCCCGACGTACCCGCCGCCGACGACCGCGACGGGGCCGGCACAGTCCTCGAGATAGCGACAGGCCGGCCCGCGGTCCGGTTGCTGGAAGGACTCGCCGGTGCGGGCGCGAGCGACGTACTCCCTGAGTTCTTTTCCGTCGCTCATCGAGCCGAGCGTGTAGACGCCCTCGCGGTCGGTGCCCTCGATCGGCGGGACGACGGCCTCGGCTCCGGTCGCGAGCAGCAGGTGATCGTACGGCTGGACGACCTCGCCCGACGGACTCTCGGCAGTGACCGTCCGTTCGTCGGGGTCGATCGCGACGACCTCGTGGCCGGTCCGCAGATCGATCCCTCGTTCCTCGCGGAACTCCTCGGGCGTCACCGAGACGAGGGACTCGAGCGACTGGATCTCGCCTTTGACGTAGTAGGGAAGCCCGCAGGCCCCATAGGAAACCCACTCGCCTTTCTCGAAGACGACCACCTCGAGGTCGGGGTCGTCGCGTTTCGCTTTGCTCGCTGCGGACATACCCGCTGCGTCACCGCCGACGATCACGAACGTCTCGGTCATGGCCGTCCGTTCACTGTCCGAACCCGTAAATCGGGAGTCTCACGAGCGAAGATACTCACCATATCGAGACAACGGATTTATTTCCATCTGGCTCTTTCGTTTGAGGGGTTATGAACGACATCAGGACGGGACTCAGCTACGGTGACGTGCTGCTGGTTCCGCAACGATCGCCCGTCGATAGTCGTAGCGACGTCGATCTCTCGACGAACCTCACGCCGAATATCGAACTCGAGACGCCACTGGTCTCGGCCGCGATGGACACGGTCACGGAGGCCGATCTCGCGATTGCGCTCGCGGAAGCCGGCGGCATCGGAACGATCCACCGGTTCCTGACCGTCGAAGACCAGGCAGCCGAGGTCGAAGCCGTCGCAGACGCCGGGCAACCAGTCACTGCCGCAGTCGGCATCAACGAGAACTACTGTGACCGGACGGCGGCCCTGCTCGAGGCCGGCGCGTCGGCGATCGTCGTCGACGTCGCCCACGGACACATGGAACGAACGCTTGAGGCGACCGAGGAACTTCGCTCGACGTTCCCCGACGTCGACCTGATCGTGGGGAACGTAGCGACGCCCGAGGGCGTCGAAGATCTCGCCGAGGCCGGTGCAGACTGCGTCAAGGTCGGCGTCGGACCGGGCTCTCACTGTACGACCCGGAAAGTCGCGGGGGCCGGCGTACCACAGTTGACGGCCGTCGACGACTGTGCCGACGTCGCCCGGAAACTCGACGTCACTGTCGTCGCCGACGGCGGAATCCGGACCTCCGGCGACGCGGTGAAGGCGCTGATGGCCGGCGCGGACACGGTGATGCTCGGGAGTCTCTTCGCCGGCACCGAGGAAGCGCCGAGCGAGATCGTCGAAGTCGACGGCGTTCGGTACAAGCGATCCCGCGGCATGGCGACGACCGCGGCGGCGAACGAACGAAACGACAAGAGCGAGAACGTCCGCGCCGACGAGGGCGTCGAGGGGCTGACGCCGTACAAGGGACCCGTCGAAGACGTCGCCTCGGAGTTCTGTGCCGGCATCAAGTCTGGGCTCTCCTACTGCGGCGGCCACACGATTCCGGACGCGCGAGCGACGGCGGAGTTCATCCGCGTCGCGGCGAGCGCCAGGGAACGGGAGGGAGCCCACACCGACGACGAGTGGGAGACGGTCAGCGTCGACAGCATGGATACCGCGACGGCGGACGACTAACGACTCTTTTCGACGACGTTCACACGTTCACCGCGTTCGACGTCGGGACGCGTCGGTACCGTTCGCGAGGAACCAGTACGACCGAGGATAACTAGATTATATTACTACCTAATACGTAGGTTCGGTCGATGGCGTTCAGCGATCAACTCCTCGAGGACGGCGAATCGATCTGGGACGCACAGAAGCGACACCCCTTCGTTCGGGAACTCGCAGCAGGGACCTTGGACGAGGAGGCGTTCCTGACCTGGGTCCGCCAGGATTACCGGTACCTGCTGGACTACGCTCGAGTCTTCGCTATCGGCGGCGCGAAGGCCCGCGACGAGGAGACGATGACGCACCTGCTAGGCGTCGCCCACGAAATATTGGACTTCGAGATGGACCTCCACCGCGAGTTCGCCGCCGACTACGGGATCGAACCTACGGAACTCGAGACCGTCCAGAAGTCGCCGACTTGCGTCGCCTACACGAACTACCTCGTGCGGACCGCTCACGAGGGTTCGCTCGCCGAAATCGCAGCGGCGATCTACCCCTGCGGACAGGGCTACCTCGACATCGCCGAGCACATGGCGGAAAACCTTGAAACGGCGGACAACCCCTACGTCCCGTTCGTCGAGAAGTACACCAGCGACGAGTTCCGCGAGGCCGTCGACTGGATGCGCGCGTTCGTCGACCGCTGTGGCGAACGCCACCCCGGCGAACACGAAGCCATGCGCGAGGCGTTCCTGACGAGTGCCCGACTCGAGCACCAGTTCTGGGAGATGGCGTACACGCAGGAAGGGTGGGAGACGACGGCAATCGAGGAGTAACGGGAACGTCCCCGTCGTCTCACCCGTACCGAGCGAAAGAACGGGCTCTATTGAAACACTCAGAAGCGGATAGTGAATACAGAGGATGAGTGCAGCACGACGACTACATCTGTTTCACCCCGAGGTCGGTGAACCATCTACTCACGACACGTGCTTACTGAACACCGTATGTTATTTATTCCAACAGTTGGTTGACTACGCGCATGGTCGCCGAACTGATTATTAGCGTCGTTGTCGGCTTTGGTGTCCTCTTCCTTGCGTCGTACCTTGGGACAACATTCGCCTTGCGGTCGTTTTTCGGCCCCGACTATGTCGACCCCGTCTTGAAAAATTTCACGCTGGATAACGACGATAGGGAAACTGACTCCGGCCGAGGCAATCGGTAAGTCCAGTTGCTGTACTGACCAACCACGACCCTCGCAGATCGTCACTCGCCTCGTCGAACGTTCACACCCTCTAGTCAGCACGCCTCCTGAGCCCATCACCGATTGTGGATTTCAATAGACCCGAAAATCGGGCGTTCAGAACGGAGGGACGAACGAATCTGTCGAACGGGCTGTAGCGCCGCTCAGTCGTGGCCCGACACTGGAACCGGCTCGTACGGCTCCTCGAGATAGGCCACGTCAGAAGCCGACAGCGAAATCTCGAGCGCTTCGACGGCCTGTTCCAGGTGTTCGACGCTCGTCGTGCCGATGATCGGCGCGTCGACCCACTCCTTGTCCAGCAGCCAGGCCAGCGCGATCTGGGCCATCGTCACACCGTTGTCGGCGGCGAGTTCGGCGACGCGCTCGTTGATCTCCCGGCCCCCGCCCTCGCGGTAGGGGTGTTCGTACATGTTCTCTTCGGCCTCGCCCCGTTCCGTCGCGTCGATCTCCTCGTGCGGACGGGTGAGATAGCCTCTGGCGAGCGGCGACCACGGCATGACGCCGATATTTTCCTTCTCGCAGAGAGGCAGCATCTCGCGTTCTTCCTCGCGATAGACCAGGTTGTAGTGGTTTTGCATCGTGACGAACCGCTCGAGGCCCAGTTCGTCGCTCGTGTACAGCGACTCGGCGAACTGGTGAGCCCACATCGACGACGCGCCGATATAGCGGACGTGTCCGCGTCGAACGGCATCATTCAGCGTTTTCAGCGTCGTCTCGATTGGTGTGTCGTAATCCCAGCGGTGGATCTGGTATAGGTCGACCGTGTCCATCCCCAGTCGTTTGCGGCTGGCCTCGAGTTCCTGCTCTACGGCCTTTCGGGAGAGTCCACCCGAGTTGGGGTCGTCTTCGCGCATCTGGAAGTAGCCTTTCGTCGCGACGACCGACTCCTCGCGGTGGCCCTCGAGGGCTTCGCCGAGGATGCGTTCGGACTCGCCTTTCGAGTACATGTTCGCCGTATCGAAGAAGTTGATCCCGAGGTCGATCGCTCGCTCGATGATCTCCTTGCTCTCCTCGTCCTCGAGCACCCACTCGCGCCAGTCGCTCGAGCCAAAGCTCATGCAACCGAGGCAGAGTCGACTGACCTCCATACCGGTGTTTCCGAGGGTCGTATACTCCATGTCCCGCTGTAGGAGGACGGGGCTCAAAACAGTACGTGGCCCGGCAATCCCATCGCGACAGCGGGCGGAGAACGCTGCAGGATGTCGATTTTCGATGGGGTCGGTATTCGTCGGAGACGTCGAACGGCAGCAGCAAATTGTTCGATAGAGACTTTCTCACCGGATACTATTGGCCTGATTTAAAAATTCAGAAGGGCCGTCATTTTTTAGACGGGTGAATTACTATTTCCAGTTGCCTATGACGGACGAACACGACGACAACGACGACAGTCAGAGCGACGACAATGGTATCGTTTCCCGAATCAAGAGCGTTTTCAGCCGCGACTAAGCGGTCTTCGACCGTCGGCACGTTTCTTTAGTAGATCAATCTGGCCAGCGATCCGAACAGCGGTAGCCCGATCGCGGCCGCGAGAGCAACGTAGACGATCGGCGTCGTTCCGGCGACGACGACCGCCGACCCGCCGAGCGTCAGCGCGAAGACGGCGAGAACGATCACGCCGAAGCCGACGCCACCCAGCAACGCTCGAGGGAGCGTCGGCGAGACGAGCCCGACGAGTGCCCCGCCGAGGACGAGTCCGATCCAGTGGAGCCACGAGAAGACGAGACCGACAATCACTGCTCCGGCGACTGCGACCGCGTGTGCTCGCGGTTCGGTCCGTGCTCGCTCGAGAGCGTACTCGAGCCGATCCCTGGGTTCGACGTCGGCCTCGGAGTCGTCACCGGCTCCGTCCTCTACCTCTACGACCTGTTCTACGGCCCCCTCTTCCGTCGTTTCCACCCGATTATCTACCGTCATTCGGCCCCCTCCGATTGCTCAAAGGAGACGTCGACGTCTCCTTCGATCGTTCGATCCATCGGTTTCTGTTCTCCCTCGAGCCACATCTCGAACTGGTCGCCGTAGTGGTCCGAGAAGTAGTCTCCCGAGTTGCCGCCGGGGAGGATCGCCTGTGCCTCGCCGCCGGGTTCGACGACCATCCGCCAGCTCGCGCCGACCGCGGAGTCGACGCGGTAGTTCTTGACCGTCGCCTCCGAGCCGTCGGCCGGCCGCTTCTCGTAGTCGAGAAACGGCGCTTCGACGCCGAAGGGGTGCTCGATCGGAGCCGTCGTGTTCCAGTCGCCGTAGGTTTCCCAGCCCTCTGCGTCGATCTCCTCGAGCGCCGTCTCGAGCGCGGCGACCATCCGTTCGTCCCGCGAGTCGTCGAACCAGTCGCTATCCTCGGGAAGCGTCGCGAGCACCCAGTCGTTCGGGTAGTAGGAGTCGTCCAGGTCGGCCTCCTCGAACTCGGGTTCGAAGACTTCCCGGCGGTAGTGCTCGAGCCAGCGGGCGAACAGTAGTGCGGGGTACGAGTCCCGATCCATGTGGTACTCCCACTCCGCGAGCGTCTCGGCGGCGTCGTCGAGGACATCCGAAATCGTCCCGTAGTTCTCGACAGCTTCGACGAGGTCTGGCACTAGCTGGGTCGCTCGGCCGTCGTACGTGTCGTTTTGCAGTTCGCGGTGGAACTCGAGGTCGGTCGACTCGCCGTTCTCGAGTCGGTCGTCGAGCCGATCGTAGATCCGCCCGCCGCGGTACGGCGTCGCGTAGTCGACCCCGACGTAGTAGGTGGGGTCGTCCGTCACGCGCTGGTTTGCGGTCGCGAGCACGTCGGGATCGATCGCGTGAGGTTTCGACGCGAACGGGACGAACCCTGCACCCTCTTCGTCCCACGACGACTCGCCGAAGGGCGTGAAACCGGTCCACTCGCCTTCGCCTTCGGAGCCGTCGAAGATCTGGTTGCCCGTGACGACCTCGCCGTCGATCGTTCGGACGGGGAGTTTTCCGGTGACGAAGTACATCGTCCGGCCGTCCGCGTCGGCGTAGACGAGGTTCTGGGTCGGCAGGTCGAACCGCCGCGTCGCCTCGAGAACCTCCTCCAGCCCCCCGCTGCGTTCGAACTCGTAGATCGCTTCCGTCGTCCGCGTCGCGGTGTGGCCGGTCCAGGCGACGCCGACCGTCTGTCCCTCGCGCTCGAGGACGGGGCCGTGGACGGTCTTCTTGATCGTGAACGTTCGATCCTCGCCGTCGGCGACGGGAATCGTCCGTTCTTCGGTCTCGAACTCGCGCCACTCGTCGCCGTAGCGATACTCGTCGGCGTCGGTACTCGAGAGGTGGTGATCGTCACTGTTCTCGTCTCCGTCGTCGCTCGAGCCCTCGTTCGACTCCCGCAGGTCGTACTCGTAACAGTCCAGCACGTCCGCGCCGACGTTGGTGAACGACCACGTCCCCGTCTCGTTCGCGCCGGTGATGATGAACGGGACGCCCGGAAACGTCGCACCTCGGACCGACGTCTCGGGCGTCTCGACGTGCTGTTCGTACCACAGCGGCGGCGTCATCAGCGTGAGGTGGGGATCGTAGGCGACGATGGGTGAACCGCTCTCGGTGTGCTCGCCGGCGACGACCCAGCTATTCGAGCCGACGCCCGTCGGGGACTCGAACCGCGAGAGCCAACTCGTCAGCTCCCGGCCGACGGCATCGTTCTCGAGAGTACTGAACGGCGAGTCGTTTCCGTCGTTGCCGTTCCCGTTTTCGTCGTTCTCTTCGACTGTCTCCCGGAGGATCGGCACGTCGTGGTCCATCCGCTCGGGATACAGCTCCTCGAGGACGTCCTCGCCCAGTCGGTCGGCGATCACCGCACGCCGAAGCTCGCTGAAACTTCCCGTCAGGTCCCAGGAGATCTGTTTTTCCATCAGCATCGAGTCGACCGGCGTCCACTCGCGGGGCTCGTAGTCGAGCAGTTCGAACTCGAGCGGGAGCTGTTCTCGCTCCATCGCCGCGTTGACGCCGTCCGCGTAGGCCTCGACCAGCGGCCCCGCAGGTGTGTCGGCGACGTGCTCCCAGGTCGCTTCCGCGGCACCGGCGAAGTCCATCGCGACGTGGAACTCGTCGTCCTCGAGGGTCGCCTCGCCGACGAGTTCGGAGACCTGTCCGCGCATGACTCGACGCTGCAGGTCGAGCTGGAAGAGCCGGTCGTAGGCCTGGACGTAGCCGACGACGAAGTACGCCGCCTCCTCGTCGTCGCCCTCGATCGTCGGGACGCCGTAGTCGTCGTACCGGACGGTGGCGTCGCCGTACGGGTTCTCCACCGACTCCGAGAGTTCTCTGTCCGCGGCGTTCCAGGCGCGGCCCGACAGCGGCGCGAACGAATCGAGCAGTTCCCCGGCACCGCTCACGGTGAGCCCGCCGATTCCGGCGGCGAGGGCTCCCGCGAGGAGGCCACGCCGTGTGGTCTCGCGTTTCACGGTTATTGGTACGTCCCGCCGAATCCACATAACTGTCATGTCCATCGGAACTCCCTAGGATCGAGTAAGGGAGTCCTACAGTTCCGCCGGATCGACCCGCCCCACGGTCGCTCTGACGGCGAAAACAGCGACGACCCCGAGCAGACAGTAGAGGCCGACCAGCAGCCAGCTCGTCGCCGTCGCACTTCCCAGTGCGAACTTCGCCACCGTATTCGCCGGATGTTCGGGAAGCACCGTCGCGACCACGAGCGCGCCGACGATCGCCACCGAGTACAGCAGCTGTGCCTGCCGTCTGTCGGGGGCGACGAGCGCGACGACCGTCCCGACGCCGACGACAAGCAACGATAGCGCCGCGACCAGAGCGATTAGCACGCCCGGCCGGGCGACGGTCGTCCCGTTGACCGCGAGCAGGGCGAGCCAGGCGACCGCCTGGACGGGCGCGATCGCGGCCGTCGCGACGAGTTTCGCGTCGACGATATCGGTAAGCGACAGCGGCGTCACGCGGAGCAACTCGAGCGTTCCGCGCTCGCGTTCCTCGGACAGCGAGTCGACGACGATCGAGCCGCTGATGAACGCCGGCAGGAACAGCAACAGCGGCACCAGGATCGTGTAGGTGAAGTCGACGTACGGACTCGCGTCGACCTCCGCCGGCACCGAAATCGGCGCCGAGTCGAGACGATCGACGTTGCCGACGCGTTCGGCGTGTTCGACCGCCTCGAGGGTGTCCCGAAGCTGGACGACCAGCAGCGTGGTCTCGATCCCTTCCTCGGGCGCGGTCACGTCGACCACGAGTTGGTCGTGGTCGGTTCTGGCCGTCTCGAGGACGGCCGCCACGTCACCCCCGTCGAAGGCAGCGTGGGCGGCGTCGGGATCGTCGTAGTAGACCGTCGACAGACCGTCGCGCTGGGTCGCCGCGGCCTCGAGTGCCTCGCGGTCGTCGCCGGTGACCGCGACGTCGATCTCGTAGCCGCCGAGTCCGTCGGGGTCGTACATGGAGACGAAGCCGACGACCAGAAACGAGGAGAAGGCCGCGATAAACAGCTGGATGGCGATCGCGAGGATGATCGTCTTCTCCGACCGAAGCGACTGGAGTTCGCGGCGGGCGACGGCCCAGCGGGGGCCGAACCGCGACGCTCGCCCGCTTTCCTCCGTCGGTTTCGGCGGGTTCGGGCCTCGTGGCTCTCGCTCGTCGGCGTCGAACGACAGCTCTCGAGACGAATCACGCTCACGCGACAAGGAGGATCACCCCGATGTTGTAGCCGGCATGGACGACTGTCGCGGCGGTAACTGCGATCACGTAGCTGGTTCGACCACGCGTCGCGCCGACAGCGGAGACGGTCGCCGTCACCGCGTGGAGAACGAGCGGCGCGAGCAGGATGCCGGCGTAGACGAGCGGGCCGCCTGCAGCGTCTGCGCCCGCGATTTCGGGGCCGAACGCCGCGATCGCGCTGTCGAACTCGTGGAGACCGACCAGCTGGACGATCTGGGTCACTTTCTCCGCGAGGAAGAACGCGGCTCCCGAAAGCACCCCGAGGACGACGGCCATGCCGACCGTCGACTCGAGTCGGCTCCGACTGAACCCGGCGTAGACGTGGATGCTCTTGGCCAGTTCCTCGACGGCCGCCGCGAAGAGGACGATGATCGGAATCGCTATCGTCGCTGGTGCGGCGAACAGTAATGCGATCGCGAGCAACTGTGCGGCGAAGACGAAGGGGACGAAGACGACCGTGAGGGCGGGAATGCTCCGTTTGCCCTTGACTCGAGTCGCGATCGCGTCGATCGCCTTCGTCGGCACGGGCTTCTGGGCGAACATATCCTCTTCGCGGTAGGTCCCGAGACCGAGCAGGAAGAAGACGCCTGCGGTGAGATAGGCGGGGCCGGTCGAGACCAGGTACGCGGCGAGCGTCGGACTCTCGCCCTGGAGGTCCATCACGACGAGCGTCAGCGGCGAAATCAGCGCGATCGGCGTTACGTCGGTAAAGATCGCCGGAATGAACGCGTAGGTCGTCAGGACGACGCTGATCGTAACGGTGACGAAGGTCAGTTCCTTGAACGAGCGGGCGAACATCGCGCCCGCGAACGTAGCCGCGAGAAACAGCAACGCGATGGGAACGGTCGCCGCTACCGAAAGCACGCCGCCGCGGATCGCGACCGTAATCGCGACGACGATACCGACGAGTCCGATCAGGTACGGCAGGGTCTTGCCCGCGACGATTTCACGGCTCGAGGCCGGCGAGACCAGCAGGAGTTCGCCCCGCCGCTTGATTCGCTCGTCCATGATCGTGCTCCCGTAGGCCTGGATGACGAAGTTCATCGGTACGATAAACAGGAACGCGAGGATGAGCGACTGGAAGGGA
Organism: Natronobacterium texcoconense; assembly: GCF_900104065.1. Classification (NCBI taxonomy): domain Archaea; kingdom Methanobacteriati; phylum Methanobacteriota; class Halobacteria; order Halobacteriales; family Natrialbaceae; genus Natronobacterium; species Natronobacterium texcoconense. The sequence continues at coordinate 379,855 of NZ_FNLC01000002.1, read as the reverse complement.
AACGGCGGCGAGAGCGTACTCGGCGATCCATAGCCCGCCTCGTCGTCCAGATCGTCGAACTCGGGGATCTCGGTAGTGGTCTGTTCGTCAGTGCCGTCGGCATCGCTCCGGAGGTCGATGCCATCGTCCGATTCGGTCTCGTCGTCTCCGGCTGATTCGCCGTCCCCAGACGTGCCGTCGTCCGGAGCTGCCGTTTCGTCGTCCGGAGACGTCTCACCGTCTACCGACGTAACCCGGTCGGTCTCCGTCTCGTCGTCTCGAGTCGGCCCGTCCGTCCCTTCGCCGGGCGGTGCGATCGCCCCTTCGTAGCTCCGGTCCTCGTAGTCGATCGAGACCCGTACCGGATAGGCGGCCGCCTCGTCGTTCTCCTGGGCCATCAGGCCCTCGTTGTAGCGTTCGACGGCGTTGCGGAACGCATCGTAGGCGGCCGGTCCGTTCTCCCCGACGTGGCCGATTTCCCCGCGCTCGATCACGAGGTCGACGCCCGGATCGTCGACGTAGTAGACGCCCTCAAGTCCGCCCTCGGGGGCCGGAACTGTCCGGAACCGATCGCTCGCGACTGCGACGTCGTGGTAGGGATCGGTTTCGTCGACGCCGACGACGTAAATCTCGTCCTCGAGACCGAGTCCCTCGTCGGCGACCGAGAGGCCGACGACGCCGACCGCGATCAGCATCGCGACCACCACGAAGACGGTCTTCCGGTCGACGGTACCGGTGCTACGCGAGATCTCCCAGCGAGCGACGCGGCCGGTTCTCGCGAGAGAGTCGAGAAGACTGCGGATGGTTCTCGAGACGGTCTCGCCGCTCGCCTCCCGGTCGGAGCCGTCGGTATCGCCGTCGTCGCTCACGTATCGACCACCTGTTCGCGCGTCTCGCCGTCGGGATCCTGGCTGTCCTGCCGTCGTTCGGCGTCTTCCTCCTTGCCGCTTGCCACCTCGAGGAAGATCTCTTCGAGGCTCGGCGACTTCGTCTGGATGTCGGTAAGTGTCCCTCCGCTTTCCTCGACGGCCTCGCGGATCGTCTCGACCGCGTCCATGTCCTCGACGACGTGACGGACCTCGTCGTCGACGGGTTCGCTCGGGACGTCCTCGAGGGCGTCGCTCGCGTCGACCGTGGCGTAGACGTGATACTCGGTGCCGCCGTGGTCGTCGCGAATCTCCTCGACGCTGCCGCGAGCGACGATCCGACCGTCGTTCATGATAACGACCCGGTCGCAGACGCTTTCGACGTGAAAGAGGTTGTGCGCGCTGAAGACGATCGTTTTTCCTTCCTCGCTCAACTCCTCGGTGAACTCGATGACGTGGTTGGTCGTCAGCGGATCGAGTCCGGATGCGGGTTCGTCGAAGATCAGTACCTCGGGGTCGTTGATCAGAGCGCGAGCGATTGCGACCTTCCGTTTCATCCCCTTCGACATGTTCCCGATCTGGCGGTCGCGGTGCTCCAGGTCCAGTCGATCAAGCGAGGACTCGATGCGTTCGCTGGCGACGTCTTCCGGTACGTCGTAGAGGTCGGCGAAGAACTCGAGATAGTCGGTCGCAGTCATCTCCTCGTACAGCGGGGACTCCTCGGGGAGGAAGCCGAGTTTTCGCTGCATCGCTCGTTCGCCGGGGGTGTGGCCGGCGACGACGGCCGCGCCGTCGGTCGGTTCGACGAGTCCGGCGAGCATCTTCAGCGTCGTCGTCTTGCCCGCACCGTTGGGGCCGACGACGCCGAACACCTCGCCGCGGTCGATCGAGAAGCTACTGCCCTCGACCGCGGTGAAGCCACCGTACTCTTTTCGGAGGTCGTCCACTTCGAGTATCGCCATTCGTTGGCTCGATGGAGGAACCCACCCCAGTAAAGTCTAGTGCCCAGTGACAGTCCCGTGAGACGGCGAATTCCGATAGTTCGCCTGTCACGATCGAACCTTTTCGGGTGGAACTATCAGATGCCTTCGCGTTACCAGGTTCGTTTCCGAACCACTATAGCCGTCGAGCGCCAATCGGGTATCAATGTCACAGCCCCAGACCCGCGAGAAGGCGTCCGGTGCCTGCCCCGTCATCGAATCCCTCGAGCAGATCGGCTCCCAGTGGCGACTGGCAGTGTTACACGAACTGCAGGACGGCGAACAGCGGTTCAACGAACTCAAGCGGTCGACGAACGCGAACGCCCGCACCCTCTCGCGCGTGTTAGACGATCTCGGCGAGATGGGATTCGTCGAACGCCGCATGGAGGAAGAGGCACCGATCGCGACCTACTATAGCCTCACGGAGAAAGGCGAATCCCTGGAACCTGTCTTCGACGAGATCGAGTGCTGGGCGAATAGCTGGCTCGAGCTATAGTAGCCACTGACAGTCAGTGTGCAAACATTCCAGTTGTCACTAAAGAAGAACTGTATGACTACTCGTCGCCCTCGAGTTCGACCAGTTCGAGCGACCGGTCGAGATGGCAGACCTCGTGTGGCGGGTCGCCGACGATCTCCCGAATGCGGTACTCCTCGTCGAACTCGAGGCCGTCGGGTTCGCAGTACTCGTGGCTCGGGCACTCGACGTACGGACACGGGCCGGAGAGACTGGTCTTGCTCCCGGCGAAGGCGCCTTTCGACGCGATGTTCGCCGTGACGGTGACGGGTTCGACCTCGACGGCGCGGACGCCGCCGTCGTGCATCGCACATTCTAGCGTTTGCGCGTTCTCGCGGACGGCGGTGACGCGATACTTCGTTCCCGACGAGAGATTGAGACACTGACTGCGGTAGGGACAGCCGGCACAGCCGTCGGCTTCGCCCTCGTAGACGAACTCGGTACCCGACTCGGCCAGCCGGGTTCCGATCAGCGTGACAGTCGACATAGCGCTGGATACTCGCTACAGGCGGTTAAGGCTCACGTACCCGTGAGTTCGTCGAGTCGATCGAGGTATCGGTCCCTGGGGACCTGGTAGCAGTCTCGGTAGTCGATTTCGCCGGCGTCGAACGCACCGGCGAGGTCGACGGCGTACTCGAGAGCGTCGGCCCGCGTCGGGAACCGGTGGTTTCCCTCGATGGTGACGTCTGGCTCGAGATAGAGGGTGACGAACCAGTCGTCGGCGTCGGTCGTATTGGCCGGGTTCGTTCCGGGGCGGCGGGTTCGTTTGCCGTGGGTCAGGTACAGCGTCGGGAGACAGGGAGCGGGAAACTCCTCGGCGTCGAAGACGTCCGGACGGTATGCGAGGACGAGGCGACCGTCGTCCTCGTCGGACCAGACGTTCCATGTGTCGGGAAGCTCCGTCAGGCCGGTCATATCCGGGAATATGGTCGGCCTGCCTAAATCACCGTCGTCGTTCGTCGTCGTTCGTCGCCGATATCGCTGTATCACGCAGTGAAGACTGCAGCCGGCTATAAATTCTGGAACCTGTAACCATCGACGAACGAGCGCGCACGAGCGAGCCCGGCAGTTGCAAGCCGTTCGTTCAATGCGCCGGTCGTCCAACATGAGGTGAGATACCAATTGACAGCCAGCTATTTTGGCAGTATTTGCCTGCGATTACCTCGTGGCAAATACCTTTTGGGGCCAAGGTTAAGTACCTGGATTACTCACTCATTAAATACTATCGGTATCCGATTACCGGACCGATCCACTTTGCGCCCGTCCCCGGCGCAGGTACCGCGACAACCGACGACCCGGTCGTCGCGCAAGGCGAGTGGGTACAGATCACACATGGCACGGGAAAACGAAGCCGCCCGGCGGATTTCACGCTTCGGGAGCCCAGACGCTGACGTTCGTAACGGAGCGGCGGGTATCGGTTCGGTTCCGAGACGGAACTGTCGGTCACCGATGGCTGCGCTTAGTGTGTCCCACGACGGCAGGACGTCGACGGACAGTGACACGAACGACGCCGACCACACGAGCAACCGAACGCGGGGAAGACAACTGGCAATGATACCATGAACGGCGATATCGAAACGCTCGAAGAGCTTAGCACGGAGTACAAGGAATCGATGCCCGCGGATCTGCGGGAGACGAAGTCCTTCGACTGGTACCTCGAGGAGATATACGAGGACCCGAAGGTCGCCCGGAACGCCCACCAGCGCGTCGCGGATATGTTCGACTACTACGGGACGACCTACGACGAGACCGAGGGCGTCGTCGAGTACCAACTGGCCAGCGAAGACCCGCTCAACGACGGCGAAAATACCTTCTACGGTCGCGTAATCCACCAGTCGATCCACGAGTTCGTCAACAAGGTCAAGTCGGGCGCGAGACGGCTCGGCCCGGAGCGGCGTATCAAACTCCTGCTCGGTCCAGTCGGCTCCGGGAAGTCTCACTTCGACAAGCAGGTTCGACAGTACTTCGAGGATTACACCCTCCGCGACGAGGGCCGGATGTACACGTTCAAGTGGACCAACCTCTGTGACGTCGTCCAGGACCAGGATCCGGCCGACGACACCGTCCGCTCCCCGATGAATCAGGATCCGCTCGTGTTACTCCCACAGGAACAGCGCCAGCGAGTCATCGACGACCTGAACGAACGACTCGACGCACCCTACACCATCCAGAACGAGCAGGCGCTGGATCCCGAAAGCGAGTTCTACATGGACAAACTGCTGGCGTACTACGACGACGACCTCCAGCAGGTGCTCGAGAACCACGTCGAGATCATCCGCTTTGTCGCCGACGAGAACAAGCGCCAGGGTCTCGAGACGTTCGAACCCAAGGACAAGAAGAACCAGGACGAGACCGAGTTGACAGGCGACGTCAACTACTCGAAGATCGCCATCTACGGCGAGTCCGACCCACGCGCGTTCGACTACTCCGGTGCCTTCTGTAACGCCAACCGCGGCATCTTCTCCGGCGAGGAACTCCTCAAACTCCAGCGAGAGTTCCTCTACGACTTCCTCCACGCCACCCAGGAACAGACGATCAAACCCAAGAACAACCCCCGGATCGACATCGACCAGGTGATCGTCGGCCGCACCAACATGCCCGAGTACAAGGACAAGAAGGGCGACGAGAAGATGGAGGCCTTTAACGACCGCACCAAGCGGATCGACTTCCCCTACGTCCTCAGTTACGAAGACGAGTCCCAGATCTACTGGAAGATGCTCAACAACGCCGACGTCCCCGACATCAACGTCGAGCCCCACACCCTCGAGATGGCGGGGCTGTTCGGCGTCCTCACGCGTATCGAGGAACCCGACGCCGAGACGGTCGACCTCCTCTCGAAGGCCAAGGCGTACAACGGCGAGATCGACGAGGGCGACGACATCGACGTCAAGAAGCTCCGCGAGGAGGCAGAACAGAAGGCCGAGATCGGCGAGGGCATGGTCGGCATCTCGCCGCGGTTCATCGGCGACGAGATCGCCGAGGCGATCATGGACTCGAAACACCGCAGTCGCGGATTCCTCTCGCCGCTTACGGTGTTCAACTTCTTCGAGGAGAACCTAGAGCACCACGGCTCGATTCCGGAGGATCAGTTCGAGACCTACTACCGCTACCTGGAGACGGTCCGCGAGGAGTACAAGGACCGGGCGATCGAGGACGTCCGCCACGCACTGGCCTACGACGTCGACGAGATCCAGCGCCAGGGCGAGAAGTACATGGACCACGTCATGGCCTACATCGACGACGACACGATCGAGGACGAGTTGACTGGTCGCGAGCAGGAACCGGACGAGACGTTCCTGCGGTCGGTCGAGGAGAAACTCGACATCCCGGAGGACCGCAAGGACGACTTCCGGCAGGAAGTGAGTAACTGGGTCTCCCGTCGCGCTCGAGAGGGCGAGGCGTTCAACCCGCAGGACAACGAGCGCCTGCGCCGCGCCCTAGAGCGCAAACTCTGGGAGGACAAGAAGCACAACATCAACTTCTCCGCGCTGGTCAGCGCCAACGAGTTCGACGACGACGAACGGTCCTCGTGGATCGACGCGCTGATGGAGCAGGGCTACTCCGAGGGCGGCGCGAAGGAAGTGCTCGAGTTCGCCGGCGCGGAGGTCGCTAAAGCGGAGATCGAAGAGTAACATGACCGGCAACGACTACGTCACCGAGGCCGACCGCGAACTCGAGGCGACCTACGAGGAGCCGATGAGCCTCGCGGCGTACGTCGACCGGATCTTCGAGAACCCGACGATCGCCTCCCACGCCTCGAAGTACCTGCTCGAGGCGATCGAGGCCGCAGGCACTCGGACCGTCGTCGAAGAGGGCGAGGAGAAGGAGCGATACCGCTTCTTCGACGATCCGCACAACGGCGGCGAACACGCCATCCTCGGCAACACCGAGGTCCTGAACGGGTTCGTCGACGACCTCCGGTCGATCGCCGCCGGACGAGCGAAAGACGAGAAGATCATCTGGTTCGAGGGGCCGACCGCGACGGGCAAGTCGGAGCTCAAGCGCTGTCTGGTCAACGGGCTGCGCGAGTACTCGAAGACGCCGGATGGCCGGCGCTATACGCTCGAGTGGAACGTCGCGACGGCCCAGTCGGGCGAGCGCGGCCTGAGCTACGGGAGCGACCCGACCGCAGGCGACGAGCAGAACTGGTACGAGAGTCCCGTCCAGACCCATCCCCTGTCGGCCTTCCCCGAGGAGGTCCGAGAGCGAATCCTCGAGGACCTGAACGGCGAACTCGACGACCACGTTCCCGTCCGGGTCGACACCGAACTCGACCCGTTCTCGCGGGAGGCCTACGACTACCTCGAGGAGCGGTACCGACGGAACGGCGAGAAAGAGCTGTTCTCGGCGATCAGCGACGAGAACCACCTCCGTGTGAAAAACTACGTCGTTGACGTCGGACAGGGCGTCGGCGTCCTCCACAGCGAGGACGAGGGGCGACCGAAGGAACGACTCGTCGGCTCGTGGATGCACGGGATGCTCCAGGAACTCGACTCCCGCGGGCGCAAGAACCCACAGGCGTTCAGCTACGACGGCGTCCTGTCGCAAGGGAACGGCGTCCTCACCATCGTCGAGGATGCAGCCCAGCACGCCGACCTGCTCCAGAAGCTGCTGAACGTCCCCGACGAGCAGTCCGTCAAACTCGACAAGGGAATCGGGATGGACGTCGACACCCAGATGCTGATCATCTCGAACCCCGACCTCGAGGCACAACTGAACCAGCACGCCGACCGCAACGGGATGGACCCGCTGAAGGCGCTCAAACGACGGCTCGACAAGCACCGCTTTGGTTACCTGACCAACCTCAGCCTCGAGTCGGAACTCATCCGCCGCGAGTTGACCAACGAGACCGAGGTCTGGGAGGCAAACGGCTACGACGAACTCGAGGAACGTATCCGGGAGCCGGTGACGGTGACGATCAAGGATCAGGACGGCGACGTCCGGACCCAGGAGTTCGCGCCACACGCAATCGAGGCGGCCGCGCTGTACGCGGTCGTCACCCGGTTGGACGAGGAGGACCTCCCGAACGGGCTGGATCTCGTCGACAAGGCCAAGATATACGATCAGGGCTATCTGCAGGAGGGCGACACCCGCCGGGAGAAAGAGGAGTTCGACTTCGACGACGACGGTGCCGACGGCGAACACGGCATTCCGGTTACTTACACTCGAGACACGCTCGCGGAACTGCTCCAGACTGACCGCGATCGCCATCACGCGGAGTTACCGGTCGAGAACGTCGTCATGCCACGTGACGTTCTGAACGCGATGGCCGAAGGGCTCGCGAACGCGCCGGTGTTCTCGGCCGGCGAGCGTTCGGAGTTCGAGAACCGGGTCGTCCCGGTCAAGAACTACGTCTACGACCGACAGGAGGCCGACGTCATCGAGGCCATCATGTACGACAAACGCGTCGACGAGGAGACCGTCGCCGAGTACGTCGAACACGTCTACGCCTGGGAGACCGAGGAGCCGCTGTACAACGACCGCGGCGAGCGGGTCGAGCCGGATCCGCTGAAGATGAAGCTGTTCGAGGTCGAACACCTCGGGCGGTTCTCCGAGGCCGACTACGAAGGGAACCTTCCCCGCGAGAGCGTCCGAAACTTCCGACGCGAGAAGGTGATCACGTCGCTGAACCGCCACGCCTGGGAGCACCGTAACGAGGACTTCTCCGTCGAAGACGTCGACCTCACGGCGATCCCGGTCATCAAGTCCGTCCTCGAGAGCCACGACTGGGACGACGTCCGGCGGACCTTCGAGGACTTCGACCCCCGGCAGTGGGACGACCCGCCGAGTGACACCGAGACGGAGACCGTCAAGGAGAACACGATCGAGACGCTGATCGAGGAGTTCGACTACTCCGAGGCGTCGGCGGAACTGACCAGCAGACACGTCATGGGACAGGTGAGCTACAGATGGGACTGAGAGACGACCTCGAGCGATTCCGGGAAGTGGGCGAAAAGCGCCGCGAGGACCTGGCCGACTTCATCCAGTACGGCGAACTCGGCGGGAGCAGACCGGACCAGATCAACATCCCGGTCAAGATCGTCTCCCTGCCGGAGTTCGAGTACGACCAGCGCGACCAGGGCGGCGTCGGGCAGGGTGACGGCGGAACGCCCGACACCGGCCAGCCGGTCGGCCAGCCACAGCCACAGCCGGGTGACGACGACGGCGACGGCGACGAACCCGGCGAAGAGGGCGGCGAGCACGAGTACTACGAGATGGACCCCGAGGAGTTCGCCCAGGAACTCGACGAGGAACTCGGCCTCGACCTCGACCCGAAGGGCAAGAAGGTCATCGAGGAGAAGGAAGGTCCCTTCACCGACATGACTCGGACGGGTCCCGACAGCACGCTCGACTTCGAGCGGATGTTCAAGGAAGGACTCAAGCGCAAGCTCGCGATGGACTTCGACGAGGAGTTCCTCAAGGAGGTCTGCAAAGTCGAGGGCTTCGGCCCGCGCGACGTCTTCGAGTGGGCCCGCGGCGAGAGTATTCCCGTCTCGATGGCCTGGATCGAAGAGGCCTACGACGAAATTCCCGAGGACGACCGCAACGAGTGGGACTCGGTCGACGAACTCGAGGCGAACGTCGAACGCGAGTCCGTCCAGCAGCAGATCCGCCGGGAGGGGATCAAACACGTCCCCTTCCGCCGCGAGGACGAACGCTACCGCTACCCCGAGATCATCGAGGAGAAAGAGAAGAACGTCGTCGTCGTCAATATCCGTGACGTCTCGGGCTCGATGCGCGAGAAGAAACGCGAACTCGTCGAGCGCACCTTCACACCGCTGGACTGGTACCTCCAGGGGAAGTACGACAACGCCGAGTTCGTCTACATCGCCCACGACGCAGAAGCCTGGCGGGTCGAACGCGACGACTTCTTCGGCATCCGCTCCGGCGGCGGGACGAAAATCTCGAGCGCGTACGAACTGGCCGCCGAACTGCTCGAAGAGTACCCCTGGGCGGACTGGAACCGGTACGTCTTCGCCGCAGGTGACTCCGAGAACTCCTCGAACGACACCGAAGAGCGCGTGATCCCGCTGATGGAGCAGATTCCGGCGAACCTCCACGCCTACGTGGAGACCCAGCCAAGCGGCAACGCGATCAACGCGACCCACGCCGAGGAACTCGAGCGGCACTTCGGGATGGACGACGACGAGGTCGCGGTCGCGTACGTCAACAGCAAAGAGGACGTGACCGACGCGATTTACGAGATCCTCAGCACGGAGGGTGAGACGGATGAGTAACGGAGCAAGCCGGTGGTTTTCATGAGTAAACGCAACTCCAACGCGGACAGGTTCCGCAAACAGGCGATCGCGAGCGATCTGAAAGAGCCGGTCGAGGAGGCCCGCAACCTGGCCGAGAAACTGGGTCTCGAGCCCTACCCGGTCAAGTACTGGATCATCGACTACGACGAGATGAACGAACTCATCGCCTACGGCGGCTTCCAGAGCCGCTACCCACACTGGCGGTGGGGGATGCAGTACGACAAGCAGCGCAAACAGGGGCAGTACGGCGGCGGGAAGGCCTTCGAGATCGTCAACAACGACAATCCGGCCCACGCGTTCCTCCAGGAGTCGAACACGCTGGCCGACCAGAAGGCCGTCATCACCCACGTCGAGGCCCACTCCGACTTCTTCTCGGAGAACGAGTGGTTCGGCCTCTTCACGAGCGGCCGCGCCGACGAGGAGCAGGTCAACGCCGCCGCGATGCTCGAGCGTCACGCACGAGCGATCGACGACTACATGTCCGATCCCGATATCGACCGTGCGGAGGTCGAGAAGTGGATCGATCACTGTCTCTCGCTCGAGGACAACATCGACCAGCATCGGGTCTTCGAGCGACGGTTGGACGTCGACGGTCCAAGCGAGGAACTCGACGCCGACCTCGCGGAGAAACTGGACGAACTCGAACTCTCCGACGAGATCAAAGGAGAGGTCTTCGACGACGCATGGGTCGAGAAACTCGAGGAGGCGGACGGTTCGATTACGTTCCCCGAGGAACCCCAGAAGGACCTGCTCGCGTTCGTCCGCGAGCACGGCAAACAGTACGACGACGAAGCCGGTCGTGCGGTCGAGATGGAGGAGTGGCAACGCGACGTACTCGACATGATGCGGGCAGAGGCGTACTACTTCGCCGCCCAGAAGATGACGAAGGTGATGAACGAGGGGTGGGCCGCCTACTGGGAGTCGACGATGATGACCGACGAGCGATTCGCCGGCGACGACGAGTTCCTCAACTACGCCGACCACATGGCGAAAGTCCTCGCCTCCGGCGGGCTCAATCCCTACAGCCTCGGCATGGAGCTATGGGAGTACGTCGAGAACACGACCAACCGACAGGAAGTCCTCGAGCGCCTGCTTCGCGTCGAAGGGATCTCCTGGCGCAATCTCACCGACGTCGTCGACTTCGACGACGTGCTCGAGACGCTCGAGCCACCCGAGTCGCTCGACAGAATTACGTCCGAGACGCTCGACGACCTCGAGGAACTACCCGACGAGTGGGTCGACGGCGAGGCGCTAGAGGCGGCCCACGACGGTGAGATAGACGTCGAAACGTATCCCTGGAAGGTGCTCACCTACGAGGGGCTCGCCCGGCGCCACTACTCGTTGGTCAAACGGCAGAACCGCGGGTTCCTGAGCCGGGTGAACCAGAACGAACTCGAGCGAATCGGTCGCTACCTGTTCGACGACGCCCGTTACTCGTCGGTCGAGGAGGCACTCGAGGACGTGGACTTTTCGGCCGGCTGGGACCGGATGTTCGACGTGCGGGAGAGTCACAACGACGTCACCTTCCTGGACGAGTTCCTCACGGAGGAGTTCATCACGGAGAACAACTACTTCACCTACGAGCACTCGAAGGCGACGGGGCAGTTCCACGTGGCAAGCGACGCTGCGGAGGACGTCAAGAAGAAACTCCTCTTGCAGTTCACGAACTTCGGGAAGCCGACGATCGCGGTCTACGACGGCAACTACAACAACGCCAACGAACTCCTGCTTGGCCACCAGTACAACGGCGTCATGCTGGATCTGGGTCAGGCACGCGAAACCCTCAAGCGCATCTTCGAACTCTGGGGGCGGCCCGTGAACCTGCTGACGATCGTCAAGGAAGTCGACGAACACGACGTCGAAGTCGCGAAACGCCGCAACCGCGAACCCGAGGCCGAAGAACGCGGGAAACTGATCCGGTACGACGGCGATGAGGTGACGACCGAGACCGTCCCCTGGGAGGACGTCGAACACCTGTCGGCCGACGACGTCGACTACGACACCAAGCCCGAGGACTGGCTCGCATAGGATTCATTTCGTTGATATAAGTTCGGACTAAAATCCGGAAGGCTTTTATTTCAGATCGAATATTGAGCGGATGATATGGATGGGGACGGGGGAAAGGCCGTCGGACAGTACCGGAGCCAGAAATCCGGGTCGAAACTCGACGTTCCGGCGGTACTCGCGCGACTCGACGAACACAGTCCGGACGCACAGCGAGACGCCCTCGAGCAGATCCAGGAGACGCTCGACGATCGCCCCGAACGGTGCTTGCCGACGGTACCGAAACTTCGAGCGTTACTCGAACAACCGGATCTCCCCTTTCTCGACCGGGTCGCGTACTGTCTCGCCGAACTCGCGGTAGCGTCGCCGACCGACGTGGCACCGTCGACGGACGTGATCGCTGCCTTCGTCGCCGACCACGAGTCACACGAAGCAACGCCGGAACTGGTCCGCTGTCTCGCCGCCGTCGCAACCGAACGACCCGCTGCGCTCTCGGAACACGTCGACGCACTCGCGGCTGTCCTCGAGCGCGACGAGCCAGCAGCGCGTGCCGACGCAGCCATCACGCTCGCCCGCGTCGCGGACGACGGGGAATCGCTCGACCTGCCACAGGAACGCTTGCTCGCTGCGCTCGAAGACGATCACCCTCGCGTCCGGGCGAACGCGTGTGCGGCGCTCGGCCACGGCGACGTGACCGACGCACGCGAGCCACTCGAGACGCTCGCAAGCGACGACCCGGAGTCGTCAGTCCGCGAACGTGCGAAGTGGGCACTCGAGCGGATCGCGTAACGGCTGACGCTGTCGAAGTCCTATTCTGTCGATGGTTATTCTCGTAGAGCGACCACTACCGGTGATAACTGAACGTTCGGACATTTGTCGGAGCGCACTGGGGTCCACCGAATTGTTCTGAATAGCGAATGTAGCGTGAGTAGAGAGCTGACTATCCTGTTATAGTACTGTTCAGTACAGACAAAAGAAATACCACTGATCAGATTCAGTCATACAAATACTTTAGTTGACGTAAATAGAAGATATATCATGATACTACACCCAAGAGTAGTGTTTAATGAACCAAATGGGCGAACGATAGGGTTCATTTTCTTGTCCACGTCATTCATTTGCCTTATGAGTTGGGTGTATTTTGGTGTTCTACTCGATGGTCCCCATAATTTGCTCATCTTGGGTGTTGCACTCGCCTTCTCTGGGTTCGCTGAATCTCTACCTACGGACCGACGACGTTTAGCAGGAATATTGCGAATACTTGCAGTTAGTATCCTCGTCAGTTTCATGGTTCTCCTCGCATTTGCTCCGGAAATGGTGATGGGCTAAGTGAAAGGGCGAGCTAGGCTGGCTCACTGACTTCGTCGTGAAACAAACGAGATCGCTGTGTTGCTCCATGCTCTGTATTCAGCGGACGGTCTCCTAACATATATTGAACGCTTCAGCGGATCCCATCGACCGCAAACAACGGGATGATGGGACGCGTATGTCCCGTATGGAGTTTCCAGTCGAGACCGATTCGCGACTGACGACCGTCGATGTCACCGACCGCGTCGCTGAGGCCGTTCCCGACGACCTCGAGTCGGGAACTTGCACCGCGTTCGTCCGCCACACCACGTCCGGACTCGTCGTTCAAGAGAACGAACCGCGACTGCGCGAGGACCTCGAGTCGTTTCTTTCGGATCTCGTCCCTGACGAGGGCCACGCTCACGACCAGCTGGACGGTAACGCCGACTCGCACCTCCGGGCGACGCTGCTTGGTCCGGACGTGACTGTGCCGGTCGAGGACGGGCAACTCGCGCTCGGGACGTGGCAGTCGATCCTGCTCGTCGAGTGTGACGGGCCGCGAACCCGGACGGTGTCGGTGACGACGGTCGGCGGGAACGGGTGATCAGATTCGGAGCGGCCGGTCCGCCGACACGCAGTCGACGCCACGTAACCCGAGCAACTTGGCCGTGAGCGACCGCTCGAGCGACCAGGCGTGGATCTCGAGTCCGACCTGCTTCGCTCGCGGCACGAGTCGCGTCGACAGGCAGCGCCAGTAGTTCGCGCCGATGACGTCGCAGTCGAGTTCGACCGCCGTGGTCACCGGTCGCTCCTGGTGGCGACTGGCGAGCAATCCGGTCGGCTGCTCGGGATCGATTTCGCGGATGGCCCGGAGTTCGGACTCGAGAAAGGAGGTCGTCACGACGCGGTTTTCGAGGTCAGCATCCTCGAGCGCGGCGAGGACGTCCGCCGCGATACCGGGTGCCTTCATCTCGAGGTTGATCTCGACGGTCGACGGGACGGCCTCGAGCATCTCCGCCAGCGTCGGAATTCGTTCGTCCGACTCGAGGACGGTGTAGCGCTCGAGGTCCTCGAGGCTCGTTTCGGTGACGGTACCGGTTCCGTCGGTGACGCGGTCGATCGTTTCGTCGTGGACGACGACGAGTTCGCCGGAGCCACAGCGTCGAACGTCGAACTCGACGGCGTCTGCGCGGTCGGCTGCCGACTGGACGGCGCGGATCGTATTCTCGGGTGCCGTCGACGCGAACCCGCGATGGGCGATCAGTCGCATTCGTCGCTAGTACCGGAGCGTCGGACTTACGTTGCTCGCCGATTTCAGTGCGATGCGACTCGTAGCGCCGTCCCGTCCGTAGCTAATGTTACGTCCGACACGCATTTTCCAAATCTTATAGGATGTGTCCTTATCCTGACGGAATACCGAGACACGTACATCGATCGATGTGCGCTGGACAACTGCCGTCGTGGAGGCCACTGTGATGGACTATCGATGACGAATACCGAAGATCCGCTCGAAATACTACTCGTCGAAGACGATCCCGAAGACGTTCGACTCCTTCGGGAAGCGTTCGGTGAACTCTCAATCGACGTGATGCTGACCGTGATCTCCGACGGTGCCGATGCCGTCGACCGCCTCGAGGACCGGTGTGACGATGCCGCCAAAACGGTTCCCGACCTGGTTCTTCTGGACCTGGGTCTTCCCGGGATGGACGGATTCGAGTTCCTCGAGACGATCCGGAACGACGGCGTTCTCGCACGTCTGCCGGTGCTCGTGCTAACCCGCTCGAGGGCTACGGAAGACGTCCTCGAGAGCTACGACCTCGCGGCCAACGCTTACCTGACCAAACCGACCGATCCCAGCGACTACGCGTCGATAGTCGAGGCGATCGCGGAGTTCTGGTTCAGGCAGGCCATGCTACCGAGTAGTTCGCCGTAGGGTAGCCCCCGGTATTGATCCGTTCGGCCGTGGTTGTCGGCGTATGACCTCGAGCGACTTCGAGTTCGATTTCGATGGGACCGTCGCGGTCGTCACTGGTGCAAGCGGTGCGCTCGGAAGCGCAGTCGCCGATCGCTTTCGCGACGCAGGAGCGACCGTCTGTGCCGTCGACGTCGTCGGACCGGACGACGAGGACAGCCTGCTCGAGCCCGACGATCGAACTCACTTCTACGAGGCGGATCTGACCGACGAGAGCGATGTCGCCGACCTCGTCGACCGGGTCGTCAACGATCACGACCGCATCGATTACCTGCTGAACATTGCTGGCACCTGGCGCGGCGGCGATCCGATCGAAGAGACCGACGGAGAGGAGTTCGAGTTCCTGCTAGACGTCAACCTGAAGACGGCGTTTCTCGCCTCGAAACACGCGCTCCCACACCTCCAGGAACGGGAGGGAGCGATCGTCAGCGTCAGTGCTCGCTCCTCGCTCGAGGGCGGCGAAGGAGACGGCCCCTACCGCATCTCGAAGGCCGGAATTCGGCTGCTGACCGAGACGCTCGCCGAGGAAAACCGTGGAACGGTCCGGGCGAACTGCGTGATGCCGAGCGTGATCGACACGCCGATGAACCGGGAGATGATGTCCGACGCGGATCACGACTCGTGGGTCGAACCGGCCGAAATCGCGGACGTGATGGGATTCCTCTGTAGCGACGCCGCCGCAGTGACCAGCGGCGCGGCGGTTCCGGTCTACGGGGAAGCTTAGTCGAGTGCGACCGTCTCCGACCTGATCTCGTCACCGTCGCGCCACTGGTAGTAGCGGTAGGTCGTCCCCGCGATTTCGGTTTTCGAGACGGTCGCTCGTTCGGGGACACCGTCGGGATACTTGGATTCGGACGTCGACTCGGCCCACGCCGCCAGCTCGGAGACGTACGTCGCGACCGCGTCGATCGTCTCCGGATCGCGCTTCGAGAGCGCCTCGAGCGCCTCGGAGAGGTCGTCCTCGAGATCCGCTGGCGGTGTCGGTTTCTCTCCCTCACTCATTCGTGTTCACCTCGAGCGGGGAGATCCGTAAAGCCGTCTTTCGACGACTCGAGAAAACAGCAATACGACATCTGACGGCTGGGTACACGCCTCATACTAGGATCTACAGGTAGATATAATTCCAACCAGAGGACGGTTTATATACCAGAACGTGGTCCGACCAGATGACAATGCAAACACAGAAACACCGTTCCGCGAAAGCGGTTGCGTCGGTCCCCGAGAGCCTCGAATCCGCACAGGCGAAACTCGTCTACATCTATCTCGAGGCAGCGGACGGAGCGACCATCGACGACCTCGGAGAGGCACTGGCAATGAAGAAAATCGACATTCTGAGCGTGCTGAACTCGCTCTCGAGTCGCGATTTCGTCGCGAAGCGAGGCGAAGAGTACGTCGTCGCGTAAGACTCCTGTCGACGCAGTCCCGGCGTAGCTATAGTAGCCACTGAAAGTCAGTGCGTACCCAGTCGCACGACAGTGGTGCGATCGGTGTGCAAGCAGTTTCAGTTGTTACTATACTCGTCAACGGTTGGTGTGTCGAATGGAAAGTGGGGGTACGGCCACCGGCCGAAATGCCTGACAGGAATGAGTGGAGTCGCCTCAGAACGTCTCGAGGTAGCGATCGATCTCCCACTCGGAGACGTCGACGAGGTACTCCTCGAACTCCTGGCTCTTGGCCTCGACGAATTTCGGTGCGACGTGTTCGCCCAGCGCGTCGTAGATGACTTCGTCCTCTTCCAGGGCGTCGACCGCTTCCCCGAGGTTCGACGGGAGCGTGTCGATACCGTACTCTTCGCGTTTCTGTTCGTCGAATTCGTAGATGTTCTCGCGGATCGGGTCCGGACACTCGAGGTCCTTCTCGATGCCGTCGAGACCGGCGTGGATCATGACGGCGAAAGCGAGGTACGGGTTACACGACGGGTCGGGCGAGCGCAGTTCGACGCGCGAGGCGGCCGGAACGCGGGCGGCTGGCTTTCGCACGAGTGCCGAACGGTTGCGGTCGGACCAGGCGACGTAGACCGGTGCCTCGTAGCCCGGGACCAGGCGCTTGTAGCTGTTGACGGTCGGGTTCGCCACGGCGGTGATCGCCGGCGCGTGCTCGAGGATACCGGCGAGGTAGGAGTGAGCCGTCTCCGAGAGATCGAACTCGTCGTCCTCGTCGTGGAAGGCGTTCTCGCCGTCTTCGGTCATCAGCGACATGTGTGTGTGCATCCCCGAGCCGTTGATCTTCGGGATCGGCTTGGGCATGAACGTGGCGTGCAGGTCGTGCTGGGCGGCGATTGCGCGGACGACGGTCCGGAACGTCCCGACGTTGTCCGCCGTCGAGAGTGCGTCGTCGTACTCGAAGTTGATCTCGTACTGGCCGCGTGCGACCTCGTGGTGACTGGCCTCGATTTCGAAGCCCATGTCCTCGAGGCCGTAGATGATGTCCCGGCGGACGTCGCTCGCGAGGTCTTTCGGCGCAAGGTCGAAGTAGCCGCCGTGGTCGGCGGTTTCGGTCGTCGCGCGGCCGTCCTCGTCCTCCTCGAACATGAAGAACTCGGGTTCGGGTGCGAAGTTGACCTCGTAGCCCATGTCCTTTGCACGCTCGATGGCCTGTTTGAGGACGTAGCGTGGGTCACCTTCGAACGGTTCGTCCGTCGAGGTGTCGTAGACGTCACAGATCATCCGGGCTGCGGCGCTCTCCTCGTCCTGTCTCCACGGGAGGATCGCGAACGTGTCCGGGTCGGGAACCAGACGCATGTCCGACTCCTGAATGCGGACGAACCCCTCGATCGAGGAACCGTCGAAGTAGATTCCCTCGGTGAAGGCTTTCTCGGCCTGGCGGGCCGGAACAGCGACGTTCTTGACCGTTCCCAGGATGTCCGTAAACTGGAGCCTGAGGAAGTCGACGTCGTTTTCCTCGATTTCGTCCAGTACGTCCTGTTCTGCCGAAGTCAGCTTTCCGTTTGCCATCTTTTGTTCGGATAAGACCACAGTTCCCACCACTAAAACTCTACTGTTGTGGGCGAATATCTGAGAATGATCTCAAACCTGGACGATTATAAAATGTTGGCGCAATATCTGCGAGCGGGGTTGTCGTCGCACGAAAATTGAAGACGAAATTCGAGAAATCTCGTATCGGGTCGCGACCGCCAGAGCTATTCACCAATGGTGTCAGAAGGGGTTGACCAACGATCGAACGAACCTACTGAGAAGACACCGTTCGTCGTTCGTCCGACCGAACTTTCCCGGAAGAAACGCTTTCTCCGGGCTGCTCGACGATCGTCGTCTCGCAGACGGGACAGATGCAGGCGACGCGTCCGTCCTGCGACTGCCGGAGCCAGTCGCCGTCGATCGGGCTGGCGTGGTCACACTCCCAGCAGAACAGCGTCGACTTGCGACGGTCCGTTCGCCCGTCGTGTGCTTTCGATCGGTTCATCGACGCCCCTAGGTGCCCAGGCGATAAATGCCCTTTTTATAACGGTTTTCCGTTCGCATCCGTCAGCCGTATCTGAACTGGACGCGTACGTCGGGTATGAGCCCGAAGCCCGTCCGACTCGAGGACAGCGAGGACCTCGAGCGGTTCGTCACGGACCACGACGTGGCGCTCGTCGAACTCTACACGAGCGGTTGCCCGAAGTGCCAGTCGATGGAGCCAGTACTCGGGAACGTCGCCCGGTCGACGGATATCCCCGTGGGGCTGGCGAATCCCGGCGACGACCCCGAACTGCTCGAGGCGTTCGAGGTCCGGTCCGTCCCGATGCTCGTCCTGTTCCGGGATGGCGAACCGGTCGGGGAGGTCGCCGACGGGTTCCTCGGCGGCGACGCGGTCGTCAGCTTCATCGAGGATCACGCACCCGAGGCCGTCGCCGAGGACGCGTGAGACTCGTCCCAGGTACGAACATTTACCATCGCCCGGTCGAACCACCCTGCTATGACGGCCGGTAGCGGTGTAACCCTGCTTTCCGTCCAGTGTGAGACGCTGGCCGAGCGAAGCGACCGGGCGCTCGAGGACCTCCTCACGTACTTCGGACCTGACCTCGTCTACGTGGTCCGTGACGGCTTCGATCCGCGGGTCGCGAGTCGTCTCCGCCGATCGTTCGACGGTTCTGTCGTCCACGCCGCTGGTGCCGAGGACCTCCGAACGGAGACGGTCGCGGGACAGACCGTCGTCTTCGCGACCGCGACGACAGCACTCGAGGACCGGGCCCCGGCCGGCGCGGACTACGTCGTCTGTGATGACCTGACGGTCGAGACGGATCGTATCTCGCTCGAGGTCGGTCTCGAGGGACGGGACGCGATCGGCCGGTATCAGGCTCGAATCCGATCGGCCGAGACGACGTTTCTCACCGGCGCGCTCGAGGCGAACTACGATCACGTCTGGACCGCCATCGTCGACGGCGAGCGCGTTCGCCTCCCGGTTCGCGGTCTCGGGCCGATTCGACGCGCGGGTTCGGCCGAACTCGCCTGTCTCACCTGCGGAGAGGACGGTTCGGTTGCCGTCTCGTCGGTTCCTGCGGATCGGTTCGGGTTGACGGCGCTCGAGGGCGTCGGCCCCTCGACGGCCGATCGACTCCGAGAGCAGGGATACGACCGTCGAGCGGCGGTCGCCGAGGCGTCGGTCGACGACCTCGAGTCGGTACGCGGGATTGGGACCACGACGGCGCGGACGATCCGCGAGAGTGCGCGGGCGCTCGTGGACGGGCGTGTCGTCCGTCGGACCGAGGACCCCGTCCCGCCCGCCGATCGAACGCCGATTTTCGTCGACATCGAGACGGACGGTCTGCATCCCACTGTCGTCTGGTTGATCGGCGTCTACGACCCTGCTCGCGATGCGTACGTCGACTTCGTCGACACCTCCCCGTCGAAAGACGACCCTGGCCGTGCAACCCGGGAGTTCGTCGACTGGCTGGCCGCCGAATACGACCGGCCCGCGCTGGTCGCCTGGAACGGCCACGAGTTCGACTTCGAGCACCTCGAGCGGTTCGTCGCCGAGTACGCGCCCGCCTTCCACGAGTTCTGGCGCGAGGACGTGTTCGAGTACGACCTCTACGACTGGGCCGTCCGGCGGGACAACGCCGTCCTCCCCGGTCGAACGAACCGCCTCGAGGACGTCGCCACGGCACTCGGCCGCGTCGAGGAACGCGACGCGGAACCGATCGACGGCCGGACGCTCGGCAAACGGATTCGGCGGCTGCTCGAGTCCTCGAGCGACGACGAGGACGTCGACTGGAACCGCGCCCGCCGCTACTGTGAGGCCGACATTCGCGAACTGGCCGCCGTCCACGAGGCCATCGAGGAAGCCGATCCGGAGCCCGCTCGAACGGAATCGACAGACGACCACGGAACCACCCAGACCGGCCTGACCGACTTCTAGCATGGATACCGATCACGACGCTACCGACGACCTCGCGCTCACCGGCGACGAACTCCGGGAGAGCTACCCGCGTGAGCGCTACAGCGGACAGCTCGAGGAACGAATCACGCTTCCTTCGCAGTCGGCCAACCACGTCCCCGCCGAAACCGTCCTCCCGGCGGAGCTGGCGGCCCGGCTCGCAGTCGACCCCTGGAGCCACCAGGCCGAGGCGCTCGAGGCGCTCGCCGACGGTGAGAACGTCTGTGTCGCGACCTCTACGTCCTCCGGGAAGACCTACGTCTACGGGCTCGAGATCGCTCGCCGCGCACTCGAGAACCCAGAGGTGCGTGCGCTGATCGTCTACCCGACGAAGGCACTCAGCCGCGACCAGGAACGGGAACTCGAGGACCTGTTCGACGAACTGGCGCTTGACGTCACCGTCGGGGTCTACGACGGCGATACGAGCGCGGAGGACAAGTCTCGAATCCGCGAGGAGGCAAACGTCGTCATCACGAACGTCGCGGGGTTGAACCAGTACCTCGAGGGACACCACCGCTGGGCCCGCTTTCACGCGAACTGTGACCTGATCGTCGTCGACGAAGCCCACTCGTGGACGGGGATCAGCGGCATGCACGCAGCCTGGATTCTCCGTAGGGCTCAGCGCGTGATCGACTGGTACGGCGGCGACCCTCAGTACGTGCTGACGAGTGCGACCATCGGAAATCCGGGCGACCACGCGCAGGCGCTGACGGGCGAACCGGCGACGGTGGTCGACGAGGACGGCTCGCCGAACGGCCGCAGACACCTCGTATTCTGGGAGCCGCCGTCCGACGACGGGAGTAGTGGCGACGGAAACGAGGACGGCGACGACGCCCTACCGAGCAAACGTCCCGCCACCGTCGAGGGACCGGAGCTGTGGGCGCACTGCTGTTATCACGGCGTCCCGTCGTTGCTGTTCTGTGACTCGCGCAAACAGACGGAACTGGCCGTCGACCGGGCGACCGACTACGTGGCGAATCCGACGCTTCCCTACCACGGAGGGGTCGATCTCGAGCCGTACAACGCCGGCCACGGCAAGGAATCACGCCGCGAGACCGAACGCCGACTCAAATCCGGGCAACTCGACGGCGTCGCGACCACCAGCGCCCTCGAGGTCGGAATCGACGTCGGCGGTATCGACGGCACCGTCCTGATGGGGTATCCTGGCTCCCGGAGCTCCTTCTGGCAGCGGATCGGTCGCTCGGGGCGTGGCCGCCGCGACGCCCTCTCCGTCTTCGTCCCGGATCACGCGACCCTCGACCAGTACGTCTGCAACCACCCGGAGTACCTCCTCGAGGGCGACCCCGAGGACGCCGTCGTCGACCTCGCGAACAACCCGGTTTTCCTCGAGCACCTCCGCTGTGCCGCCCAGGAGTTGCCCGTCACCCGCGACGACGCCGACCTCCTCGGCGGCCTGGAGCGACTCGAGCGAGCCGTCGAGTACGGCCATCGGACTGGCGACCTCGAGGGATCGATCGAGGGCGGCGTGACCTACGCTCGACGCGACCGTCCGCAGAACGAGGTGGACATCTACGCCTCCGGCGGGAACTCCGTCGAGGTCAGGGTGGCCGGCGACGAGACGATCGATCACGAGCCCATCGGGAAGGCACGGGCCTATCGGGACTACCACGTGGGAGCGACGGTGCTCTACCAGGGCGACCAGTACGAGGTCCGGGAGTTCAGGGAGGACAGGCCACAGCCGTACGTCAAACTCGAGCCGGTCGACGTCGACTACTACACCCAGTCACAGCGCCAGGTTGCGATCTACGACACCGAGGTTCACGAGTCGCGGGAACTCGAGAGCGGCTTCCGGCTCAACTGGGGCTATGGCACGGTGACGGTCCGCTATCCCACGTACACCAGACGCGAGATCGACACCGGCGACGTTCGCGCTATCGGCCTCGAGACGGGACTGGGGCCGCTCGAGATGCGAACCCAACTATGCTGGGCGGAGGTTCCCACCGACGTCGAGCGGGCCGTAACGGAGGCCCATTCGGAGTACCACAACGAGGAGTGTGAGGACCTGCCGCCGCGACTGCACGGCTACCTCGGTGGCATCCACGCCATCGAACACGCCATGATCGGCGTCACGCCGCTCGAGTTGACCGTCGACGCGAACGATCTCGGCGGACTGGCGACCAACCGCCTCCCCGAGACGCCCGATACGAGCGGGTGGTTCATCTACGACGGCGTCGAGGGCGGCGTCGGCTTCTCGCGGCGGATCTACGAGGAGTACGAGGCGGTCGCCCGACGTGCTCGAGAACTGATCGTCGACTGCGACTGCGGTCGCGACGAGGGCTGTCCCGCCTGTCTGATGGACGACCGCTGTGGAAACGACAATCGACCGCTGTACGGGCCAGCGGCGACGGACGTGATCGACGCGTTGCTGGGTGAGGAGACGCTCGAGGAGGAGGCGACGACTGCAACGGATGAATCCGAGAAACGACGGCCGCCGGCGTCGGTGTCCTGATCGGTGAGAAGTGTTGAGCAGACAATATTTATGTGATAGGCTATACTTTGTGGAGAGATGGGTAAATTCGACCCAGTTCAGTGGGAAACCGTCGAAGAAGCGACCGGTCCTCCAGCCGACGAAGTCACGACGCACGTCGAGCGACTGCAGGACGAAGTGTACGATGCCGACCCGTACGAAGCGGTGAAAACGATCCACGACGCGCTGTACGCCGAGGACGTCGACCGGACCGTCCCCAGTCTCGGAGAACCGTTCGTCACCGCGTATCTACTGGAGAAAGAAGGGATCATCACACCAGGTGATGACGAGGCGGATGGCGAATACCGTTCGCTCGTCGACCGGCGTCCGGACCGCGACCGACTCGAGGAACTGTTCTGGGAGCGAGAGCGGACGCTGTGGTGGATCGGCCTACTCACCGGCGTCCATCCGTCGCTCGTGACGTACTGGTGTTACGAGTACGACGTTCCGCTGATGGAACGCAACTTCTCGGAGGAGTCCCTGGAACGGATACGGGCCGTTCGGGAGTGACGGCTGGCTCAGGAGTCGTCCTCTTCGGCGTCCGGCAGATCCATTGGTTCGATCTCGCCGTCGAGCAACTGCTCGCCGAGGTCGGTGATATCGTACATGCCGGTCGCGACTTTCTTCAGAAGTCCGTGATCCGCGAGGACGCGACAGCGGTGGGCGGCGTCTCGGCCGCGACAGACGCCCGCTTCGTCGACGTGGCTCGGCGCGAAGTTGTGGTTCTCCCGCAGTACCTCGAGTACCGCCTCGTCGTCGGCCTCGAACCAGTCGGGGCCGGGTTCGAAGCTCTCGAAGCCCATCGGAGACGCTCGCTGGGTCGTCTCCTCCTCTGGGTCGGAATCGTCCGAAGTCATACGTTCGTCTAATCGACGCCCGGTCAAGAAGGAACGGGATCGCGACCGCTGGAAGCGATCAGGAGGGGTCCTGGTGGCTGATCATCTCGGCGACCGTTCCCGGAATCTGCGTCCCGCAGTCCTTGCAGCGCCAGGTCGGCGAGACGGTACCCGGTTCTTTCTCCATGTCCTGTTTGAATCGGAGGACGGCACCGCAGACGCAGTCGTGCGTTGCTCGTGCCATAGGGGATGCGTCTCGCCGAGAAGCGATAAAGAATGCGCCGACGGAAACGATTCGCGCCGGCGACCGCTCACTCGCAAGCACGTGCTTGTCTGTACTCCACGAGCAACGACTGGTATGGACTCCAAACGACCTGACGTTCGACTCGACGACAAGCCGGACGAGGACGGCGTCGTCACCCGTCGTGACGGAAGCGGAGACAGGCGGACCGACGATCACGACGCGGATCGGTCGCTCGTCTCGAGAATTCGTTCGCTGCTGAAACCGTAGGCTACTCTTCCTCGAGCAGGCCGAGGTCGGTTGCGACAAGGTCGGCGAGGCTGTCGGCGACGTCTGGGTCGACTTCGGCGACGTCCTCGCCGTCGTGTAGCTGGTCGTTGTGTCGCTCGATCGAGTCGGCGAGATCGGAGAGCGGAACCCGCGAGGTCGTCTCGCAGTCGGGGCAGACGACCGGAACGCGCGGTTCGTCCCCGTCTGGATTACTGGGTGGCATTTATGGGATGTCTCGAGGCGACGGTCAAAACCTAATTGGTTCCGGCGGCATTGCGGTGAGTCCCGTCCACGGAGGGACCGTTACTCCGGCCGGGAGCGGAGAGCAAGCACCGAGAGCAGTGCGACGAGGACGGCGACTGCGCCGAAGCCGGGCGTTTCGTCAGCGCCAGTGTCGTCGGGGTTCGAACTGTCGGTTCCACCGTTATCGTCGGAACTCGAGTCGTCCGACCCGTCGCTATCGTCGGTTTCACCGCCGGTTGCGTCGCCGTCACCGTCGAGCTGGAGAACGACGACGGCCTGACCGTGCGAGCCGCCCTCGTAGTAGGTCCAGCCGCCCGCCTCCTCGTACGGTTCGGCGGCCTCGATCGGATCGACGTCGCTGTCCCAGCTATCGTGGGCTTGCTGGACGTACCCGACGACCTCGACGTCGTCGGCGTTCTCGCCTTCGACCTCGACCTCACCGTAGTTGACCGTCTCGTCCTCGGGGAGTCCGTGCCACTCGAGACAGTGTGAGTCGAGGTAGCCGTCTCCCTGTGGGAGGTCGTCGGTCGTGCCGAACTGGTCGGCGTCGAGCGGGCGGTCGTAGTTCTCGGGTAGCGGGTACTCGACGACGAACGGGTCGGCATCGCTGTGCCACTCGAGTTCCTCGCCGGTCTCGACCGTCACGGTCGTGCCGGGAACGCTCTCGCCGACGACGGGATCACCGTTCTCGTTTAACAGCGTGACACAGAGTTTGCCCGAGCCTTCGCCGAGGTACGGACTGCGGTACGCGTCGCGCGGGTTGACGTAGCTGATCCAGCTCCCGTCGTCCGCTTCCGCCTCGAAGTACGGATCGCCTTCCTCGGGCACCGGTTCGACGAACTCCTCCTCGCTGACGCCGCTTTGTAACGTCGCCGTGGGAGCGAACTCGGACCGGTCCTCACCTGCCGTGACTGCGGTCGGCATGGAATCGCCCGCAGGCGACCCCGCGACCGCTCCGACTGCGACCATCCCGACGAGGAAGGCAGTACCGAGGACGACGAGAAACAACGCCGTAAAAAGCGGCTGTCCGCCGTGGGATTGCGTCACGTCTCATCACCTCGAACCGTTGTCGCACCGTCTCGGTCGTTCGGAAAGTGTGACAGTCGTCGTTCGTTACCTGTCATGTATCGAACCACCTGTCACCAGCCCCTATATATGAGCCGCGTACCCTCGAGTAGGGACGGCATACCCCGTCGTTTTCGCTCCGCTACGTTTGCCACCCCAATCGACTTCCCCCTCGAGGGTGTACGGGTCCCGATGCGCATTCGATCTCGCAGTCGAGAGGCGGAGTCGTCAGAGCCCCGCTCGAGTGGGTCGGTCGACTCGAGTTCGCGGACGGGAATCGCTCGAAAACTGTTCGTTCTCGCGCTCGGTGTCCTCGCGGTCGCGTACCTCGTCTCGCGGTACGTGACCGACCGTTCTATTCCATCGCTCGAGGAGATTCAGGACCGCACACCGACGGCCGAGGAACTGCGCGAGGGGACGACCGACGCCGTTTCGGGCGAGTTCCAGTCGATTCCGATCGGCGACCGGGAGGAGACTGAAACCGAGGAGGAAACTGAAGACGTCACCGACGTCGTCGATGACGCGGAGACGACGGTCGATATGACGGACGAAGAACGGTCGGCAGAAGAGATTGCGGAGCGAGCGAACGAGGACGTTCCCGAACCGGGCGAGATGTCCGTCGACGATGAGGTCGCCGACGAACTCGTCGACGACGGCGAGACTGAGGCCGAAGGAGACGAAGACGAACGAGAGTGATCGGTTCGGACACGACGTCGTTGGCGAGTTGCGGAACGTGGCTCTTATGCGCCGCTCGCCCCTAGGCCGGATCGATGACAGACGGGGACGTCGCGGCCTTTACGCACCTCGGTTCGACGGTTCGTGGGGCGCTCTCCGAACGCGGCTTCTCGACGCCGACTGCACCACAGCGACTGGCGATCCCCCCGCTTGCCGCCGGGCAGAACACGCTCGTGATAGCACCCACCGGGAGTGGCAAGACCGAGACCGCGATGTTGCCCGTCTTCGACGACCTCGTGGCAGAAGGAGGGCCACCAGAGGGGTTCAGTGCACTCTACATCACACCGCTGCGGGCACTCAACCGCGACATGCGCGAACGCCTCGAGTGGTGGGGCGACTATCTCGACCTCGAGGTCGACGTCCGTCACGGCGACACGACCGACTACCAGCGCAGCAAGCAGGCGAAGAACCCGCCGGACGTGCTCGTGACGACGCCCGAAACCCTGCAGGCGATGTTGACCGGTGAACGGTTGCGCGAAGCCCTGCAGGACGTCTCCCACGTCGTGATCGACGAGGTCCACGAACTCGCGGCCTCGAAACGCGGTGCGCAACTCGCGATCGGCCTCGAGCGACTGCGCGACCTCGCGGGCGAGTTCCAGCGGATCGGCCTCTCGGCGACCGTCGGTGATCCCGAGGAGGTCGGCGGTTTTCTCACCGGCGGTCGCCCCTGCGAGATCCGCGAGATCGATGTCGGGAGCAACGTCGACGTGACGGTTCGCGAACCCGAGATCACCGAAGAAGACGAGCAACTCGCGGGGAAGCTGATGACCGAATCCGACACCGCGAGTCACGTCCGGCTGATTCGCGACATAGTCGCGGCACACGAATCGACGCTGATCTTCGTCAATACGCGCCAGACCGCCGAAGCCCTGGGATCGCGGTTCAAGGAACTCGACCTGCCGATCGGCGTCCACCACGGATCGCTCTCGAAGGAGGCACGGATCGACGTCGAGGACCGGTTCAAAGCGGGAGAGCTGGATGGTCTGCTCTGTACCTCCTCTATGGAACTCGGGATCGACGTCGGCAGCGTCGACCACATGATCCAGTACCAGAGTCCGCGCCAGGTCACGCGACTCCTCCAGCGGATCGGACGAGCGGGCCACCGGCAGGACGAGGTCTCGAGCGGCACCATCGTGACGACCAGGCCCGACGACACCTTCGAGGCGCTGGCCATCGCGCGTCGCGCTCGCGCGGGCGAAGTCGAACCTGCAGCGATCCACGAGGGGAGCTTAGACGTCGTCGCGAACCAGATCCCAGGGATCGTCCAGAGTCGCGGCGATACCCCTCTTCGCGAGGCCTACGAGACTGTCTCGCGGGCGTATCCGTTCCGCGACCTTCCCGAGGAAACGTTCCGCGAGGTCGTCTCGGAACTGAGTCGAAATCGGATCCTCTGGCTCGACGAGGGCGAGGATCGACTCGAGACCAGCGGCGGCACCTGGCAGTACGTCTACTCGAACCTCTCGATGATCCCCGACGAGGAGACCTACGAGGTCCACGACATCGCTTCCGGCGGCCAGATCGGGACCCTGGACGAACGGTTCGTCGTCAACTTCGCCGAACCCGGCGAGATCTTCGTCCAGCGCGGTGAGATGTGGCGGATCAGTGAGATCGACGACGAGGAAGCCCGGGTGAAGGTCAGCCCGATCGAGGACCCCGCGGGGGAGGTCCCCTCCTGGATCGGTCAGGAGATTCCGGTTCCTGCGGCAGTAGCGCAGGAGGTCGGCGATATTCGGGCCGTGGCACAGCCGCAGTTAGAGACAGGTGCCGACGCCACCGCCGTCGGCCGCGAACTCGCAGGTCGCTACCCGGCCGACGAGTACACGCTCACGGAGGCCTGCGAGCAACTCGAGCGCCACGTCGACAGCGAGTCGCCGATGCCGACGGCCGACCGGATCGTCCTCGAGCGTCAGGGCCGGACCATCGTCGTCAACGCCTGCTACGGCCATACGGCGAACGAGACGCTGGGACGGGTGCTCTCCTCGTTGCTTGGCCAGCGAGCCGGGTCGTCGGTCGGCCTCGAGACGGATCCCTACCGGATCGAACTCGAGGTGCCGACTTCGATCGCGACCAGCGACGTCCTGGAGGTGTTAGAGGAGACCGACCCCGACCACGTCGAGCCGATGGTCGAACTCGGACTCAAAAACTCCGACGCCCTCGCGTTCCGACTCGCACAGGTTTCCGCGAAGTTCGGCGCGCTCAAACGCTGGCAGGGCGGGAGTTCGGGCCGAATCTCGAACGAGCGGCTGCTGGCTGCGCTCGAGGACACGCCGATGTACGAGGAGTCGATCCGTGAGGTGTTTCACGAGGACTTAGACGTCGAACGCGCGAGTGCGGTTCTCGAGGGGATCCAGTCGGGGGAGATCGAACTCGTGACCCACCGCGGGCGGACGCCAGTCGGGCAGGGCGGTCGGTCCTCGTCGGGGAAGGAACTGCTCGCTCCCGAGAACGCGGATGCGAGCGTCATCGAGACGGTCCGGGAACGGATCAAGGACGACCGAGTCATCCTGCTGTGTACCCACTGCAAGGACTGGAAAGTCAGGACGAAAGTCAAGCGAGTTCGTGACCAGCCCGAGTGCCCCGAGTGTGGCTCGACCCGGATCGCATCGTTGAACCCGTGGGCCGACGAGGTCGTCCAGGCAGTCCGTGCCGAGGAGAAAGACGAAGACCAGGAGAAGATGACCGAACGGGCGTACCGGGCAGCAAGTCTCGTCCAGAGCCACGGCAAGCAGGCTGTGATCGCGATGGCAGCCCGCGGTGTCGGTCCGCACAACGCGGCCCAGATTATCAACAAACTCCGGGAGGACGAGTCGGAGTTCTACCGGGACATTCTCTCGAAGGAGCGCGAGTACGCGCGCACGCAATCGTTCTGGGACTGACCGAGTTAGGCCGTGCCGATACCCGCGATACCAGCCGGTTCGACGGCCGTTCGTAAGCTGACATGCATGTTGCCAAACGATTTATAAGAAACCGGGCGAGTTGTATTTCTAATGTCACCATATACCGTTCTTTTCGTCGACGACAGCGATTTTATGACCCAACACGTCAGTGAGACGTTAGAGTCAGAACACGGATACGATGTCGAAACGGTGACAACAGCGGCGGAAGCTCGGTCGGCGTTCGAATCGACCGCGTTCGACTGCGTGATCGCGAGCTACGAACTCGTCGACGAAAGTGGGATCGAACTCGCAGCCTCCCTCCAGGACCTCGCCGACGAACTCCCGTTCGTCCTCTTTACCGGCAACCCGCTCGAGCCGCTGGTCGAAGAAGCCCAGGATGCGGGCGTCACCGCGTTCGTCAGCAAGAGCGATCACGCGACCGGTGACATGAACGTCTTCGCGAATCGCATTCGCCTCTCGATCGAGGCCGTAAACTGACCGACTCTCTCGTCTCTCCGATCTCTTCTCTTCCCGTCCGTAACGACCATACGACTCGCCGTCGTCCCTTCGAGTATGAACGTCGCGCCGGGGGGCTGGAAGTACGCCATCGTCCCCCTGCTCGCTGCACCGTTTACCTTCGTGTTCAGCGTCGGCGCGAGCCTCCTGTTGCTCGCGCTCGGTGCCGGAACACTCGCGTTTTTCCGCGACCCCGAGCGGACGCCGCCACCGACCGGCGTCGTCTCACCCGCCGACGGCACGGTCTCGGTCCTCCGGGAGGAAGACGACCGCGTCCGCCTCGGCGTCTTCATGAACGTCTGGCACGTCCACGTCGTCCGTGCACCGTTCGCCGGCACCGTCACCGATCTGGAACACGTCTCCGGCGCTAATCGACCCGCGTTCTCGAAGGAGTCCGACCGGAACGAACGCGTCCACGTCGAACTCGAGACGGACGCGGAGTCGCCGAACCTGCCGGACGTCGAACTCGAGACCAGAGCCGACGGCAACGGTGGCACAACCGGCGACGCCACGGTCACGTTCATCGCCGGCGCGTTCGCCCGCCGCATCTTCCCCTACGTCGACCTCGGCGACGAACTCGAGCGGGGCGACCGACTCGGCCACATCGCCTTCGGTAGCCGCGTCGACCTTCTCTTCCCGCCGTCTGTCGAAATCGACGACCTCGCGGTCGAACAGGGCGACTCGATGACTGCAGGAGAGACGGTCGTTCTCGAGTCGCCGGTCGTCGAGGACGAACCGATCGAAACAGACGCCGAAAACTAGACGTCGACCGAATCGCGGGCCGCCTCGAGGTGGCGGCGTTCGACGACCACCTCGTTGGCTTTCTCGTTCGCCTCGTCCGGTTCGTACTTCTCGGCCACCTCGCGGATCGCCTTCATCGAGGCGTTCCGGACGAGCGCCTCGAGTTCGGCACCGGTGTACCCCTCGAGTTCCGCCGCGAGATCGGCGATGTCGACGTCCTCGGCCAGCGGCTTGCCGCGAGCGTGGACCTCGAGGATCTTCTCGCGGGCCTCGCGGTCCGGTTCGGGGACGAGTACGTGGGTATCGAGCCGACCAGGACGCAACAGCGCGGGGTCGATGGCGTCCTTGCGGTTCGTCGCCGCCAGCACGACGAGGTTCGGGTTCTCGCGCATCCCGTCCAGTTCCGTCAACAGTTGCGAGACGACGCGTTCGGTGACCTCGTGTCCCTCGCCGCGAGCGGCCGTGATAGCGTCGATTTCGTCGAAGAAGACGATCGACGGTGCAGCCTGGCGAGCCCGTTCGAATACCTCTCGGATCGCCTTCTCGCTTTCCCCGACGTAGCGGTCGACTATCTCCGGGCCGTCGACCCGGACGAAGTTGACGTCCGTCTCGCCGGCAAGGGCTCGAGCGAGCAACGTCTTCCCGGTTCCTGGTGGGCCGTACAGCAAGACACCCGACGGCGGCTGAGTGTTGGTTGCCTCGAAGAGCCGATCGTAGGTCAGCGGCCACTCGACGGACTCCCGCAGGGTCGATTTGGCGTTCTCGAGGCCGCCGACGTCGGTGAAGTCGGTCTCCGGCGATTCGGCGACGTACTCCCGCATCGCGGACGGTTCGACCGACGCCAGCGCCTCGTCGAAGTGGCGTTTCTCGACGGTCGGGTCACCGTTCCACTCCGCGCGGTCCTCGGTGTCGGTCGGCCGGTCGCGGATCGCCGCCATCGCCGCCTCGCTCGTGACCGAATCGAGGTCCGCGCCCACGAACCCGTGGGTCCGGCGAGCGATCCCCTCGACGCTAACGTCGTCTGCGAGCGGCATACCGCGGGTGTGAACCTCGAGAATTTCCTTGCGCCCTTTCTCGTCCGGGACGCCGATCTGGATCTCGCGGTCGAATCGTCCGCCTCGCCGTAGTGCCGGATCGATCGTGTCGACACGGTTGGTTGCGCCGATGACGATCACTTCCTCGCGGGCATCGAGACCGTCCATCAGCGTCAGTAGCTGGCCGACGATCCGGTTTTCGGCGTCACCCTCGTCGTCGCGCTGACCGGCGATCGAGTCGATCTCGTCGAAGAAGATGATCGTCGGGGAGTTCGCCTCGGCCGCCTCGAAGACCTCGCGCAGGCGCTCCTCGCTTTCGCCCTTGTACTTCGACATGATCTCGGGGCCCGAAATCGTCTCGAAGTGAGCGTCCACCTCGTTGGCAACCGCGCGGGCGATCAGCGTCTTCCCGGTGCCGGGCGGTCCGTAGAGGAGCACTCCCGAGGGAGGTTCGACGCCCAGCCGCTGGAAGAGTTCGGGCTCCGACAGCGGGAGTTCGATCATCTCCCGGACCAGTTCGAGTTCCTCGTCTAACCCACCGATGTCCTCGTAGGTGACGCCGGAACCCGCTCCCTCGCTTTCCTCGACCTCGGGCCCGCTGGCGGACGTCGACGTCCCATCTCCAGTGCCCTCGGTCCTTCCCGACCCCGAAGCCGAAAGCGAGCCGCCGTCCCTGCT
The DNA here is from genome assembly GCF_900104065.1 of Natronobacterium texcoconense. Taxonomy (NCBI): domain Archaea; kingdom Methanobacteriati; phylum Methanobacteriota; class Halobacteria; order Halobacteriales; family Natrialbaceae; genus Natronobacterium; species Natronobacterium texcoconense. The sequence goes on along the minus strand of NZ_FNLC01000002.1, from coordinate 347,895 downwards.
GACGATCCGGATCGTCGTTCCGCTCGAGATACCGACGTCGCCGTCGGGATCCGTATCGACGACCTTGAACGGTGCCTGACCGACGCCCTCGATTCGGATCTGTTCACCGGCTCGAACCGGTCGGTTCCGGAGTTTCTCGGTCGCTTTCCGTTTCGCGACCTTGCGTTCGCTGTCGGAGAGCGACGGCGGCGCAAGCAGCGTCACCCGGTCGGCGTCCCCGATCGCGGACTTGTCTTTCGTCCGAACGGTGACGGTGTCGCCGACGTGGACGCCCGCGTTGGCGCGGGTGTCGGCGTCGATCTGGACCACGTTTTCCGAGACCGACGGGTCGGCCGGCCACATCTTCGCGACAGTCCGTTCTTCGCCCTCGATGACGACCGTATCGCCGCTCAGGACGCCGAGTTGCCGGCGTGCTATCTCGGGGATCCGTGCGACGCCACGTCCGGCGTCTCGCTTCTCCGCGGCCTGGACCGTCAGCGACACGCCGTCGCTCGAGTCCGCGTCCGATCCACTCATACCGGGTAGTTCTGGGCCACCCGTCTTGAGGGTTGTCCTCGTTCGGCTGCAGTGTCACGTCGCTTCGCTCGAAGAGGTCGAATCGTGCCGGAGAAACGCATTTGCGTCCGCGCGACCATCCGTGGATATGGTCGTCCAGACCGAGCGGGACGACGCCACGTGGTACGAGTGTGAAAACTGTGGGTTGCTCTTCGACGAGCAGTCCGACGCGGCCGAACACGAGAAACGGTGTGACGACACCGATCCCTCTTACATTCAATGATCAGAGGCGTTCGCGGTGCTCGCTCGCGAGTTCTTCGGCCTGATCCAGCGTGTGAGCCTCGGTCCAGCGCACCCGTTCGCCATCGCCGTAGGCCAGCGCCGTCTTGAGTTCGTCCTGCAACACGCCGTGATCGATAGAGAGGACGGTCCCGTCCGCGTCGCCGAGTTCGTAGACGCCCGGTCGATCGGGTGCGCTCGCGACGGTCTCGCGGTCGAGATCCCGCCAGGGTTTCTGCAGCGGCATCCTACTCCCCGTCCGACTCGACCAGTTCGTAGGCGTGTTCGCTCAGTTCGTCCTCCGCAAAGACGAACACCCGGCCGTCGACGGTCTCGAGATCGGCCTCGATGCGGATCGAATAGGCCTCCGTCGAGACCGTTACACCCGGAAACAGGACCTCTTCGTCGTTTTCTTCGAGCATGACCCGACCCACGCCGGTCGTCTCGAGGATCTCGTCGTGGGTGTTGCGGTCGTTGACGTAGGTCATCACACCCTCGACGCCGTCTGGTTCGGTGACGAGCACGTGGACGTCTTTGCCGGGCGGCGTGGTGATCGCTCCCTCGACGGGTTCTGGCGGGCCGTGGTAGAAGACCTCGCGCCCGTCGAGATACTGGACGACGACGCCGCCGTCGACGAGGTCGACGCCGATCGTACTCGGGGCGACGTTACTGCGAGTAGCCATACGCCGACGTTCGACCGGATCGGGGAAAAGCGGTGCGTTCTCCTCCGTTGCGTCGACCGTCAGCCGTAAGTATCCGTTCACCAGTGTACGAATATGGACGGCCGCGCCGTTGCTCCTGCAGCCGGGACGGTACTCAACGCGCTCGCGACCGGAGTCGGCTCCGCGTTCGCGATCGACCTCGAGACGACAGCCACGGTCGAACTCACCGACGACGGCGACGTCGTCGGCGAGGTCGCCGACCAGCCCGACGCCGATACGACGCTCGTCGAACGCTGTGCAGCGATGGCGATCGACGAGTACGCGGACGAAGCCGGTCTCGAACCCGCGAACGTGGGCGCTCACGTCCGAACCGAAAGCGAGGTCCCGATGGCCTCCGGCCTCAAAAGCTCGAGCGCCGCGGCCAACGCGACGGTACTCGCGACGCTCGAGGCGCTCGGCGTCGCCGACTCGGTCGAACGGATCGAGGCCTGCCGACTCGGAGTACAGGCGGCCCGCGACGCGGGTGTAACGGTCACCGGCGCGTTCGACGACGCCAGCGCGAGCATGCTCGGTGGCGTCACCGTCACCGACAACACCGACGACGAGTTGCTCGCCCGCGACGAACTCGACTGGTCGGCACTGGTCTACACGCCGCCGGAACAGTCGTTCAGCGCCGACGCCGACGTCTCCGCCTGCGAACGGATCGCGCCGATGGCCGAACTAGTCGAAGAACTCGCACTCGAGGGTCGCTACGGCGAAGCGATGACCGTCAACGGCTTCGCGTTCGCCGGCGCACTCGAGTTCTCGACGGGACCGATGATCGACGCCATGCCCGACGTCGACGGCGTCTCGCTGTCCGGGACGGGACCGAGTTACGTCGCCGTCGGTGACGAACGAACGCTCGAGGACGTACGGAACCGATGGGGCGAACGCGACGGAACGACACGGTTACTGGAGACGAGAACGGACGGAACGCACACGCAATAACTATGACTCGAGATTCTACTCCCGACGAGGAACCGGATCAACGAACGCCCGACGAGATGTCCCTCGACGAACTTCGTGAGGAGATCCAATCGATCGATCGCGAAATTGTCGAGTTGATCGCCCAGCGAACCTACGTCGCGGACACGATCGCCCAGGTCAAAGACGAGAAGGATCTGCCGACGACCGACGAGGAACAGGAACAGCAGGTGATGGATCGTGCGGGCGAGAACGCCGAACGGTTCGACGTCGATGCGAACCTCGTGAAGGCGATCTTCCGGCTGTTGATCGAACTGAACAAGGTCGAGCAAAGGGATAGTAGATAGCACTAAGTAGGTTTCTGAGCGCGTGTACCACCCAAACAGCGCTCAGAGATTTTTCGGTTGCTGTTGAGTTGATTCGTATCGAATGGTTTGAGCAGTAGACCGATCACCGGAGCCAGCGGACACTACACGTGCGAACTTTTTCCGCGTCGGGTTCGCCTACGGCGAACCACTCGCGCAAAAACTTCGATGGAAAAGGCCGCTCGCTCCCGATGGTCGCTTGCGGATGCACCGCTTGTGCTCGACCGCAGTGGTAACGCCTCAGATATACTGATCACAGCAGATACGTCAGTCCAGTCCAAGACTCAATTTCAACGCTTCGTCCACTACCTCCATCGTCTCTGTGTCGAGGCTTCCAAGCACCGAGTGAATCCGTTTTTCGATGGAGACGACACGTATCTGGTCGAGGCGGATCGAGGAATCTTTCTCGAGCGGTGACTCCGCCGCTTCGACGTGGACCTCGAACGGATAGCCTCGATACGTTCCCGTCACAGGTGCAACGATAGTCGTACTGGCATTTTTGTTCCCAACGTCGTTCTGGACAACCACTGCGGGACGGGTTTTCTTCATCTCGTGGCCTTCTGCAGGATCGAGTCGAACGATAATAACGTCACCGCGACGAACCTCTGTATTCTCGCTCATTCATCCAGCCCGCCCCACGCTTCATCCGACGTGTCGTCCCACTCTTCCGCAAGTTCTTCTGCACTCCCAGAAGCCTCGCGGTAGGCGGCGGCCAATTCGTCCTCGTCAGGATGGTCGGATTCGACCTCAACGACAGCGACGGTTACGCGCTTGTTCGCGTACTCCGTTCCGAGATAGATTCGTCCTCGGTCGTCGGTCTCATTGGTCTGGAGGTCTCGCGCATCCACTTTGGTCATGTTCTCAACTATATTCCGCTGCTGGATAAATGTTGCCCACTATTACCCACGCCTCATGTTTTCTGTGAGTCGTACCATGGATTTCATCTCCCTGAACAAGGTTGAGCAGCGAGAGAACCGGTAGCACACAGCATATAATTCGCGTCTCTACTACTGTTTCTTTTCGTCAATAGCTTCAGCGTTCGGACGGCGAAACACATACAGTAACACGCAGGTAATACAGACGTATGTCCGAAGCGGCCACAAACAACGGCGACGACGAAATCGTCACGGTGAACTTCAAAGTCAAACGGTCGTTTCTCGACGAAATCGAAGACACGTGGCAGGGGCGAGGATTCAACAGCCGGAGCGAATTTATTCGGTATACCTTGCGTGATGCCGTCGAACATCCCACGTTCGACCGCGACGAACTCGTTGCACTCCTCCAAGCCGAAGAGGACGTTCGTGAACAACGGACGATGAGTTCTCAAGAGGTACGCGAACAATTCGGCACTGACAACGCGAATGAGTGAGGACGGCTGGACGTGGGAACTCGCATCGAAAGCACAGGACGATCTCGATGCGCTCAACTCGATTGAGCAGCAGCGCATCATCGACAAACTCGACGAAATCGTGGATTCTCCGTGGCGTGACCCTCCAGACTACGTGAACCACTTCAGAACAGTCCACACCGGAAGGTACGTATCGGCGAATTCCGTCTTTCGGTCACATTCCATCGAGACGAGCACCGAATGGTCGTTGCTCGAATCAAACGTCGTGGAGGCGCGTATACAGCTGACGACGACTGAGTAGCTGTACTGGAAACCGGAAAAGTAGACGAACTCTGTAACGTCAGTCCGAGACCTGAACAAAGTAGAGCAGCGAAAGAATCGCTAGCAGCCACGCGATTATTCCAGCTTCTCGTCGTCAACAGCTTTCCCGAGTGCTCTCTCGGTCCGATTACTGCGTGCTCTGAATCGAGTTCGACTCCTCCCGATCGCAGTTTCGAGAACAGTCGCCTCCACCTCGGAGAGCGAGCCAGCGATTTCGTCCTGGCTTATACTCGTTCGATAATCGTCGCGATTCCCTGCCCGAACCCGATACACATCGTCGAGAGACCGATCTCGCCGCCGGTGCGCTCGAGTTCGTGCGCCAGTTTGCCTACCAGCATTGTCCCTGTCGCGCCCAGCGGGTGACCGTGTGCGATCGCACCGCCGTTGACGTTCGTTCGCTCCCAGGGCGCGCCGGTCTCCTCGAGCCAGGCGGCGACGACGGAGGCGAAGGCCTCGTTGACCTCGAAGAGGTCGATATCGCTGACCGTGAGATCGCTCTTCTCGAGTACTTTCTCGGTTGCCGGAATCGGACCGGTGAGCATGGTGACGGGGTCGACGCCGACGACTGCGGTGTCGACGATCCGGGCCATCGGTTCCCAGCCGTGTTCGGCGGCGGCTTCTTCGCTTGCGATTAGCGCCGCCGCGGAGCCGTCGACGATTCCCGAGGAGTTACCGGGGTGGTGGACGCCGTCGCCTTCCTCGCGGAAGACCAGCGGGAGGTCGGAGAGCGTCTCGAGGTCGGTTCCGGGCCGCGGATGGCCGTCTTTCTCGACGGTAATCGTCTCACGGGTCGTTTCACTCCCCGTTCGACTGTCCGAGGCGCGTGGCGCCTCGCCTTTCTCGCCATCTAACTCGGTCTCGACGGGAACGATCTGGTCGTCGTACCGTCCCTCTTCCCAGGCCTCTGCCCACCGTTGCTGGGAGTCGACGGCGAGTTCGTCGACGTCCCGCCGGGAGAGGTCGTACTCGTCGGCGATTCGCTCGGCACCTTCGCCCTGACTCGTCAGCTCGTCGAAGTGTTCGAAGTAGGTGTCGGTGACAGTATCGTTTCCGTCGAGGCCGTCGGCACCGTCCGACCCCATTGGAACGCGGGTCATGTGTTCGACGCCGCCGGCGACGAGGACGTCGTGCTGGCCTGCCATGACGTTCGTCGCGGCGAAGTTGATCGCCTGCTGGCCGGAGCCGCACATCCGGTTGAGTTGAACGCCCGGCACGCTGTCACCCCAGCCAGCGACCATCGGCGCGATCCGGCCGATGTTCAGTCCCTGTTCGTCGATCGGCGTCACACAGCCGTAGATCACGTCCTCGACGATCGCGGGATCGAAGCCATTGCGCTGCTCGAGCGCCTCGAGCGGTTTCGCCGCGAGATCCTGCGGGTGGATGTCGCGAAACGAGCCGCCTCGGTCGCCGAAGGGCGTCCGAACGGCGTCGACGATGACTGCGTCTCTCATGGTCGATTCGTGTTTCCGGACCGATATAGACGTTCCGCACGGCGTCAATCCGGAACTGGCGGCCGAACTATTATCCAGCCGTCGTTCGAACGTCCGGTATGGCCGAACCCGATCCCGAGGAGATCCGGGAGAAACTCGTCGACGCGTTCAGCGAGGCGGACTATCCGATACACGGTGCGATGGCGCTGTTGCCGACGCTCCCGGACGGTCCAGCGACGACCTTCGAATCTGGTGAGTTCTCGATGACGATGATGGAGATCCAGCAGGCATCGGACGTGAACCCGCTGAACCACTTCCCGTACGAGAGTCCCGAAGAACTGGCGGACGATATCGTTCGAGGACTCCAGAGCGCGGGTGAACTTCCCGAGTAACACCTGCGAAACCACCGTCCAGTCCCGTGACAGTCACGAGCCCGCGAAAAATGATTCATCCGTCCGATCGTCGAACGGGACGGTATGGCAGACGCGGTCAGCGTCGACTTCTTAGACTGCGAGACGATTCGAATCGAAGGCACGCCCGCGGACGTAATCCTCTCCGCGTTCTGGTGGGACGAATCGCGGACCATCGGCACGATCTCGGAACCGATCGGCGGCGTCGACGGTCGGCGAGTGGTCTCCGCCTCCGAGGCGTTCGGCGAGTTCGCCTACGGCCCCATCGTCAGTGAGGTCGAAGGGTTCGAGGAAGGGACACCGAGGATTCCCGGCAACGGTGACTGGTCGGTCTCCAATCCCGACCTCGAGAACTGCGTAGCCGACGTTCGCGACCGCTACGACCTCCCGGAGCCGTTCCCGGAATAATCACTCGAGCGTCGTCGGCACGCGCTCCGCGAGTCGCCGTCATCGGCTCAGTATCAATCTCACGAAAGAAGATGTGATCGAGGTCGGTCTTGATTCCGGGGTCAATTGTCGGGACATTCGCCTCGACCACCTGCAAAACCTCCAATAATCCCACCATCTTCAGGATATCTCTGTCGACCAGCCGACCAGACATTAAATCACAATGTCTATCATAATGAATGTATCACCTTATTACTAGAATCGAGCTGAAGACGACTTTTAGACAGGACTGATCGACTATGCCCTCCACGTACGACTGTCCCCAATTACAGACTGTTAATCAAGCCCGTAATAGTTCGGAAAGTTTGACTCGTCGCCATGTTCTTACTGCCTTGGGAACTGCACTCACAGGAACGTTAGCTGGGTGTTCGGAACTCAGCAGTAAAGAGTACGAAAACCTCCAGGAACATCCAGTCTACATCGATCCAAACGTTGAGCTCTCAATCCCGGATACGATGCAGATTGTAGACGCGCCGAAGGACGCTAACCTCATCGTGATACCAGATACTCCCGACATCGCAGCACCTCAGGCAATCGAGTGGCTCAAACAGAAGCGGGTAATCGCGCTACTTGGCGGGGAAGCCTGGAGTACGTGGTTATCGTGGGTTGAAACTGATGCGTACGAAGAGACGTTTGAGCACCCGGATATGGTTGGGGAACGTCTCCCCGACTCACGGCTAGTGATCACTTGGCCTACTCCTGCGGCTGCTCTTACCGCCCAGTATCGCTTGGAGTCTGAACCGTCTGACAGCGACATTCTTACTGCTCTAGACAACACGATCGAGGATATACGACCTCGAACGACTGAGAGTACTGATCTTCGTCAATAAACTCGGCTATTCGAAGGTACAATCACTGGACACCGACTACCGGGCGCCGGGCGCGACTGGTTGCGCCGAGGACGACGATAGGTATCGCCTCGAAATCCCTCATCGACAGGTTGCGAACTAACGCTAACGGGAACCTGGGGAAGTACTGAGCCGTCGTGTTTTCAACTACTGATCCTACCAACGCGGGAAACCGTCTTTAGGGTCGTGGTCGAACCTCGACACGATGTACGACGCCATTCTGGTTCCGACCGACGGTCGAGAAAACACCGAGCGAGCGATCGAGGAAGCCGTCGGGCTCGCGGTCGCCCACGACGCGACCTTACACGCCCTGTACGTCATCAACTCCGCCGAAATCGCGCCCGGAATCGACTTCGACGATCTCGAGCCGATCGGTGAGGAAGCGGTCGCGTACGTCGCTGATCAGGCAAGGGAGGCGGGCGTCTCGGACGTGCAAGCGCAGGTACAGCACGGACTCCGCCACCGGGCGATCCTCGAGTACGCCGACGAGCAGAACGTCGACCTGATCGTCATGGGCCGGAATCGCGGCCTCGAGCGGTTCTTGAGCAAGAGCGTCTCGAACCAGGTCGCCGAATCAGCGTCGAAGCCCGTCCTCGTCGTCGAGTGACGATCGTGGTACTGTGTATCGATTCGAAACCGGTTCCGTCTGCCGCCTCGAGAAGGCCTTTTAATTGAAGGTGATAACGCCGATCCGATTCCCGTGGGACGGCGCTTTCCGAACCCGATCCGGCTCGCTATCCTCTGGATCGGGCTCGCGCTGGCGAAACTCGGCCTGATCGAAGCCGAGCGTGCGCGCCGTACCACGGACCTCGCCTGGCCGCGGATCGTCACGGGACTGGCCCGGATGTCGAAGAACGCGGTCGACGTCGCGATGGTCGGTATCGGCGTCGGATCGGCGGCCATCGCCGGCGTCGGATTCGCTTCTCCGTTCTGGGGGCTGGCCTTCGCGTTCGGCGGCGGCGTCGCGGGCGGCACGATCGCGCTTGTCTCACAGCGGTACGGTGCCGACGCGTTCGGTCAACTGGGACAGGCCGTCCGCTCGAGTGCCCTGCTGGTCGTGATCGTCACGCTGCCGATCACCGCCACGTTCTGGTACTTCCCGGCGGAACTAATCTCGCTGCTCAGCTCCGACCCCGAAGCGATCGAACTGGGTGCGGAGTACCTCAAGATCGTCGGGCTCGGGATTCCGTTCGCGGGGCTGAACCTGATCGGCAGTCGGACGTTCGTCGGGATGGACGACGCCTGGACGCCGATGGTCGTCCGGGCCGGCGGTGCAGTCGCCAACATCGTCATCAACGCCCTGTTGATCTTCGGACTCGGCATGGGCGTCGCCGGCGCAGCGATCGGGACGGTCCTCGCCAACGTCGTGGTGTCTGCGACGTTCGCAATCGGGTTGGTCGCGGGCCGATTACCGGGTGCCGGCCAGTTCCCCGTCAGCGTCGATCCCGTCGGGAGCTACCTCCACGCGTCGACGATCCGTGATCTGACGACGATCGGACTCCCCGTGCTCGGATCGAAACTGGTCTGGACCGTCGCGGAGTTCCCGCTGCTCGCCATCGTCGACGTCTTCGGGCAGGACACCGTCTCGGCCTACGTCATCGCCCGCCGGATCTGGGGGCTGATGAACACGCCCGGCTGGGGCTTCGGGCTCGCCGCCTCGAGTCTCGTCGGTCAGGAACTCGGCACTGGCGACGAACGACGTGCCGAGCGGTTCGGGATGGAAATCGTCCTGTTCGCCACCGCCGTCTACGCCGTCGGTGCCGTGATCGTCTTCGCGTTCGCGGAGCCGATCGTTCTCCTGTTTACCGACGATCCGGCCGAACTCGCGGTCGGGACGACGGTGGCGCTCGTCCAGGTCGCCTGTTTCGCCATCCTCCTGAAAGGCGTTGCGACGGGTGCCGACGGCGCGTTGAAGGCAAGCGGCGACACGCGATGGCCCTTCTACAGCCAACTGCTCGGGATGTTCGGACTCGCGATTCCGCTTACCTACCTGGGTGCTATCGGCTTCACGATCCCGTCGACGACCGTTCCCCTGCTGGGCGTGACCGTTCCCGGCGTCTCGATCGCACCGATCGGCCTGCTCGGACTCTACCTGGCCTTCCTCGCCGAGACAGCCGTTCCCGCGGTGATCAACTACTACCGGTTCTGGACCGGTCGCTGGAAGGCGATCAGTCGTGGTTACCGACCCGATGCAGTGGCGAGCGACGATTGATACTTAGTCGCGGTTCGATTCGAACCACTCGACTGCGAAGTCCACGAGCGGTCGCTGGGCGAGGAGTTTCGCCTCGCCGACGCCGACGGAGCCGGTGTCGACCGCTTCGGGACGTTCTCGCTCGAACGCAGCCCCACAATCCGGGAAGTCTTCGTCGTCGACCGCGAGGTCCTCCCACTCGAGCCACTCTCGGTCGCCGTCGACGAGCACCGCGCTGGCGTGGTCGGTCACCTCGAGATCGAGGTCGGCGCGATACTCGGCGAGGTGGAGGGAGGTGTTCGTCGCGTGGGTCGTCCCCAGGAACAGTACGTCGCCCGCGAGGTCGTAGACCCGGGCCAGCGGTGACTCCTCGCCGAGTGAGTAGTCGTAGGAGTGGTCCTCGGTGACGAACTCGGCGTCGGAACCCCACGCGGCAAACGAGTGCTGGGGGTGACGGCTCCGGCGGACGCCGGGATAGGAGCGAAAGCATTCGGCGATCGCTCCCATTCCATGAGTGGGCGTCACGGCTGGTCGGTACGGCGGCATCCGTTCGCGGATGGTGTCGTACCACGAGTCGGGAACGGGCGGCTTGCCCATATTCGTGGGATCCCTGTTTCCGGGCGAGTGCGTGGGCATCACGATCGTTCCGTCCTCGCCGATGACGCGCTGGAGAGCGTCGACGACCGCGGGAGCGCCGCCACAGACCCAGCCGAGCGAGGAGAGCGAGCCGTGGACGAGCACCGTCTCACCGCTCTCGAGGCCGAGCGCGCGGAGGTCACGCGTTATCGAATCGACCGTGATCGGTTCTGGGGATCGTTCGTCGGGAAGCGTTTCTTCCATTGACTTCTAAAAATCCGATCGGTGGGACCCTACACAAACGTTTTGCTATCAGGCTCTCAACGTCTCCTATGGTCTCTCGCGAAACGGTGATTCACGTCCGTGCCGTCCTCCTGGGATTTCTGGCCCTGGCCTTGCTCACGCCGTTCGATGCGGGTCCGGAAACCGGACCCGCATCGGTCGTGACGTTCCTGCTGTTCTACGGACTCGTTCTCGGTGGCTCTCACCTCTACCTCGCTCTCCGCGGCGAGGACGGTATGGTGCCAGTTGCGGCCCGATGGCGCTATCTGGCGGTACTCGCCGTTCTTCTTGCAGGTGGAACTGCAGTCTTCTATGGTGGGGAGAGAAGCGTTGGGACGATCGAACTCCGAACGATCGGCCTCGTCGTGATCGTCGTCACGTCGATCGCGTATCTCGTCACGGAGTCCGTCGCCGGCTATCGTGCATCTCGTTCGGAATGATCGCCCGGCTCGAGTCAGTTCCACGTTGACGACTGTCAGACGGTATTTTCCGACCCAGAAAACGCACTTGGACCACTAATATGGGGGCGATCGAAACCGGTGATGGGGCGGTCACAGGCCGGATCTTCCACGCCTGAGTGATCCCCCCGCTTCCCGACCGCCGGTCGAGCGACACTACCGGCGCGAGACCGCCACTTTGCCCCGTGGCATCGCGTCACGTCGCTCGACCGTTCGCCCCCATCTGTCCGATTTCCCCCTGCTGGTCCGCGTTGCTTCGGCCCTGTTGCGGTCGGTACGCATTTCGACTCCTGCAGTCAGTGCTGCCAAGCGTCGTCTGCACCCAGTACCGCCTGACGTTGCTCGTCAGTGCTGTCCGTACAGCGAGTACGTAATCGCGACGAGTCCGAAGAGACGGCTGACGTTCTCGACGAAAACGATCACGATCTGTTCCGTGTCGAGGAGCGTATTGATCGTTACGTTCACGAGAAACGGACAGAGCGTGAGAAAGAGCAGTCCAACGGCGAGATAGAACATCGACGGTGCGTCGTTGCGCCGGTAGCCGCGATAGGCCTGGTATGCGATGACCGTCCCGATCAGTGCGACGAGGAAGAGACTCACGATCGTCAGAAGTTCGAACGGCGACGCATCGCCGATCCTGACGACGTCGCTCATCGTATCCCCTCCCACATACGAGTGAACCTGTCCGCGACGTCTTCCTCCCGGTACGAGAGTTCGAGGTCGAACGTGCCATCCTCGAGCGTCAACTCGAGTCGCTCGAGGTTCGCGCTGTAGACGCTGTAGTGGTTTCCGTCGGGGGCGAGTTCCGTTTCTTCGGTGACGAGGCGACACTCCTCGAGACGATCGAGACGGCGATAGATCGTCGGCAGGGACGCGTCACACCGTTCGCTCAGGGTACTGGCAGACATGGGTTCGACGCTCGTATGGGTGAGGATCTCCCGGGCGTACTCGTCGTCGAGGACGGCAAGTACCGTCGACAGATCCGTCTCCTCACTCACTGGTACCCGATCGTTCCGGCATCAGTATCAAAAACGGTCCGGTTTTTCTGACCGAGAAAACGCTCGGTTCGGCCGGCAGTTCGTGCTGTATTTCGCACTTTTGGAGCCAAAGACGTATAGTTTCGAATCTCACACCCACTTTTTCAATATAGTGATACCAATCGAGACGACGATCGCGGCGATCGGCAACAGCGTCAACGGAAGGACGACGAACAGAAGCGGGTCAGCGACGCCGACGGCTGCGACGATCGACGGCCAAACGAGGAAAATAAGCCCGTCGCCGGCACTTCCCAGGACTTTCAGCGGGTTCGCGTTGCGGTACCTGAGCGCAACGACCGCGAGGTAGAGTCCGTACAGCGTGAACGAAACCAGGACGAGTGGATAGACGACCAGGAAGCCGAATCCGAGGCTACCGCTTCGGTGAGTTTCGACCACGTATCGATCGCCGTCGTCGTCGACGATCCCGTAGGTGTCGGCCGGCCATTCGTCGGCGTTCCCGGTGGCGTCTTCCGGGAACGCGGGTGCTTCGTCGTAGCCGTTACAGACGACCGCCAGTTCGTGACAGACGGTGATCTCCACTGCCGCCCACCCCGACCGGGCGTCTCCCGACGCTTTTGCGTCGGCGAACGCCTGCTGTGTCGACGGCGAGAGTTCGGTTATCGGCGTTGTATCGCTGGCCTCGAGGTCGGTCTGGACGACGGTCGAATCGAACGCGACCGTCGATTCGTGAGCGACCGCGTACCGCTGTGTGTTCGTCGGTTCGAGGTAGAGGCCGGGAACCGTGAAGAGACTCAGTGGCAGAAGAACGGCGACGAGGAGAGCAAAGAGAAGAAGGAGTCGCGAATTCATCGGAATACAATCATAATGCAGATATCAAAAGTCTTCTGGGGGTTCCGTGCTATCCAGCGGGGTTACCCATCCTCGAGTCGCTCGAGCCGGTCGAACGTCGAGTCGAGCAGTTTCTCCTCGGCAGTCGACGAGAACCGATGGCCCTCGTCGGGTATCGCCCGGAGGACGACGTCGGTCTCGAGACGTCGAGCGGCCTCGAAACTGTCGTCGACGGGAACCGACGCGTCCTCGCGTCCGTGAACGATCGTGGTCGGGACCGTCAGGGCGTCGACCACGTCGTCGAAGCTGTAGGCGTCGAAATCTTCGAAGAAGCGGTCGTCGACGTATCTCCCGTCGTCGAACCGGCACTCGCCCTCACGGTCGACGACCGCGCGGTAGTCGTCGAACGCTCGATTGTACGTCACCGGTGCTCTCGCGATGATCGCCTCGACTCGGTCGTCGTCGACGGCAGCGTGGAACGCGACCTTGCCACCGAAACTCGAGCCGAAGAGGACGACCGACGGTGGATCGAAGTAGTCGAGGACGGCCTCGAGGTCGGCGAGACGACTGCCGAGTGTCGCGTCGGCGAACGAGCCGTCGGCGTCGCCACAGCCGCGGAAGTCGAACCGGACGGCGTCGTATCCCTCGGCCGTGGCCCGCCGACACCGGCGTTCGTAGCTTCCCGACCTGTCGCTGAGAAAGCCGTGACAGCAGACGAACCAGGGATCGTGGCTACTCGAGGGGGCGTAGTGTCGAGTGGCGACGACCGATTCGTCGTCGATCACCGGAACGGAGTGGGTTTCGGCCATCGGCGTGTGGTAGGGACTCGAGTACGTTAGTCGTTCGTCGCGCTCGCGCGGCCAGTCACCCGTGGAATCGCCGGTAGGTGGCCCGTAACCCGACCGAAAACGGGAGGAACGTGTGAGAGAGCGAGTACGGCCTCATTTACTATCCTGTCGATCAGGATGAGTGTACGGACGAGATGACCGAACCGATTCAGAACTGTTTTCGCTCGATGGTGACGGTGTCGGTCGGCACGCCCGCCCCCGATCGGCCCCCGACGAGAGCGACGCGTCCGACCTCGAAACGCGACCGCGAGCGGCTGACTCACCGACGGCGAACTCCTGCAACCCCCGGAGGACGATCATGACCGAATTCGATCGCGCGCTCGAGGCAGACGCCCTCCCAGAAGACGCCGAGTTCGCGCTCTGCCTCACTCACGACGTCGACCGTCCGTACAAGGGGCTTCGTGGGCTGTACTATGCGACCCAGGAGCGTCCGGCCTACCACCTCCGGACAGTCCTCGGCGACGACAACCCCTACTGGCAGTTCGAGGAGATCATGGCCCTCGAGGACGACCTGGGCGTTCGATCGGCGTTTTACTTCCTGAACGAACAGCACCTGTTCAGGGACCGGCCGGTCCGGGACTGGCTCTCGCCGGCACACTGGGTTCAACACCTCGGGCGGTACGACCTCACCGAGGACGACCTCGTCGACGTCGTCGAACGGCTCGAGGGCGGCGGCTGGGAAATCGGTCTGCACGGCTCCTATCACACCCGCGACGACCGAACGCGGCTCCGCGAAGAGAAGGACGTACTCGAGCGCGTCGTCGGCGACTCGATTTCGGGCGGCCGACAGCACCACCTCCGGCTGTCGGTCCCCGAGACGTGGCGCCATTATCGGGAGATCGGCCTCGAGTACGACGCGAGTCTCGGTTCGACGACGGCGTGTGGGTTCTACCACGGCTACCGCCCACGACGGCCGTTCGGAGACGACTTCCTGGTCTTCCCGCTGACGATCATGGATCAGGCACTGCCGGATCCGGACGAGGAGTTCGAGGCCGCCAGAAGAGCCTGCGAGCGACTGCTGACTGAGGCCGCCGAGAACGACGCCGTGATGACGGCCCTGTGGCATCCACGCTTCTTCAGCGAGCGGGAGTTCCCCGGCTACCGACGACTCTACCGCTGGCTCGTCGAGCGAGCAGCGGAGATGGGGGCCTGGATCGGCTCACCGCAGGGATTCTGCGAGACGCTCGAGTCGGACGACCTGCAGTCCGCCGAAGTCGAAGACGCGGACGGGCGAACCCGAGAGACGACTCGAGAACGAACCGTTGACGACAGTGCCGAACCCGCGACGACCAGGCCACTACGGAGCGATCTGTCGGCCGCGAGGGGTGAATCATGACCGGGCGCAAGCGGGGACTGATGGTCGTCGCAGTCGTCGTGCTCGTCGTCCTCGGGAGCGTCGGCGGCATTGCCGGCGGCGCGGTCGCCCAGTCCGACGAGGACAATACGTCGGTCCACTCCTACGTGGTCGAGCAGGGCGACGCCTGCCAGCAGATCGAACCGCTGTCGACGTCCGAGTCCGTCGACTCGTTCTACGACTACCGAAACCACGAGACCCATCCCGAGGGAGTCGATCGGATGTACAGCTCTTACGGAACCGACCACCTCCAGGAGAACAACGCGAGTCTTCTCTTCCTCCACGAGGGGACGGACGGCGTTAGCCTCGTGATGGTCCACGACCGGGTCGACGGGAACACGACCGGCGGCGTCGCGACCTTCGATGTCGTCGGACTCCCCCACGAGGCCGACTGGGAGGTCAAGAACGACGACTACGACGGGCCGACAAACATGGACGAGTTCGACCGCGGCGACGGCTGGGCCAGCGCCGACTGGATCTGGATCGAGAGTCGCACTGGCGGCGGCGCGATCCAGGGCGGCCTCAACGATCCGTTCGCGGTTACCGTCCACCCGGCGTTCAACGAGGACGCCGAGTACTACGAGAACGACGACCTCTACGACCCCGACTGGTACGACGGCGGCGAGATCGAGGAGTGGCACGTCCTCTCGGGTGACGCGAACAACCCCGACCGCTCGGAACTCACCTCGCTCTCCGAACCGGTGACGATCCGGACCGGCACCTGCGACGATCCCTCGGTGACCTACGACCGAACCGGCGACGGCATCACCGCTACCGTCGACGACGCTTCGGCGGACGACGTCGTTCGCCTCCAGCCGACGAACGGAAGCGACGATGGCGTCCAGTTCGAGCGGGTCGACGTGACCGACCTCGAGGGCTCCGGGACGTTCGCCTTCGAGAGCAGCCAGCCCGAGGGACTCCCGGCCTCCCCCAGCGATAGCGAATCGATCGGTTCGCTCGCGAGCTCCGGTCCGGAGGACGTCACGGCGACGGTCACGTTCAGCGTCGACGCCGCCACGCTCGACGAACACGACCTCGAGCCCGACCACGTCGCACTCTACGAGAACGACGGCGGCGAGTGGAACGAATCCGAGACGGCCCTGACCGACGAGACGGGTGCAGCCTACCACTTCACCGCGGAGGTGTCTTCGCTCGAGGGGCTGACCGTCGCGGAAACCCAGGAGCCCCGATCCACGGCCGAGGGCTATGCCTCGTCGGTTCCCGGGTTCGAACTCGGCGTCGCTGCGGGCGTTCTCTTGCTTCTGACCGCTGCGTGGGCGGCGAGAGCGCGCTCGCAGTCTACGTAGCCCGGATCGTTCGTTCTACAGAAGAACAAGGCGAGTGCCTCGGGGCTTGACCCCGAGGGTGAAGCCGACACTCAAACGTGTCTGTTCGTTCGATATAGCGTTCAATAGTCTTGCTTGAAACCTGTCCTGCCGTTCCAATGTAGTATGACTGTTCCCAGAACCCACCACCCCACAGATACTCCTCCAAGTACGGTTCGTGTTGTTTCCACATCTTTCGTGCCGTGATACTCTTGATCGCCCGTACTATGTCGCTCGGTGCGTGTTTCGGGTGAGCGGAGAGGAACAGGTGTACGTGGTCGGGTGAGATATGTAACGACAGTATCTCGTAACCGTACTCGTCGCACACGTCGCGGAAACTCGCTTCCAGCGAGTCCTCGATTGGTTCGAGAATCGCGTGGCGATACTTCGGACACCACACGAAATGGTAGTTGACGTTGTACACCGTGTGATTCGACCGCTTCTCGCCCATATCGAACCCACTCCACCGACACAGTTAAGTATATCCAAAGGATATACGTAGGTATGGCGAATCGATTTCAAATCGACGGTGAGGAAGTTCTCGATGGTGAGGTCAAACCGTTCGGGAACAGTGCCCACGTCACCGTTCCCAAACGCTGGCGTGGGGCTGACGTGAAAGTCGTCCGCACCTCAGAACCCACTGAAAAAGACGACGAATGACCGACTCACAGCCCCTCGTCAAGACGCTGGACTTCCAACTCGACACCCACAGTGACAACGAGGGTCTGTTGTACGACGCCACGCTTGAAGCCCGGTCGGTGTACAACGAGACGATCCGACTGGCAAAAGAAGGCGTAGACTGGAATGCGATCCCTGACCGAGTGGCCGACGACGCCGATCTCGTGAAGAACACGACTCAGCGAGTCGTCGCCAAAGCACTCGGCGCGATGGAGAACTACCACGAGTACGACGACTTCGGACTTCCGAGTCACACGAAGGACGGCACGTACCCACTTCGTGCGAACTACGAGGAGGGGTACAACCTGTCACTCACTGACGACGGCGACGTGGCGTTTCGCATTAGCGCGAAGCCGTACAAGCACGTCAAGGGCGTTCTCCAAGGGAGTGACACCCACCTCGACATTCTCAAGATTGCACTCGAAAGTGACGAGTGGAACATCGGGACGGCAGAAGCCCTGTTCCATAACGACACCGCCGAGCTGCACATCAACGTCACCAACACCGAAAAGACAGTTCGAGACAAGCAGGACTCACGGACAGTCGTCGGTGTGGACGTGAACGAGGACAACGTGGCTGTTACCGCTCTCTCCGAAGATGGAGTTGAGGACACGCTGGTCATCGACTTCCCCGAAATCAAATTTGAGCGCCACCGCTATTTCACAATGCGAAAGCGTGTCCAGAACACGGGGAAGGACAGCATTCACGACACGCTCGAAGGACGGGAGGAACGGTTCGTCTGTGATCGGCTCCACAAGGTGTCACGGCATATCGTGGAGTGGAGCCGTCAGTTCGAGAAACCGTGCATCGTCTTTGAAGACCTCAAAGAGATGCGCGACAGTATCGACTACGGCACACGGATGAACCGCCGCTTGCACCACCTGCCGTTCCGTGCGCTCCAATACTACACGTCGTACAAGGCCTCGTTCGAGGGCATCCCGACTGGTTGGATTAATCCTGAATATACCAGCCAACGGTGTCCGATGTGTGGACATACAGAGCGTGCAAACCGCAACAAGAAGCGGTTTAAGTGCCGAGACTGTGGGCATCAAGACCACAGTGACCGTGGTGCAAGCGTCAACATCGCTGTGAAAGGCATCGAGAAACACCAAGATTGGAATGTGCCTGCTCTCAACAGCCTTCCCGTTGTTCGGAAGGTGCGACGGCAGGCATCGGGGGCCGTGGACGCCCCGACCGTGACCCACCCGACTACCCGAGGTTATCAAGCCGATGGTCGGATGGGAGTGTCTGATTAATCCATGGGAAGCCTCGGGGCTTGACCCCGAGGCGGTTCACCCGACGTACCTGACGAGCGTTAAGGAGCTCTCGCCGGCGGTGGCGAGTGTCCTGTTCGGACTGTTCTTCGCCGTCGGCGTCGTCGTCAAACCGGTCGCTGGAGCCGCATACGACCGAATCGGGATGCGCGGCTCGCTGGTGAGTATCCTGATCCCGCCGGTCGTCGGATTCGGCCTGCTTCCGATGGTCGAGAATCTCTGGGCCCTCGTCGGTGTTACCGCTCTCATCAGCACGATGCTCGGCTCGGGTGCAATCACGCAGTCGTACCTGGCTGACTCGTTCTCGGCGGAGATGCAGGGAACAGGCCTGGGCGTCATTCGAACGGCGACAGCGACGCTCGGTGCCGGCGGACCGGTGATATTCGGCGTGGTCGCCGAGTACGGTTTCTTCGATCAGGGGTATTTCGCTCTGGCCGCGATCATGGCCGTCGCAATACTGTTGACGCTACGGATGCCTCGAACCTGAACTCGGATTGCCGCGTCAGTCGCCACCCACGCCGACCGACTGGACTGGGTCGCGTTCTGGTCGTCGTCCGAACTGGCGTACCGATTCCAGTTCTTCGACCGCTCCGCGAACCGTCGCCACGTCGACGATGATCTCCGTGAGGTTCGCCTTGTCCGCGAGGAACTCGTCGCGACGCCGCTGCCAGGTCTCGTCGACGGTCTCGTCCTCGAGCAGGTCGTCGACGCGCTCTACGATCCCCTCCGCGTTGGCGACGTTGTGGATCAATCCCTGGTTCTCGAGTGCGACGAAGTTCCCCATGTCGTCGTCGCCGACGAAAGAGTTCGAGCGGATCGCGGGGGTTCCGAGCAGGGCAGCCTCCGTGACCATCGTCTGCGTGTCGGCCACGAGCAGACTCGCCTCGGCGAGCGCGTCGTGCATCAGCGCCGGATGGAGATCGAACCGGCGTGCTGGAAGATCCTCGAGGTCGGCCTCGCCGCTCTCGTCGGAGATCAACACTGTGACGTCCTCGGCGAGTCGTTCGACGATTCGGCGGCGATCCGGGCCAGTCAGCCCGCGTTTGCCGACGTCGTGCTGGGAGCCGAAGGCGTTGAGCCGGAGGATGGCGTAGGGCTCGTCGGTCTCGAGGCCGAGCTGGTCGCGGATCTCGGGATTTGGCTCGTACGTCTCGGGGTAGAGGTACGCACACTCCTTGAATCCGGGGAAGACGTAGTGATGTTCGCCGAGGTCTTTCCGGAATGTGTTGGGGGTGAGGACGGCCCTGGCAAAGGGCGTCGAGATGGTGTGATCGAACGAGGCTGGCTCGGAATCGATCAACAACACCGTCGGCGTCCGGACGACGGCACCGGTGTGAGCCGCGTAGCCACCCATCCCGAAGATCAGATCGGGATCGTAGCGCCGGGCGAGCCGGATCGCTCGCGCGTAGTGGGCCGGCAGCCGACTCAGCAGCGACCCCTTGGAGGTGTCACACGAGCCGTAGACCTCGAAGGGGAGGTCGTACCACTCGAGCAGGTCGACCGTACAGGTGTAGTCCCGGGCCAGGACGAGGACCTCGTCCCCGCGATCCGCGAGTCGCCCGATCGCGTGTTTGTACAGATGGACGTGGGCCGGCGTGTTCGTGAAGAACAGGTATCTCATGCTGACGGTATCGTCTCCTGATCGAACGGTGAGCCGTCGAGGGGGTTTGTTATCAGGCTCGTACCGATCGTAACGGCCGGCGGACGCGAGGCAAGTCCCTTCCTGCGATTCGACGGCGACCGGCTCGGTCGACGGTAGCGAGTGTATAATAATAGGAATACGTTGCCAGGTGTCCGTAGATGCAGTCACAGGGACTTCTCGAGTCAGACGACGACGTGCAGCCGGTCTCCAGTGCGCCCGAGCACGACGCGTATCTCCCCGTGCTCGACGCGACGCTCGCCTACGCTCGCCGCCGGGATTACGTCGGCCCGGACTACGGCGACGGGTTGAGTAGCCAGTTGCTGCAGGCGCTGCCGGTCGAGAACAGGCTTCTCAATCTGGCCGTTCAGGAGACGGTCAAGCGAGCCCCGATCGACGTCAGACCGCTCTTCCGGGTCGAAGAGCGGCGAAATTACAAGGGGACCGCACTGTTTACGATGGCGAACCTGAACTACTACGACCTGGTCGCGGATCGGACCGACACGGCCCCCTCTCTCGCCGCGTTCGACCCGCTGCTCGAGGCCGACCGGCTCGCCGACTGGCTGGTCGAAGAACGGCTCACGGACTACAGCGGCTTCTGTGGCGGCCACCGCCATCCGATCCAGCACCTCCACACGAAGGGCGTCCCGAGCGATCCGGACATCGTCTCGACGTCGTTCGCGGTCAAAGCGTTGCTTCGGACCGCCAAATTCGCCGAACGCGAAGACGTCGACCTCGACGCGGAGACCCGCGAAAAGTACGCCTCCTACGCCGACCTCGCACGAACGGCGACCGACTTCCTCGTCGAGGACCTGAACTACCGCGAGGTCGAGGAGGGCGCGAAGATCGACTACCACCTGAACCACCCCGACGACTCCTACACGATCAACGCGGCGGCGCTCGGCGCGGCGATGCTCGTCGATCTCTACGACTACTTCGGCGACGACGAACTCCGCGAGCGAGCGACGAAGATCCTCGATCACGTTGCGGCCTGCCAGACCGACCGCGGCGGCTGGCCGTATCGCCTCCCGGCCGACGCCTCCCACCTCTCGATGGACAACCACCACAACGGGTTCGTCGTCGAGGCGTTCCAGCGGTACCGCGACGTCGTCGACCCCGACCGCTACGACGAGACCTTAGAGGACGGCCTCGAGTTCTACCGAACCGAGCTCTTCCAGCTCGACGGCGCGCCGAACTTCGACGAGGAAAACGCCTATCCCCGGGACATTCACGCGAGCACGCAGGGAATCCTGGTCTTCACCCGCGAGGGCGACCTCGAGTTCGCCGAGCGGATCCTCCGGTGGACGCTGGCGAACATGCAGGTCGACGGCGAGCAGGGACGGTTCTACTACCGGACGTACCGCCACCACACGAAACGCGTCACCCTGATGCGGTGGTGCCAGGCGTGGATGTCGTACGCGACCTCGGAGTTCCTGCGTTCGTGTAGCGAACGAGAACGGGAGCGCGAATCGGCGTCCGAGGAATCACAGGAACGCGATCGGCGACAGCGAGAACTCTCGACCGAGGTATGAGCCGAACCGCTACCGAGAGCGGAGCGTCGGATTCGAGGCCGGGAGAAAGTGACTCCACAGACGGCGAGACAGCGAGCCGAGACCCCTTCGAGTCCGAACGCTCGAGTCCGGTCGACATCGACCCAGTTCCCGAGGAGCTGCGAGTACTCGTCGTCTCCGGGCTCGCACACAAGAACGAGCGCCACTACGGACCGCTCGCTGCCGTTGCGGAGAAGACGACGCTCGTCTGTCTCGAGCCCCGGTACGACGTCGACGACGCGGACTATCTCGAGGTGCCCGACGTTGGCCCTCGGCCGCTGCGGATCGTCGTCCTCTTCTTCCTCGCGCTACTCGAGGGGTACAGGAACGACTACGACGCGGTCGCCTCCATCTCGCTGCTGCCCTACGGACTCTACGCCCTCGCGTTGAAGGCTATCTACGGCTACCCTGCGTCACTCGGAATCATCGGAATCGACCTCGATCATCACGCCAGACAGTGGTACGGCGCGGCTCCACGGTGGGCGTTCAGGCGATTCGACGCGGTTTCGGTGCCTGGGCCCTCCCACGTCGACGACCTCGAGGCGTGTGGCGTGTCCCGTAACCGGATCGAAATCCTGGCGAACGCAATCGAGGTCGAACGGTATCGGCCGGACACACTCGAGTGTGACGAGCAAACGGACGCCGACCGCGAGTACGACTTCGTCTGGGTCGGCCGGTTCAGCGAGGAGAAAGATCCCGTACGGTTCGCCGACGCGCTGATCGCGCTCGAGAACCGTGACGAGAGCCGCGAGTTTCGGGCAGTCATGGTCGGCGATGGTCCCCTCCGGGAAGAGGTCGAAGCGAAACTCGAGGCCCACGGCCTCCGCGACCGGGTCGACCTCCCGGGCTGGGTCGACGACCCGCTCGAGTACTACCGGCGGTCGGCGACGGTCGTGCTCACCTCGAGACGGGACGCCCTGCCACTGGTGATGCTTGAGGCGATGGCGATCGGACTGCCACCGATCGTGCCGCCGGTCGGCTCGATTCCCGACGTCGTCACGGACGGTGAAAACGGGATCGTCGTTCCAGGCCGCGATCCCGACGGCTTCGCTACAGCGATGGCTCGCTGTCTGGACGACTCCGACCGGCGACGAACGCTCGGCGCGAACGCGACGGAAATTCGGTCGGCGTTCTCCTACGAGCAGGCCGAACGGGACTGGAGACGGATTCTGACGACGGCCGTCGCTGGGGACTCGAGGCAGTGATTCGTCTTCTGTTCTATAGTAGCCACTGAAAGTCAGTACGCACCCGATCGCACGACAGCGGTGCGATCGGTGTGCAAACAGTTTCAGTTGTTACTATAGGCTGGATACAGGAATCCGAGCCCAATACTCAGGAGGCCGAGCAACGCGACTGCCACGCCGGTCGACGTTGCGTCGAGCCTGTACAGACGGAAGGCGAAGTAAAGCGCGAGCGGTCCGAACACGGCCGTTTGGAAGTACACTGCCGCTACTGCACAGACGATCCCGAGCACGATGTACACTCGTTCACTGGGGCCTGCCGGGGCCGCCACCCGTTCGTTTTCCATCGGTGACAGTTTCGGCAGTCGATTTGATAAGCCGCTCGGTCGACGACGCGGGACGTATCGACTCCGTCCAACAGTCGATCGAACCGAAGGTCACGGATTATCGCCAGTAGCGACGCGATAACAAAACGAACACTCACTGTACGACGACCTACATGGACATCGAACGACTGGATCTCGAGGAGTGGGACTCGGCGCTGCCGTCCTCCGGCGCGGGCGTCGAGACGTTCCACGATCCGGACGCGCTGGCCGTACTCGACGCCCACACCGACGCTGAAATGCGGCTGTACGGCGCGTTCAAGGGACAGCAGGCCGTCGGACTCCTCCCCGTCTTCGTCGAGGACAGGCCCGTCGGACGAACCGTCTTCTCGCCACCCGTCTCGATGGGCGTGCCGCGACTCGGACCGATCATCAACCCGAACAGCCCGAAACGTCGCAAGTGGGAGCGGATCAACGCGGAACTCGCGGCGGGCGTCCTCGAGGACGTCGATGCCGATCGGCGGTCGACGCTGTTCCGGATGACCTGTCCCGTCGGCTACGACGATCCGCGACCGTACGGCTGGAACGACCTCTCGGTCGAACCGGAGTTCACGTACGTCGTCGACCTCGAGGGCTGTACCGACGTCGAGGATGCGATGAGTGGCTTCAGCAAGAGCCTGCGAAACGAGATGCGCCGGTACGACGACCTCGACCTGCGGATCGAAACCGAGGGGATCGACGCCGCGCTCCGGATCTACGAGGACGTCGTCGACCAGTACGCCGAGTACGACGACGAGGCACCGATGACCCGACAGTTTCTGCGGGATCTGCTCGCGTCGCTCGAGGACGACCGGTGGCGGACGTACGTGGCGCGGAGTCCGGACGGGACGTACCAGAGTGGCATCCTCACGCTATTCTCGAACGACCTGGCCTACTACTGGCAAGGCGGTGTGACCGCCTCCTACGAGCACGTCAGCGTCAACAACCTCCTGCACCGCCGGATTCTCGAGGACATCGTCACCGATCCCGAACTCGAGTCGATCACGGGGTACGACCTCGTCGGTGCGAACACGGAACGGCTCTGTGAGTACAAGGGGAAGTTCAACGGCGAGTTGCGACCCTACTACGTGATCGAGTCGTCGGGGCTCGAGATGCAGATGGCGAAGAAGGCCTACCAGCGGGTCAGCGGCTCACTGAAGTAACGCATCTCTCGAGATCCGACCGGCTTTCAGTACTTCTGTTCGTCGGATGATAGGCCGAGGTCGTCGTAGAATTCCCGATCGATGCGGTCGCGCTCGGAGAGCCAGCTTTCGAATCCCGACCGGTCTGTGGGGTAGGCCTCGTACTGTCGTTCGTACGCAGCGACGTGGTCGCGCGTCTTCTTGAGGGTGCGGATGGCCTCGTACAGTTCGGTCTTGCTCACGTCGAGCGTATCGAAGGTATCCTCGCGGTACTCCGCGACGAAGTTCCTGACGACGCCGGCACCGACGAGGAGTTTGCTCTTGAGATCGTCGACCTCCGTCGACGTGCCGACGATTTCCCGGAGCTCTTTTTCTGGAAGCAAGGCGGTGAGCGCACGAAGGACGTTCACATCGATCGAACTCGCGGCGACGTTGTACGCGTCCCACGAGGCGAGTTTCGCCGCCTCACCGTGTTCGCGGTACAGCCAGCGGTTGTGCTCCCAGAGTCCGTGCTCGGAGACGTCTCCGTCCTCGATCGCCTGGACAGCGGCACGCCCGGCGGAGTAGCCGGAGTACGCCGCCCCACGGATGCCTTTGCCCGTGATCGGATGCGTCGTCCCCGCCGCCCCGCCCACGGCAAGGTAGCCGGGAGCGACCATCGAATCTAGCGGACGCCGGAGCGCGATCGCCGACCCGAGTTTGTTCTTTCCGTCGAACTTCTCGGCGACGGCCGCACCCTGGTACTCGGGGCGGTCCTCGACGTCACGGCGCAGGCGGTCGTTGAGCGGAATCGGCTCCTTGTTCATCTGGAACCCCAGTCCGACGTTGATCTGCGTCGGCGTGCGCGGGAAGTACCAGATGTAGCCCAGTTCTTCCAGGGGCTTCCCGACGATGGCGTCGTGGTACGCTACCGGCTCCTCGGTCTCGATGATCTCGCGGTAGGCCGAACCGAAGTGGGTGTAGTGAGGAATCTCGAACGTCGGACTGCCGGGCGTGTCGAGGCTCTCGAAGTCGACCATATCCTGCAGGATCGACTGCGCTCCTGCGGCATCGATCAGCACGTCACACTCGTAGGTGACCGGCTCGCCGTCCCGAACCGCCTCGACGCCCGTGACGCGACCGTCCTGGACGACGTCGTTCACCACCGTGTCGTAGTGTTGATCGACACCCAGGTCGGCAGCCTGCTCGAGCAGGCGCTGGCCGAACTCGTAACGGTCGACGACGTTGCTACCGTTCTCGTACGGCAACACCTTCCGTACGCCGAGTTCCTCGTCCCAGTATTCGATCCGGTCGATGCTGTTGTCGACGAGGACGGACTCGTCGTCGGCGATCGCGTCCATGTCGATCGGGCCCGGGTAGTTGCTCGGATCTCGAGGACTCTTGATCGCGTCGCCGCAGGCGATGAACCCGCCCCGCTCGCGCGGCTTGCGCTCGAGCTGGACGACGTCGATCCCCTCGTCCGCTGCCGTCGCCGCCGCGAAGCAGCCCGCTATTCCGCCCCCGACGACGATCACGTCGTACTGGTTGCACACCATTGGGTACTGGCCCTTCGTTCGGAAATGAGAACCGTAACTCTTGCTTTTGGGGTGAGACAGCAGGGGTAGTTCGTCCGGCCGGGCGTCTCGCCATCACTCCATGTAGCCGAGCCCCTTCAGCCGCTCCTCGACGCCGTCGAAGTCCTCGTCGACGTCGCCGTCCGTGCTCGATTCCTCGCTGGAACCGGCGGTCGCTTGTGGCTCCACGCGCCGGACCGTCGGATCTACGTCGGCCTCGAGCAGTTCCGTCCGTACCTCGCCGTCCATCTCGTCCGGGATCGGCTCGCCGATGCTGTGCAACAGCGTGGGTGCGACGTCGACCACCGAGAGGTCGTCGGGTTCGCCTTCCCCGCTCGAGCCGTCGATTGCCGGCCCGTGAGCGAAGAACACGCCCTCGCTGCGGTGGCTGGCAGCTTTCGTTCCGGCGGGGGCGAAGACGTCGTCGCCGAGCTTCGTCTTCTCCTCGTAGCCGTCCTTTCCGACGACGATCAGGTCCGGTGAGGCGTCGTCGTCGGGGAACACCTCGTCGCCGTCGTAGACCGACAGCGCCCGGTCGCCGGTGTCGGGATCAGTGACGTCCTCGAACGCGGATCTGAGTTCGCGCTTGACCGCGTCGACGTTGGCGGGAGCCACAGCCCCCTCCTCGAATCGGTCGATGTCGTTGACGTAGACGTAGCTCGGCCCGTGAGCGAACGCGATAGTGTCCTCGAAGTCGACGTCGTACAGCCCGTGGTCGCCCGGCACCTGCTCGGCGATGCCGTCGACCAGCCCTTTGGGGAGCGACTGGATGAATCGCTTCTCGTCGATTCCAACGCGTTTCAGCGTCCCGAGGACGTTCGACTTCGTCACGCCGAGCTGGGCCAGCGAGCTTCCCGCCGCGTTGCGGTCCTTCCGAGAGAGAAAGCCCTCCTGCTCGAGCACTGCGTTCAGGTGGACGAACTTCGAGATCGGTCCGAAGCCGTGATCGGAAGCGACGAAGAGGTTGGCGTCGCGCTCGTCGACGTACTCGAAAACGTCGGCCAGGATGTCGTCGAGCTGTTTGTAGTGCTCTAAGATGACGTCTTCCTCCCAGATGAGGTGCTGAAGGCGGTCGGGTGCGGTGAAGACGAAGAAGAACAGCCGCCAGTCGTCGATCTCCATAAGTCGGTTCATAAGGGCCCGGCGCGCGGCGACCAGCGAGTTCAGGTCCTTCTGGAACCGGTCTTCTTCGCCGGCGTAGTCGTACCAGTTCAGCCCGATCCGGTAGTCGGGAATCTCCTCGGTGATCTCGTCTGCGAGTTCCGTGGGATGGGCGAACCGTTCGTTCGTCGACGGCGAGATCATTCCCGAAACCATCGCCCCGTCGATATCGCTCGCGGGATAGGTCATCGGGACGTTGCCGACGACGGCCGGCGAGAACAGGTTCCACAGCGCCGGGCACGTCCGGTCGGCGCTCGTGTTCATCTCCTGAGTGTAGTCCGTCTGGAGCTTCTGAAACCCGTAGATCCCGTGATTGTCCGGCCGCGCCCCGGTCGCGATCGTCGGCCAGGCCGTCGGCGTGGTCGGTGGGATCGTACTCTCGAGCGGCGCGGCGACGCCTTCGTCACGAAGCCGTCGGAAAGAGGGTAGTTCGCCGGCATCGATCCACTTCCGCAGGAGGTTCCAGGGGACGCCGTCGATGCCGAGCACGAACGCGCGGTCGGTGTCGCTGGCTCTGGTCATAGAGAGAGTTCGTTCACCCCCTCACCGGGCCCACTGTTTGTTATGGCCGGGGTTACCGATTGCAGCGCCCCGGTAACCGGAGACGACTGCTCGAGACACTGATTCGACGACGAGTTACGACGTCAGTAGACCGCTATCCGGACGTTTCTGGGCTCGTTGTGTACCGGTACGCGTCGACAGCGAAGGAAATTCAGGATGCGTGACGCTCTTGTCGGCAGGAAATTCAGAACACATGAACTCTCGTGGGGCGGTACTACTGATTCTGTAGTTCCGGTGCGACCGGCGTATCGACGTCGGTCTCGTGTTCGAGTTCCTCGAGTCCGGCCTCGAGTTCGGGTTCGGACGACTCCAGTTCCGTTCCTGCCGGCTCCTCGAGTGCTCCCGTCGCGACCTCGGCCATCGTCTCGACCTGCAGGTCGGTCGTGCGGCGTTGCTCGTCGACGTACTCGAGGATGCGACGCAGTCGTCGAACGTTCCGTGCGGTCGTGAGGTCGTTCGGGTGCAGCCAGAGGTGACAGATCCCGTCGCTCTGCGCTGCCGCGTCGATGCCGAGTTTCGCCTTTCGGAGGACTGGATCGCCCGCGATCGGTTCGACGACCGTTCGAGCGAGCCCCTCGAAGGAGAACAGACACAGCGAGCCGGGAACGGCGACCAGCCCGTATTCGTCGACCGTCGGCGAAACGAGCGGTGGTGCCGTCTTGCCCGCGGAATAGCTCGCGAACTTGCCGACCGGATACCACCAGGAGCCGTCGTACCATCGCGACGGCTCCACGCCCCGGTAGCAGGTGAAGTCGTACTCGGCGAGGACGTCACGGTAACCGACGACGTTACGGGGGAAGACGAACGACTCGAGGGAGATCCCCCACTCGCGTGCGGCCGCGCGACAGGCCTCGAGTTCGGCCTCGACGACCTCGCGGTCGGTGGTCGCCGGATCGAACAGGGCATGTGAGAACGAGTGACAGCCGATCTCGTGGTCGACGTCGGCCTCCTGGACCCGTTCGATCAGGTCGGGGCCGAACCAGCGGTCGTTCTCGCTGGCACGACCGCCCGGATCGCGTTCGAACCAGTCGGCGTCGGCCGCAGGATGGGACGCGTGTCGCCCGTCACACTCCTCCAGGAAGAGGTGGCCGACGATCGCCCACGTCGCCGGAATTTCGTAGGCGTCCAGCCACTCGACCAGCCGTCGCCACCCCCGGCGAGCCCGTCGGATTCGACGTTCAGGGGGCTGCTCGAGGTCGTGGAATCCCCACGCGAGCTCGGCGTCGATCGAAACGACTACGCGTCCCATCGGTACCTTCGGTGTCCCGCTCGGTGGTTCGTGCTCCTGCTCATGCGTTCGATCGGGCACGGGGGCTGGCCCCCGATTGCCACACACTATGTTATCTAAATTGAATTATTAAGTATGGG
Organism: Natronobacterium texcoconense; assembly: GCF_900104065.1. Lineage (NCBI taxonomy): Archaea > Methanobacteriati > Methanobacteriota > Halobacteria > Halobacteriales > Natrialbaceae > Natronobacterium > Natronobacterium texcoconense. The sequence goes on along the minus strand of NZ_FNLC01000002.1, from coordinate 318,998 downwards.
CACTGTTATCTCGAGCGGTATCGGTAGGCGGCGTCTACCCCGGGACAGTAACGAGGACCTGTGGGCGTCGATCCCGGACGGCGTCCTGTTATCACGCCGAGAGGACGCGTTATTTCGTTCTTAACTAACGTTCGGAATCCGATACTGGATGGCATGGCTGACGTCGAAGTGGGGCCGAACCACCCTCGAGTACACGGGGTTTCCCGTATCGGACGGCGAGCCGGTCGGCCGTCGACCGGTCGAAACCGCTTCGGGATCGATCGGCTCGAGCAATCGCTTTCCGAAGGTGGTATCGATGGGTAGTGGCGGGACTACGGCCGAAGACGCCGCCTGGACGGACGGCTCGGTCGCCGTTCCCGCGATCACGGCACCGAGTACGCTCGCGTGTTTCAGATCGCTCGGCCGCCGGAACGGAGAGCGAATCCGAACCATCGCGCTCGCGGATCGCGACGGTGTTCCGGCGACCCGGTCGAAGTACTGCGACGAGTCGGTTCCGGTGCCGTCCCCACACGAGGATCTGGTCGCGTACAAGGACGCTCTACTGTCGATCGCGATGCGCCCCGACGTACGGACGATCATCCCCGTCCGGGACGTCGACGTCTACGTGCTCGCGAAGTACAGAGACGAGTTCGACGAGTACGTGAGCACGCCGTGGCCCGACATCGAGACGCTTCGATCCGTCCAGGACCGGGTACGGCTGTTCGACGCCGCGGAATCGGCCGGCGTCGCCGTCCCCGAGACGAGGTTGCTCGGCGATTCGAACGACGACTGGGATCGCCAGTGGATCGTCAAGGCACGGTACTCGATTCTCGTCGACGAGTACGTCGACCGCTACTCGCCCGCGGAGTTTCTCGACCCGCCCAAGACGGAGTATCTCCGACCGGGTGCCGAGCCCGACGTCGACCGATTCCGGCGGGAGATGGACCACGACCCCCTGTTACAGGAGTACGTCCCAACCACCGAGGAGTACGGCTTCTTCGCGCTGTACGACCACGGCGAACCGGTCGCGACCTTCCAGCACCGACAACGTCGCGGCTACAGCTACGCCGGCGGCGCGAGTTCGTTCCGCGAATCGGTCCGGATTCCAGCCCTCGAGGAAGCAGGCCGGGACCTGCTCGATCACCTCGAGTGGCACGGCCTGGCGATGGTCGAGTTCCTGCGGGACGACGAGACAGGCGAGTTCAAACTCATGGAGATCAACCCCCGGTTCTGGTCGTCGCTGCCGTTTTCGGTTCAGGCTGGTGCCGACTTCCCCTACTACTACTGGCAGCTTGCGAACGGCCGGAAGGATCGGATCGACCACGAGTACGAAGCAGGACTCGCGGGACACCTGATCCGGGGAGAACTGCTCTATCTCCGTTCGATCCTGTTCGAGGACGTCGATCTCGCCGAGAAACCGTCGTTCACGACGGCAGTGTCGGAGATCGTCACATCGATGGTCGAGCACCCCCGGTTCGACTGTGCAAGCGTCGACGACGTCCGTCCGTTCCTGTGGGACATGCGAGAAGCGTACAATCACTACAACGGACGCGTCTGATCGCAAAAACGTCGTTACTCGTCAGTGCCGCAGTCAAGAGCCGTCGATCGGCCTCGAGACGCCACCGTCTACTCGGCGACGTTGTACTCGAGGTTAACGGCTGCTTTGCCGACGAGTCGGAAGTCGGTGATGTCGCCGCTGAAGCGGTACGTGTCGCGGCCGTCCCCGACGACGCCGCGGACGGTCGAGCCGTCGATGACGTCGTCGTCGTGGACCGAATCGTCACTGGCGGCTCTGGCGACGTCACCCTCGACGGTGAACGAGTACGAGGTCGGTTCGCTCGTCTCCGATCCGTCGAACTCGAGCACGTGGGGTAGTTCCGCTGGCGCGTCGTCTTCGTCGTCATCGTCGTCGCCGTCCCACGAGCCGACGCCCTCGAGCTCGGCGGGATCGAACGGTTCGCCGTTGACGACGGCAGTGACGTCCGAGTCGGCCGTCACGGAGTCGATGCGGCCCTCGACGTAGAAGTCGTCGCGGTAGCCGCCGAGGTAGCCCTCGATGACGAACTCGTCGCCGTCGGTCGAGACGGTGTCTCGGTAGGGATCGTCCGAGCCTGTATCGGCGTCGTCGCCCGTCTCTGCGTTGCCCTGTCCCGTCAACTGGTACTCGGAAACGCCGCTAGAGTCGTCCTCGAAGACGAGGTGGTTGGGTTCGTCGTCGTTCCAGACGTCCTCGATACCCGAGTCGTCTTCGTCATCGTCGTCGCTGTCCCACGAGCCGACGCCCTCGAGCTCGGCGACGTCGAACGTTTCACCGTTGACGACTGCGACGACGTCCGAATCGGCGGATACCGAGTCGATGCGACCCTCGACGTGGAAGTCGTCGCGGTAGCCGCCGAGGTAGCCTTCGACGACGAACTCGTCGCCGTCGGTCGTCACCGTGTCCCGATAGGGGTCGTCCGACCCGGTGTCGGCGTCGTCGCCCGTCTCTGCGTTGCCGTGACCCGTCAGCTGGTACTCGGAGACGCCGCTGGAACGATCCTCGAGGACGAGGTGGTTGGATTCGTCGTCGTTCCAGACGTCCTCGATGTCGGGGTCGTCCTGGCCGTCGTCGTCTCCGTCGTCACCGTTTCCCGGGTCAGAAGGCGGATTTGGGTCGGAGTCCCCGGACTGTCCGGATGCCGCTTCTTCCGCACTCAGTGGGACGCCCTCGACTTCTTCGGGTTGGGTGCGTCGGGCGGACCCGACGGAAGAGCCGTTGATAGCGCCGTTGGACTGGACGACGTCGGTTCGCCACGCCGTATTCTGGGCGTTGATGACTGGTGGGGCGTGACCGCCGATTCCGCTCGCGTGAGCGACCATGTCGCCGACGCGGTTGCCCTGGAGGTCACAGTCGATCACGTCGATCTCGCCGTAACGGACCCAGACGCCGCGGTGACAGTTGATCGCGACACAGTTCTCGACGGTCGAGCCGCCGGGAACGCGCCACGCTGCGGGTTGCATATCGCGGGCGTAGGAGTTGCGAATGTCGACGGTACCGCCACCCGTCCGCGTGGGTTCGGAGGCGTACACCGCGTTGTCGGCCACGTGTTGAACGTGGAGGTTGTTGATGTCGATGTGCCCGGAGTGGCGTCGGTTCACGAAGACACCAGTCGGACTGTTCGGGTAGTTCGTCGAGGCCGCACCGTCGCCCATGTAGACGTTCTCGATCACGCCGTGGCCGCTGCAGGCGGCGTGGATGAACGCGTGGCGTTCTCGCGTATCCCACCGGCCGAGCCAGCCGACGTTCCGGATCTCGAAGTCGCTGATCCCGGTCGCCCAAATTTTCGCCTGGGCACCACGTGCCGTGATGTCGATCAGGACGTTCTCGAACGTTTCTCCTTCGCTGAGTCGGTGCTGCCAGAACTCTCCTGGCCCGACCTCGATCACGTCGTAGTCTTCGGACGCAGCTGCGGATCCGGCACCCGCAGCGAGTCCCGCACCGACCATCGACGTTACGCCGGCCGCTTTCAGGTACGATCGGCGGTCGATTAACGTGTTATTACCGGGAGTATCGTCGCTCTCGGCTCCTCTATCGTCATGTCTACCGTCATCCAGCTTCTTTGGATCGCGTGCCATGCATTGCGACTAACGAAATTCTATCGATATAAACCTTCTCGTACAAATGAAGTAAAATATCCTGAATATCAAAAAGTGATGGGTATTAAGCCACGAATTTTTATACATTCATGCAGTAGTCACGAACGCAGAATCGTCGTACGTGACGGTGGTAAAAACGGATTACCTCGGAAATCCTACCGGTAAGAGCGTACTACCGTCGGCAAACGGACGAGTCCCGGATTCGGACTTTCAGGCCGGAAAGAGCACGGAATAGTGACGATCCGGGTCCCAGACCGGTGGTCGTCGATACCCGTTTTCGGCAGATCGATTGCACCGATCAGGTCAACTGGGCAACCGTTTCTCGAGGATCGACGAGTCCGCTCAGGACGACCAACCCGGCCCAGACGACGACGCCGGCGGCGATTACGCCGACGAGCGTCGGCAGCGTCGACGCGTACGGCATCAGTGAGAGGACGGCGACGCCCATCGCAGCCGCGATACCGCCCGCGGCCCCGAACGCTCGCACGATCCGGCGGAGATCCAGCGAGAGCTCGAGGTGCATCACGTAGACGTTCACGAGCGTGTAGATCCCGAAGGTGACGACGGTGGCGACGGCGGCACCGACCACGCCGTAGATCGGAATCAAAACGACGTTCAAACCGACGTTCGCGACGGAGGTCACACCTTTCGCGATCGCGCGCGCTTTCGCCCGCCCGAGGTAGTCGAGGCTGTTCGTCGTGATGTCGGTGATCGACTGGAACACGATATAGATGCCAAGCACCTGCAAGACTGGGGCAGCACCGGCGTACTCGCTGCCGAAGACGAGCGTGACGGCGGGATCAGCGACGAGGAAGATGCCGACCGCAGCAGGCATGTACAGCAAGAGGACGTACTGGAGCGACGTCTCGTAGATCCGGGCGGCACGCTCGAGCGATTCCGTCGCTTTCTGCTCGCCGAAGGAAGGCGATATCGAGAACCCCAACGAGCCGGAGATGACGGTGACGAACTCCGAAATCTGTTTCCCGAGCACATAGTAGCTAACCGCGACGGGCGTGAGGAAATAGCCCACGAGGACGGTGTCGATCTGGCGGTCGAGGACGTTCGCGCCCTGGGAGGCCGTCAGCGGAACGCTGTACTCGAGGATTCGGTTTCGAAGCGACCGACTTCCGCTGCCGTCGGGGTAAGCCGTGTAGAACTGCCGATAGAGCAGAACTGCTCCGATCACCGTCGCGATCCCGGCCCCGAGTACGTAGCCGAACAGTGCACCCACGACGCCGAATCCGAGCGCAGTAAACGCGACGACGAAGATCACGCGTCCAACCGAGTTGATCACCTCGATCCGGGCGCTCAGTTCGACCCGGTTGAATCCCTGGAACAGCGTCTGGTGGTACGAGTACAGCGACAGCGCACACAGATAGAGTGCCCCCACCACGAGTAACGTCGTCAGTGCCGGCGTCTCGAGTATCGCCGCGATGAGATCCCGACCGACGAGGAGTGCTCCGGCGACGATTCCGAGCAGGAGGAGTCGGTACCGGATCGACGTCCGGAGGACGAACCGCACCGTCCCGGGATCGGTCTCTTTCCGGTCGGAGACGTACCGTGCGGCCGAGCGAGCGAGCCCGAGATCCGACCCGAGCTGGGCGACCGTGACGATAGAGATCACCAGAAAGAGCAGGCCGTACTCGTCCGGCGTCAGCAGGACGCCGGCAAGCAGGAAGATCAACAGCCCGTTGGAGACTGTGTTGAGGAGTCGTGCTCCGAACGTCGCCTTGAAACCCTCTATTATTCGTTTCGTCGACATTAACTGGCGTCAGCCTCGCGGTTCAGTTCGAACGGGTTCGATCGATACAGCCGCTACTCGAGCGCAGGTCGCCGGTCTCGTCGTCACTGCCACGCCGTTGGACGAGTCAGGGCATTGTTACGAGCCAGCTACCCGCGACAGCAGGGGCATAACAAACCACGGGCAAACGGTGGGTCGTACCGATGCGACTCGGGCTCTACCACGCTCACGCGGGGACGAAAAGCGCCGGCGGAAAGGCGGTGTTCGTCCGACAGATCGCCCGCAAGCTGGCGGCAGATCACGACGTCTTCCTCTACACGAGGTTCGAGCGACGCGAAGACGTCGCCGACTCACTGCTCGAGTCGAACGTCTCGCTCTACCGTATTCCGCCAGTCGAAAGCGACCGCGTGCGCCGGTTCGTCCACCAGCGAACTCCGCTCGGGGCCACCGACGTGCTCCCGCTCGTGAGCGGGCTCCGGTCGGGACTGTGCTCGCACGTCGACGAGAACGTCGACGTCCTGCTCACGCACCGATTTCTCGAGGATACAGTGCTCTCGAACCTGGTCGACGTCCCGACCGTCTACCAGTATCACAACGTCGCAAGCGTCGGACTCGGCGCACGGATCCGGGAGCGATACAGTGCGACGAGCGTCCACCTGGCGAACTCGGAGCAGATCGTCCGCGAGGTCTCGGAAAAACTCGATCGGTCGGTCGACGGTATCGTCTCTCCGGGACTGGACCTCGAGCGGTTCACACCGCAGGCGACGCCGAAACTGACTTCCGACGGCCCGTCGATCCTCTTCGTCGGTCGCGTCCGGGAAGGGAAAGGCGTTCACGAACTGCTCGAGGCCGTCGCTCGCCTCCCGCGAGACGTCGACCTGTACGTCGTCGGCGACGGCGACTGCACGGCCGTTCGCGAACGAGCCGAACGACTCGGTGTCACCGACTCCGTCGCGCTGGTCGGCGAGGTTCCCCACGAGGCGCTTCCCGGCTACTACGCCGCCTGTGACGTCTTCTGTAACCCGACGCGGTACGAAGGATTCGGAATGGTGAACCTCGAGGCGATGGCCTGTGGACTGCCGGTCGTCACAACCGATCTGCCCGGGATCAGGGAGTACGCCACCCACGAGGAAAACGCCCTGCTCGTTCCCCCGAAAGACGTCGACGAACTCGCGGGCACACTCGAGGGCGTGCTCGAGTCGCCGACGCTCCGCGACGAACTCTCCGACGCCGGTCGCCGGACGGCACGACAGTACTCCTGGGAGGCACAGGCCGAACGGCTCGTGGAGTTCTGTCGGACGGTCCTCGAGGAAGAACGAAGTGGGACGTCGTCGGCGGTTCGCGACGACCGCGGTTCTCGGTCGGACGGGCCCGATCAGCCGCTCTCGAGGTAATTCCTCTTACGAAAACAGAAACTCGAATCGGGAAGTGACCGCCGTCAGGCTTCCGCGAACTCCGGTTCGGCGTTCACGTAGTAGAGTTCGAACTCGCCATTGGACTGGATGCGGTCGACGCCAGGCTGGTCCGAGACCGACTCGAGTTCGCCTTCCGTGTACCGTAGCTCCTGATAGGCGACCGTCTCTCGCTCGTAGTCGGTCTGTGTGAGGACGAAGTACCGGTCCTCGTCGTAGTAGTCGGCGAGTCCCACGCCGACCCCTTCGTCGGGTGGCCCCTCGTGCAGTCCCATCCGTTCGGCGTTGCCGTTCACGGCGTCGTCGTACCGGTTAGGTCCGTTTCGCAGCCCGACGAACTGGACGTCCTCGAGTTGGCCGTCGAACGCCGTTTCGTACCCCTCCATCTGCGTGTCGCTGACGTGTGGCGAGGCGTGGTAGGTGTACGGCGAGGGGAAGACAGCCGCGAGCGAGAGCACGAGCAAGCAGGCGAAGCCGACGGCGAAAAGCGGCTGACTACCGGGGAGCCGCGCCCTCGAGCGTGGCTCGTCGGAATCGGAGAGCCACGCGAAGACGCCGTACGCTGCGATCGAGCCGAGGATCGTAATGAAGACCATCATCAGGCCGAACACGCGGAAGTGCATCGTCGACCCCGGTGCGAGGAAGTAGATCACGAATATCGGGCCGAGAGCGACGAGCGAGACGGTGAAGTACGTCGTTTCGGGGCGAACGCGCCGGAGTAACGTGGACCGTGACCCGACGAGTCCGAACGCGAGCGCGACAGCCAGCAGCGTGAAGATCAGTTGGACGAGAAACAGCTTGAGGAAGATTTCGGTCAGGCTGCCGCCAATCGCGGCGAGCGAGGCCCCTTGCGCTGCGACGGTGTCAGCGCCGCCTCGCCCCTCGAGGATGAACTCGATGGCCGAACTGAGGAAGTACTGGATCATGCCGCCGAAGAAGCCGTGGTTCGAGGTCCAGACCAGAAAGACCGCGACCAGCAGGAGTGTGTGGCCGTACACCGCCGTCTGGCCGGCGATCTGTCCGTCGCTCGCGACGCGTCTCGCGAGGTGCTGGACGACGACGATCGCGAGGAAGACGACGATCAGGTGGGCAACCAGCTGTGGGTGGTAGACGACGGTCGCGATCGCTACGACCGAGAGCGCGACGCCGATCGCCGAGAACGTCGACGCCGAGCCGTCGGTCCGGAGGTATCTCGCCAGCAGGTAGACCAGCAGTGCCGAGAACATGACCGCCTGGGACATCGCGTGAGCGGACATGTACATCGAGATGGTCGTGATCGGCAGGAGCAGAAACGCGGCGAACGTCGCGATCACCATCGCGCGTCGATCCTCGACGATCGCTCCGACGGCGAGCGGAACGAACACGCAGAAGACGAGCACGGCGAGCAACACCACGTACAGCATCGACTGCTCCAGCGGCGTGCCGAGCGTCGAGTGAACGAGCGTCGTCGCGGTGTGAATCCCTGGATAGTACAGTTCGAACGGGAGCATCGTCCCTTCGCTGATCGCTCGCGCCCAGCCGAGGTGGGTCAGCGCATCGTGCTGGCCGTAGAACCGATAGCCGCGCACGATCGGGAGTCCGGCGAAGACGGCCATCGAGAGCCCACCTAGCAGGAGGGCGACGGGGCGCGTTCGACTGTGGCCGTCGATACCGGACGGCGGAACGAACGCGACGGCCAGCGCGATCCCCACCGCGAGCAGGAGTCCCACCCAGAAGAGCGGCGAGATCGAGGTGAACAGCGACAGTTCGTATCCCGTCGCCGGCTGCGAGTGAGCCAGGAGGACGCTGCCGGCGAGCGCGAGGAATCCGATCGCGAGGGCGACCTTTCGGAGCGGTTCGGCGGCGGAGGCTGAGTGAGCGGACATTCGGATTGCTCCGTCGTTTTCCCGTAGTCGTCCTTGTTATTCTCCGGCTGATGACCGTAAGCGCCGGAATACTGTCGTCAAAATTCGGTCCCTCGGACCCGTAAGACAGCGTATTCGAGAGCGCGGAGGCGAGCGACTCGAGGGCGTCGCTACGTGAGAAACCGAAACGTCAATGGCGAGAAAGAGATCGGTCTACTCGAGGTCGTCGTCCTCGATTTCGATCCAGAAGTGAGTGTAGCGGTAGGCGTCGTCGGTCGTCGGCGTCTCCGGCACCTCGTCGTCGAACAGCATGACGGCGATCCGGACCTCGCCGGCGTCCGCGTCGGGCGTGACCGTGCGATCCCCGTGGCCCGTCGTCCCGTCGCCGAGTGTGTAGTCGATCTGGCGTAACTCGGTGCGCTCGAGGACCTCACCGTCGTCGACCCACTGCTCCTGAACGACGGCTGTGTACTCCTGGTGTTCGCCTTCCTGGTTCTCGACGGTGACGATAAGCGGGATCGACTCGCCGGACTCGACGCTGTCGGGGAGGTCGCCGGCGACGTACTCGCCGTCGTCGGTCTCGGTAAGCAATCGCAGGTCGGTGTACTGTTCGTCGTCCTGGGGAGCGGCGAGAGCGTAGCCGACGCTCGTAAGCGCGATCACCATACTGACGACCAGTAGCAGGTTGATCGCCGTCGTGGTCGACGACCGGGTGTCGAAAATCGCAGCACGGAGCGCACCGAGCTTTCGCAGCAGTTCGAACCGGTACCGGTCGGCGGGGGAGACGCGTGCCCGTCTGACGGCGGCGAGCAGTATCGCGGCCAGGACGAAACCGCTGACGGTCCAGACGACGACCGACGTCGTGTACTGCCAGGAGGTAGCGGCGATTCCCAGGCCGAGCAGCGGCAGGACGGCGAAACTCAACCCGAAGGACAGCGCCACGCGTTCGGTCTCCGTCACGGTCTCCGTCCGGCCGACCACTGGCAGCGTCTCGTCTCGGTCGGCCCGGACGCCTCGCGGGAACAGGATCGAAACGATCGCGTAGCCCGGTGCGAGAAACAGGAGCGGAAAGCCGACGAAAGCGCGGATCACTGGCGACGTGACGTCGACGACTGCAAGCAGTGTGGCCGCACCGAGGACGAACACGGTGAGACCGGTCAGATCGGTCGGTATCCGGGCGAATACTCCCATTTCCTGCCCGGAGCCGGTCGCGAACGGGCGGATCAAACGTTCCTTCATCGACCGACGACTCGACCGATCCGGCCATTGTTACTAGTCGGATAACCGACGGTCAGGGGTCGATGACCGTTCGCATCGGAGATACTGCCGAGCAATGCGAAAGGAACGACTCGAGGGAGACCGGACGCGAGTAGCGCCGGCCTATACTCGACGAAACACCCCTCGCCGCGACGACGAGTCCCGAAACAGGGCGCTTACAAAGACCGTTCGCGGCGACGCTTCCCGTATGAACCGACGAGCGAGCGACGGGAGCGAGCGATCGGTCCCGCGAAAATCGAAGGGTGGTCGCCGATGAGCGTCGATGTTCGCGTCGCCACGGCAGACGACCTCGAGCGCTGGAACGGTTACGTCGAACGATCGCCACAGGGACGGCTGTGGCACGAACGCGAGGCCCTGGAGGTACAGGCAGACCACGCCGATGCGACCCTGCACCCGCTGATCGGGTTCAAGGGCCAGGAAGCGGTCGGGCTCTTCCCCGTCTTCGAGATCGACAAGCGGTTCGTCACGACCGTCTTCTCGCCGCCGCCACACCTGCGGGTGCCGTACCTCGGGCCCGCCTTCCTGAACATGGGGAAGCTGAAACAGCGCAAGCGCGAGCGACGCCGGCTGGCGTTCGTCGACGACTGCATGGAGTGGATCCGATCGGAACTGGGGCCGAAGTACAGCCACGTCCGGACCGCGACCGGGTTCGCGGACGCACGGCCGCTCGAGTGGAACGAGTACGAGGCCTCGCCGGAGTACACCTACGTCGTCGACCTCGAGCGCGACCGCGAGGATCTCCTGCTGTCCTTTAGCAGCGACGCCCGGAGCAACGTCAGGAACGCGGACGACGACGCCTACGAGATCACGGTCGGCGGCCGCAAGGAGATCGAACTGATCATGGAACAGGTCAGGAATCGCTACGAATCACAGGGCGTCGACTTCCGTGTCCCCGACGAGTTCGTCCTCGACCTCCACGAACGGGCCGTCGGCGGCGAGATTCGACCCTACACGCTGCGGGTCGACGACGAGTTCGTCGGCGGCATCCTGGCGGTCGAGTACGGCGACACCACGGGTCGGTGGCTCGGCGGCGTCCGAACGGATACGGAGGTTGACCTGCCGACGAACGACCTGCTCGACTGGACGATCATGGAGGATGGCCTCGATCGCGGGCTTGCCGGCTACGACCTCGTCGGGGCGGACAACCGCCGCATCAATCGGTACAAGGCGAAGTTCAACCCCGAACTGCGGACCTACTACAGCCTCGAGTACGGGAGCTGGGGGATGCGCCAGGCTGCGTCGATCTACGATTCGGTGAAGTAGTTTCGCCAGGCCGGGTTCTACGGTCGGCCTCCGATTCCGGCCCGGAGTGTCCGCGCGGCGGCGACGAGCGCCGAGACGACCAGTCCGACCAGGTAGTACATCGTCGTGAGCGAGACGACGAACACGGCGGCCGTCCCGACGAAGCCAAGCGGTTCCACTACCTGGTAGAACGCCATTCCGAACAGCGGATCGAGGACGAGAATCGAGAACAGCGACGCTGGCAGGTAGACGACGGCGAACCAGATCGTGCGGACGACCTCGAAGACGGTTCCGCCGTCGATACCAGTGGCGGTGAAGACGTATCCGAGAGTCCACGTTCCGAGCGCGAGCGTCCAGAGGACGGCGACGACCGCGAGAACGATCCGGTTGATGGCGACGCGTCGGACGCCGCGACCGACGTCGAGGAGGACACTCGGACTGGTGGATCCGAGGTTGTCAGCGGTGACCATAGCAGAACTCGAACGGCCACGAACGTAATGACAGCGCCCGTCCGTTTCGCGAAAGTGGTCACTCCCTGTCGCCGTCCGACTTCCGGTCAGTCGACGACGTGATTCGCGGCCGTTCGGTATCGGTCGTAGATGTCCTGTGTCGTGTCCTGAACGCGCTCGTCGTCGGTTTCGAACGTCGCCTGCAGGACGCCGTCGTCGTAGGCTCCGAGAACGACCCGTTCGTCGCACTCGAGCAGTCCGAACGGAACCTCGTCGTGAACCGCGAGCGAGACGTCCCCCAGCGTCGCGGCGACCCGGACTCCCCCGCGGAGTTTCGAGCAGAAGGAGTCGTAGGCGTCACCGTCGACGACAGCCTCGACCGTCGCGCCGTCGCGAACGCAGGCGACCAGTGGCCGAACGTACAGCGGCGACGCGACCGGAGCGAGAACCCTGACCTGGCCGGCCCCGTCGAGGGCGTCGATCACGTGCGACACGGGCGCGTGTGGATCCGCAGACCGCCGGCAGGTCGTCGTCCCGTTCGCGTCCGCGAGATCGGCCGCCGTGAGGTCGGTTTCTCCCGTCGGGAAGGACTCGAGAAACGCCGCGAACTCACGTCCTTGCTCCAGGCGCTCGAGCAAGGAAAAGACGTCGTCGGCGACCAGTTCCGCGTAGGTCGTCGCGCGGTACGTTCGTCCCTCGCTCGACGCCAGCCGTTGCTCCGCGAGGGCAGAAAGCGCTCGAGAGACGGTTCGTCGGGAGGCGTCGACGTGGGGAGCGACGTCGGAGGCGGTCGCCGGGCCGCGTTCGAGCAGGTACTCGAGGACGCGAAGGCGGACGGGCGAACGCGTCAGGGTGGCGAGCGTCTCGAATCCGTCCCCGTTTTTCTCACGGTTCATCGTACTGTTTGACACGTTCGAAGGCCGATCGCATAAGCGTCCCGTCGGGCCCAGCGAAGCCCGTAACGCCGACTATAGCGGGAGTCGTGGCAACGCAACACCTGCATGTCGTACGTAGACGGGAGCGATCTCGCACGAATCACGCTCCGAGAGCTAGATCACGTCGAACGTATCGCTTAGACCTTGACGACCGTCGTATCACCGAAGATGTCGCCGAGTCGCTGGTTGTCGTCGGTCACCAGAATGAGGACGATCGCGACGATAATCGGGAGCAGTGCCGCGCCGCCGATCAATTTCGTGATATTACGGATTACGGCACCGGCACCGGAACACTCCCGGCCGTCAGTGTAGACGACGCGAATTCCGAGCAGCATCTTGCCCGGCGTCTGTCCCCACTTCGCTTCGGAGCCCACGTAGTAGGCGATCAGACCGACGAGTCCGACGAGCATACCCATCCCTTCCGCGGCGTCGGCCGATCCTCCTGCCGAGAACAGGAATATTATCGGGAACATGAGCACGAAGATGGCGATGAACGATGCGATGCCGTCGACGAACCACGCTGCGCCTCGCTCGAGTAATCCTGCGTGTCGTAACCGTGAACGTTGGGGACCAACCATACTGCGTCCAATAGATCGTTACACCAAAAATTCACGTGGTTCGTACCGACCGGCCGAAGGCAACGAATTCGACGCGTAACAGCGACCATAACCAAGTCCCTTTCCCGTGGAGCACCCGCCAATGGAGGATCGATCTTCGCTTCGAACGCTGCTCGTCGGTATCGACGCGGCCTGCGAACGGGTGCTCGAGCCGCTGTTCGACGACGGCGAGGTACCGACGCTCGAGTCGTTCTACGAGGACGAGACCGCGGCGAGTGGGCCGCTCGAGTCCCAGATCCCGCCGTGGACGGCGAGCGCGTGGCCCTCGATGTACACGGGGAAGAATCCCGGCAAGCACGGGGTCTACGGCTTCCTCTCCTTCGACGGCTACGACTGGGACGTGGTCAACGCGACCGACGTCCGCGAGCGGGCGCTGTGGGACCTGCTTTCGGACCGGGGCTACTCGAGCGTCGTCGTCAACGTTCCCGTCACCCACCCGCCGCGGGAGTTCGATGGCGCGTTGATTCCGGGCTACACCGCGCCCGAGAACCCCGACTGTCATCCCGAAGGCTTGCTCGAAGACGTTCGAGAAGAGATCGGTGATTATCGCGTCTACCCCGACGAAACGATCGACGACCGCGCCGAGAGCTACAGCGACTGTGCGCGCATGCGCGGCGAGGCGTTTCGCTACCTCGCCGACCGGGTCGACCCCGAGTTCGGTTTCCTCGAGTTCCAGGTGACCGACTCGATCTTCCACAAGGAACCCGACAACGAGGAGGCGATCCGTGCGACCTACCGCGAGGTCGACCGCCAGCTCGCCGAGACGATAGAGGTCTGCGATCCGGACAACGTGATCCTCGCCAGCGACCACGGGATGGGCCCGTACGACGGCCGGGAGTTCCGGATCAACGAGTACCTCCGTGCGGAGGGACTCGTCGAGACCGAACGCGGCGGCAGCGGGATGCCGACCTGGGCGACGGTTCGCGACGACGCGCTCAAGGCCGGCACCGCGAGCACCGACCGCGAACCCGGCCTCGGCGAACGGGCGATGGCGACGGCCGCGACCCTGGGGCTGACCAGCCAGCGGATCGGCGCCGTCCTCGAGCGATTCGGCCTCGAGGAAACCGTCGCGAACTACGCCCCGACGAGCGTCGTCAACGCGGGCGCGACCCAGGTCGACTTCGCGTCCTCGAGAGCGTTCGTCCGTTCGCGGATCGAACTCGGCGTCCGGATCAACCTCGAGGGCAGAGAGCCCGACGGCGTCGTCCCGCAGGAGGAGTACGAGGCCGTCCGAACGCGGATCATCGACGCGCTCCGATCGGTCGAGACGCCCGACGGCGACCCCGTCTTCGAGGCAGTCCGTCCCCGTGAGGAGTACTTCCACGGCCCCGAGAGCGAGGACGCCGTCGACGTGGTCACCGTTCCCGCCGACTTCGACCACTTCCTCTCGGCGACGCTGCGCGACGAACAGTTCGGTCCGCCATCCGAACCCTGGAATCACAAACTCGAGGGGACCATTGCAGCCAGAGGACCCGATATCGACGACGATGCGGGCGTCGGGAACGCCCACCTCTTCGACGTCGCACCGACCGTCCTGGCGACGCTCGGCGTCCCGGTTGACGACCGGATGGACGGCCAGCCCCTCCCCTGTGTCGACTCGCCCGGCGTTCGTAGCTATCCCCGACTGGACGACGACCGCTCGACCGGGACGGACGACGTGGCGGTCGAAGAACGACTCGCGGATCTGGGCTATCTCGAGTGATCGGCTTCGCGCTGTCTCCCTCGTGTGTCACTGTATCGAAACGTATTCGGTCCGACTAGCGGACAGTCACGTATGGACGAACAACTCTATCGATACCTCGTGTTGATCCTCCTCTCGTACGTCGCCGTGTTCGCGTTCGTGATACTGGTCGAACTCCAGGATCTCGGTGGTTTGCTAGCGGCGGTGGTGCTCGGAACGGTCGTCGCACTTACGGTCCTCGCCGTCGGCGAGGGACGAGTGTGAGAACACGACCGGTCGAGGGAGCGCCGTCTCGAGAAGCAGCGTCGACCCGTAGCGACTGAATCTTCTTCTAAACAGCGTACGAAAGCCGAATGCGCACACTCTCGATAGTATTCGACCGTCCACGATGCCCGACTGTGGGAGCCGATTCGTCTTTTCGGTCCCCGGTTCGATCAGCTCGCCGATAGAATACGAGTTTACGGCAGTCGACGGCGGCGACACTGCAACGGACGTCGACTACTACGACCTCTATCACTGTCTCCGCTTTTTTCGGGGTTCAACGCCGCCGAATCGAGCGAACAACTGCCGTTTTCACGGGACTCGAGACCGTCGAGCGGTCGGGCCGGTGTCGCCGAGAACGAAACACAGATTTACGGGAGTGAAACAGTAACAACCGTACGAATGACTCGTCGCGTCGATTCCGGTGACCGACTTCTGGCACTCCGACAGTCCGATACGGTGATGGGTCGGGACGGCCCCATCACGGTTTCGTCTCCGACTCGAACCCCGGACTCGAGCGACGGCGAGGTGAGACGACGATGAGCGATACGATCGACGTGGCGATCGCGGACGCGGTCGACGCCTACCTCCAGCGGAAAGCCGTCGGCGACCCGGACGGCTCCGGTGCGGGAACGTACGCGGCAAACGCCGAATCGATCCTCCGGCGGTTCGCCGAGTGGATCGAGCACGAACACGGCGTGACCGCGATCCGGGCGCTCGAGGCCACGCACATGCGATCGTACGCACGCGAACTGTGCGCGCGGACCGACGAGGGGACCTACACGCCGTCGACCGCCCACACCTACTACGCGGTCGTCCGGGCGTTTCTCTCGTGGTGCGTTCGCGGCGGTATTCTCGCGGAAAACCCGGCGACGAAACGGGAGGCGGAGGCCGAACTCCCGGCTGCGACGCAGCGAGACGACGACCGCTGGACGGCCGACTCTCGGCGCCGACTCGAGCGGTACGTCCGGGAACGCGCGCTCGAGGCCGACCCCGTCGATTCCGCCGAGCGTCGAAACCGGCTGCGCGAGTACGCGATGGTTGCCCTGCTCGCACACTCGGCCGTGCGTGGCTCCGAACTGTTCCGGGTGCCCGAGGACGACCGGCGGACGGGCGCGACGTGGGACGACGTCGACTTCTATACGGGGACGATTCGCGTCCTCGGCAAGTCCCAGCGCCAGGAGGACGTGACGTTGCTCGCGCCCGCGAGAACGCCACTGCGACGGTACGGTGTCGTCCTCGACCCGCCCTCGAACGACTGGCCGCTGTTCCCGACACGACACGCCCCTTCGATCGCCAGCCGCGTCCGGAAACAGCTTCGTGAGCGCGGCTTCGACGAGGAAGAAGTCGAGACGCTGCTCGAGGACAACACTGCGACCGAACTGGCACGCGATCGATCGATCGCACCGCCCGCGATCACGACCGAGGGCGCTCGCTCCGTGCTCAAACGGCTCTGTCGCGAGGCGGGCGTCGAGGTCGACGGCGACTACCTGACGCCACGCGGCGTGCGGGCCGAGACCGACGACGACGGACGGTACCGACGCGACGCGACGCCCTCGACGCCGGCGTTACGAACCTCCGTCCCCGAACGCGCGATCGCAGTACCCGAATCGCGGGCCGGCGACGGCTCGATCATCGACGTCGAGGCTCGAGAACTCGAGGACGACGAGACGTAATACGTTGACTACTGGAAACCGGTCTCGAGAAGGTAACGAATGTTCTCGATGTGTCGGTCGACGATTCAAGAAGACGTGTTTCGAACGAGTATCCATCGATGGATGGAATAGGTAGTTGCTGCGGTCAGCGAGATGACGAAGGTGAGTAACCATCCAAAGGCGACGTATCCAACGTACACGGATTCGTAGGGTTCGATAACGTCCTGTGGTGGTTCCGTGGCCCACGGGCCAAAGTGTGTGATGACGACTGCAAAGAGTATGCCTCCAAGTACGATCGTCCAGTACCGTACCCCGACCCGTTCTGTCACTGTCAGGTATATCCCAACCACAATAATCGGGTAAATAATGAGCGTGTACGTGAAGACGGTAACTTCCGGGATCAATGGCCAGCCAACGTGATTCCCTCGAACGACGTGGTCGATGTGATGCCCGATTCCGAAGATCGTTCCCAACCCGATCAGGAAGTACAGTCGTGTATCGACGCCTCTCGGCCGACGGCCACTCGACTCGTTCGATGAGGAGAACACACTCATAGATTCAATGATAATATAATAAAAGCGGGTGTTTTGTAGCGTCAGGCGACCAGCCCTTCGACCGCGCCGCTGACTGCCCCCTGGATCTCGGCGGAGGCGAAGCCGAGCGTCAGGCCGAGGGTCGCGCCGATGATGATAGCGATCAGCATGCCCTTCGTGATCGCGGCCGGATCGACGTCCTCACCCTCGAACGGGTGGAAGTAGATCCGGTTGATGAAAGGCAGGATGTACCCTGCCGACAGGAGCGTGCTCCCGAGGACGAGCAGGGAGACGAGCCACATACCCTCCTCGAAGGCACCGAGCGCGATGTACCACTTGCCGACGAACCCGACCGTCGGCGGCAGCCCGATCATCGCGACCCCGAGCACGGCGAAGGCACCCGCCATGACCGGTGCGCGTTTCGCGACGCCGGCGTACTCCTCGAGCGTCCGGATGCCGCCGAACCGAAGCGCGAACATGCCGGCGAGAACGAACAGCGAAGCCTTGACGACGCCGTGGCCGAAGATCTGGAGGATCGAGCCGAAGACGGCCGTCTCGTTCGCGATTGCGATCCCGACGAAGATGAGACCGAACTGCGAGACCGTCGAGTACGCCAGCACGAGTTTGATGTGATCCTGCAGGAGTGCGAAGAAGCTCCCGGCAAAGAGGCTAAAGAGCGCAGCAACCAGCAGCAGGTTCGAGACCGTCGGGTTTGCTGCCAGGAAGTCCATCGTGAAGACGGTAAACAGCACGCGAGCGAACGCGTACATCGCGACCGCAGGCACGAGCGCCGAGATGACGGCACTGATCCCGTCCGGCGCGGACGCGTGGGCGTCCGCCAGCCAGGTGTGGACCGGGAACAGCGCGATCTTGATCGCGAGCCCGACCGCCATCAGGACGAACGCAGCGGTCACCACGGGATCGGTGTAGCCAACCTCAGCGAGCAACTCGGGAAGTAGCCGCATAGTGAGCGTCCCCGTCGACGCGAGGATCAGAGCGACCCCGAGCAGGTAGAAGCCGGCGCCGACGGTCCCGACGAGCAGGTACTTGAACGCCGCGTACGTCGACCACCGGTACTTCGACGCCGAGACCAGGGCATAGGACGAAATCGCCATGATCTCGAGGAAGACGTACATATTGAACAGGTCGCCGGTAAGCAGGATGCCGAGCATCCCGCCGACCAGCAGGAGGAAGCCGCCGTAGAAGGCGTTCCCTCGAGGGCCGCCTACGCGCGTGTAGACGAGGACGCCCAGACAGACCAGCAGGACGAGCAGGATGACGACCATCGAGAACTCGTCGGCGAACAGTTCGATACCGAACGGCGTCGGAATACCGCCGAGTACGTGGTTCTGCTGGCCGTCCTGTGCGACCATCCACGCGAGGACGACCGACAGCCCGAGCGTGGCGGTGACGATCAGGCTGGCGAACGACCAGCCGACACCTTTCCACCGGACGGTCGCGGCGATCGGTACTGCCGCCGAGATCAGCGGCAGGAGGACGATCGCGGCGAGGATCCACTCCATGATCAGTTCACCTCCGTAGCTGCAGCGGTCGTGGTTTGGCCACCCTGTACGGAGGTCGGTACCGTTCCGTGGTCGCTACCCCCTCGTTTCGTCGGTTCCGTTGCGTTCCCCGTCATGGTTAGATAAAGAGTGCGATGGCGAGTGCGAGCGTGAGCACGCCGGCCGCGACGTAGATCGTCAGGCCGATCCCGAGTTTGCCACCGGTCTTCCCGGGAGTACTTTCGTATCGTCTGTCGTACGCCTCCGTCCACTGGGACGGGATCGCTCCGCGGATGGCGGTGTTGGGATCGTGGACGGCTCCGACCAGCCGCCAGCCGGTTCCGACCACGAGGTCGTTGACCGCGTTGTAGACGTTGCCGAGGCCACCCGAGATCGCTCGAGCGCCGTAGAACGTCGCCGGGTCGTAGATCTGGTCGACGTCGAAGCCACCGTGGAGGCGATCGATGATCGGTCTGCCGAGGACGAAGATTGCGATCCCGCCGGCCGCGAGGTAGCCGGCCTTCAGCAGGTGCGACAGCGAGTAGGGGTCGAGTTCCCCGACGTTCCCCATCTCCGGCAGGATGGCGAACAGGGCCTGGTAGTAGACCCCGAAGATGACACAGCCGGCAGCGACCGTGCCCGCGACGATCGTGTGCCCGAGATTCGCGTCGGTCGTCTCGATCGGATCGCCCTGCAGGAAGGCGTAGTAGCCGAACTTGATGAACGACGCGAACGTGCCCATGCTGCCGACCACGATCATCCAGAACAGGATGTCGATCGAGAAGTCGCCGAAGACGACGACGTTGGAGGGGAAGTCGTAGTCGGCGGCGTCCATCACCATCCCCTTGCTGATGAAGCCGTTGAAGCCGGGGACGCCGCTAATCGACATGGCGCCGACGAGGAACACGACCAGCGCGATCGGCGCGGAGGTGCCGATCGCGCCGAAGTTGTCGAGTCGGTTCTCCTTCAACTGAAGGATCAGGATGCCGGCGGCCATGAACAGCAGTCCCTTGTAGAGGATGTGGTTGAACAGGTGGGCGAACGCGCCAGCGATCCCGAGCGCGGAGCCGACGCCGATGCCGGCGAGCATGATCCCGACCTGGGACTGGATGTGGTAGGACAGCAGACGACGCATGTCCTTCTGGGCCAGTGCGAACGCCGCGCCGTAGATTGCCATCCCAGCACCGACGAACGCGATTACGGCGTTCCCGTCGGGGAACGCACGGTAAGCTGCGTAGACGGCCGACTTCGTGGTGTAACAACAGAGGAAGACCGACGTGGCGACGTGGGGCTGCGGGTAGGTGTCCGGCAGCCAGCTGTGCAGGCCGATCATCGCCGTGTTGACGCCGATGCCGACACCGGCGAGGACGGCGGCCAGCGAGACCGTGCTCCCGGCGATCGGGATCGGAACGCCGCTGATTCCCGTGCCATCGAAGTGCAGTGCGGTCGGGCTGGGGTCGGCCGCGAAGAGGTAGAGCACGACGCCGGCCAGCAGGAGGCTCCCGCCGATCCCGTGTGCGAGTGCGTATCGATACCCCGCACGCACCGCGGTGCCGCCGGAGAGCCAGATGAAGACGGTACTCGTGATGGCCATCACTTCCCAGCCGACGACCAGTCCGAGCCAGTCGCCGACCATCACGGTCCACAGCGACGGTGCGACGTAGGCGAGTCCCCACAGCAGGTGGCGGTTGTCCGTGTCCGCGAAGTACGCCCACGCGACCGCGGCGGCACCGAACCCGCCGAAGATGATCGCCATCAGTCTCGAGAAGTCGTCGACCGCGACGGTGACGATCTCGAGACCCATGAACGTGTACGTCGGACCCACGCCGTCGGGGACGAGCAGTGCCCAGGCGACGACGGCGAGCAGCGAGACGACGCTGACACCGTGGGCGATTCGCCGGGAGGCGAACGGTACGATCAGGGCTGCAGCGGCGACGATCAGTGCCGGCGGAATCGAGAGTAGTTCGTTCATTAGTTAGACACCTCCATTGCTCCCTCGACGATTTCCTCGATGAGGTCGAAGAAGACGACGTAGTCCGGAGCCATCCCGAACAGGAGCATCAGCGTCGCGGTCGTCATCAGTGGGACGAGCATCAGCAGTGTCGTCTCCCCGCCGCGCCAGTTGGCGCGGTCCCAGCCGTCCGCTGGCGGGAGGTCGGGATGACCGTGGTGGTCGTGGTCCTCGTGGTCGTCGTCCGGCTCCGTTCCACCGTCCGGTCGGTACGCCCGTGCGCCGGGCGCGCCGCCGAAGGGGTTGTCGAGCACTGGCTTCTGGTCGGCGGCGTCTTCGGACTCGAAGAACGCCGTGTATACGATCGGCCAGAAGTACGCGACGTTCAGGGCACCCGAGAGGACGAGCAGCGGGGTAACGAGCAGGTAGCCCGCTTCGGCGCCACCCCAGATGAGGTGCCACTTGCTGACGAAGCCGGCCATCAGCGGGATGCCGGCCATGCTGAAGCTGGCGAGGCCGAACGCGCTCATCGTGATCGGCATCCGTTTGCCGACGCCGGCCATCTCGCTGATGTACTTGACGTCGAGCTGGACGTACAACGCACCGGCACAGAGGAACAGCGTCAGCTTCGAGAACGCGTGTGCCGGGATGTGGAGCAATCCGCCCATCAGTCCCATCTGGGACAGCAGGGAGAGCCCGAGCACGATGTAGGATAGCTGGGCGATTGTCGAGTACGCCAGCCGCGCCTTCAGGTTGTCCTGCCGGAGCGCGAACAGGCTCGCGATGAGGATCGTCGCACCGGCGGCGATCGTCAGCGGCAGTCCCATGCCGATGTCGCCGACTGTCCCCGGTCCGAAGACGTCGATCACGGTCCGGGCGACGCCGAACGCGCCGGCCTTGACGACCGCAACCGCATGCAGCAGTCCCGAGACTGGCGTCGGTGCGACCATCGCACTCGGCAGCCAGGAGTGCAGCGGCATCACGGCCGCTTTCACACAGAAGCCGCCGGCAAGCAGAGCAAAGGCGCCGCGTGCGGCCCACGGATCGGAGGCCGCGACCTGAGCGATTCCCTCGATGCCGCCTCGAGTGAACGTGATACTGCCGGTCAGCCAGAAGACTGCGATCATCCCGCCGAAGATAGCCAGTCCGCCGGAGAGCGCGTACGCGAGGTACTTGTACCCCGAGACGCGGGCCTCCTCGGACTCGTCGTGGGCGACCAGCGGGTAGGTTGCGAGCGTCAGTACCTCGTAGAAGACCAGCAGCATGAACAGGTTCGACGCGAACGCGACGCCCAGCGCGGCACCGACGCTCGCACACAGCATCGCGAAGAAGCGCGTCTGGAACGGCTCGTGGTGGCCGCGCATGTAGCCGATGCTGTAGATTGCGGTAACGACGTAGAGACCGCTGGCGACGAGCGCGAACAGCATGCCGAGCGCGTCGGCACGCAGGGCGAGTTCGATCTCGTCGACGAAGAACCCGAGATCGGTCTCGTAGACCTGACCCTCGAGGACGCCCGGGACCATGCTGGCGACGATCCCGAACATCGTCACGGCGGCGAGGATCGACCACGCCTCACGGAGGTTCGGCCGGTTCTTCGAGAGGAAGATCAGCCCGACGGTGATAAGCGGGACGAGCAACACCGCTGCGGGCCGAATCGACGGCTCTATGGACGTGCTCGCGACGATCACGTCAGTCATCGCTGCCACCTCCCTTGTCGCCGCCCTCGCTTGCAGCTATCTTCGCCTCGATCTCGCGTGCGTCGACCGTCCCGAACTCCGCGTAGAGCCGAATAACGAGCGCGAGCGCAAGCGCCGTCACCGCGACACCGACGACAATCGCGGTCAGCACGAGCACGTGAACCAGCGGATTCGAATGTGGTTCCTCGAGACCGACGCCGACGATCGGCGGGTTCGAGTCTTCGATGTAGCCGATCGTTACCAGCATCAGGTAGATCGAGATCTGGGCGAAGTTGAGCCCGATGACCTTCTTGATGAGGTTCCGGTTGTCGATCATCATGTACATTCCGACTAGGAACAACACGAACGCCGTCAGGTAGTAGTGATAGGTTCCGTCGATCACGCGTCGTCACCTCCGTCTTTTTCGGCTTTCTCGTAGCCGGCAGCGAGCCAGATCACCAGCCCGATGATCACGCCACTGACCAGTGCGGCGATGGCCACTTCGACGAGTTTGACCATGTCCTCGACCGACAGCGGGAAGACGAACAACTCGAGGACCGCTCCGCCGAGGGGGACCGCAACGATCGCGATCCCGCCGAACAGGAACGCACCGAGGACGAAGAGTCCGGCCAGTCCGCGGGGATCGAGCCAGCGCTGGGTCGGTTCGAAGCCAAAGGCCAGTCCGATCAGGATGACTGCGGAAGCCATCATGACGCCACCCTGGAACGCGCCGCCGGGGAGACTGGTACCGAACAGCGTGAGATAGACCCCGAAGGCGATGACGAACGGCGTGACGATCCGTGCGACCGTCTTGACGACCGGACTCTGGATCTGGACCGGCGGAACGGCTTCCTCGTCGCCCTCGAGTTCGTCGAGTTCTCGAGCGGTGGCGTCTTCGGCTGCGTCCTGTGTGTCGCCGTGGGTGTCGCCTTCGACGATTTCCTCTTTCTCGTCGGGGTCGTCGTCGGTGACGTACCCGTGAACTTCGTCGTCTCCGCTCATAGGATGTCCTCCCGTTCGAGTACGATGAGGATGCTCACGGCGGCCGCGAAGGCCACGATCAGTTCACCGAGCGTGTCCAGACCACGGTAGACGACCAGGACGGCGACGACCGCGTTCGGGAATCCCGTCTCCGGCAACGTCTCCTGAATGTAGTAGCCGTACGGCGTCGGATCGCCGCCGGTGTAGGTAGCCGAGACTGCCGGCGCGTCGGGGGCGCCGATCGGCGGTAACGAGAGGACGACGTAGCCAAGCGGGATCGCCAGCCCGAGCACCATCGTCAGCGCGGGCAGGTTGATCGACCGGAATCGACTGGCGTCACCGTCTGGTCCGGTTCCCTCGCCGTCTTCGTTTTCTCCGGACATACCCGTCGTCTTCATCACGGCGATCAGGAACAGGACGGACGTGACGCCGGCGCCGACGGCGGCCTCGATCAGTGCTACGTCGGGCGCAGCGAGCAACACCCAGATCACCGCGATACCGAGTGTGAACGCGGCGTACGTCACGATTGCGCCAACGACGTCGCGGGCGAACGCGACGAATACGGCGGCGCCGACGACGAACGCGATCAGTGCGAACTCGAGTGCAAGCCAGATCATCGTGATCCCTCCTCGTCGTTTCCGTCAGTGGTCCAGATTTCGATATCCTGACTGTAGGCGGCGCGGGTGATTGCGTGTGCTGCCGTCGGGTTCGTGATGTAGACGAACACGAGCAGCAGGCCGACTCTGAGCAGTTCGCCGGCGGTGCCGAAGTAGATCCCGACGGCCAGAATCGCGAACCCGGCCCCGAGCGTGTCGGCCTTCGTCGCTGCGTGCGAGCGGGTGTAGACGTCCGGAAGTCGGAGCACGCCGACCGCGGCGACCATCGTGAAGAAGACGCCGAGGGCGGCAAACAGGACGACGAGTACAGTGACGAGCGTCATCGCCACTCCACCTCCCTGCTACGGTAGGAGAACCGTCCGACGACCAGACTCAGGACGAAGTTGAGGATCGCGTAAACGATCGCGATATCGAGGTACTCCGGTCGATCGAGTCCAGCGGCGACGAGCGCCAGGACGATGACGATACTCGTACCAATGACGTTGATCGCGATCACGCGGTCGTGAGTCGTCGGACCGGCGACGACCCGGTAGAGAACGGCAGCAGCGAGCAGAACGACGATCGCTGCGGCAAGTACCAGCGCGGCGTTTGCCAGGTCAGTCATCACTTACACCTCCAGTCGGTTCGGACGGTTCGACGATCGGTTCGACGTCGTCCCGCTCTGCCGGACCGGGCAGTTCGAGCCCCTCTCGTCCGTAGAAGAGGTACCGAACCGCCCGCTCGTGGACGCCCTCGACGAGATCGTCGCGGGCAGACGGCGCGAGCGAGTGAACGAGCAGTTCGTTGCCGACCGTATCGACGGTCAGCGTTCCCGGCGTCAGCGTGATGCTGTTGGCGAAGGCCGTCACCGAGAGGCCGTCGCCGACCGCCGCGTCGACCCGGTCGAGACACGGATCGATCGGCAGCGAAGGATGTAACACGACGTAGGCGAACTGGACGTTCGCCTTCGTGATCTCCCACAGCAGGTACGGAACGAACACCACACCGCGAGCGACGACCGACAGCGCGGGAACGAGGTGTGGCGTCCGTTCGAACGCGACGTTTCGCAACAGTACCGCTGCAATGAGCCCGGTGACGACACCTGTGGCGAGCGCGAACGGGTAGGTCGGGCCGCCAAGTGCCACGTAGAAGGCAAAAGCGACCGCGCCGATGATGCCACCTCGAACGAGTTCTGCCTGCGTGGGACGCCAAGTCCCCGAGACAGGTGCGAGTTCGTAGTGGACGTTCGCGTCGTCGAGCACCGTTTCGATGGACTGGAGCGCGTGTGCCGTCGCGTCGACCGAGTAGGACGGATCGATGATCACGCGCTCGAGGTCGTGTTCCTCGACGTACTCGAGGAGCAACTCGAAGTGATCGAGCGGATCGGCGAAGTACTCGTCCGCCCCGAGCAGTGCCGTCTGAACGGAGACGTCGTCACTGACGTTGGACGCGTGGGCTTTGGTTTCCGACAGGAGTCGCCTGTCGCGTTCGAGTCCCTGTTCGCCGACGTGGTGGCCCGGCGTCGTGAGGACGAGATGGATCGTGCCCGATCCCTCGCCTCTCTGGACGGCGTCGATAGCGTAGGAAACCGTCTTTTCGAGCGTCGACGACGGGCTGACCGGGACGGCGACGCCATTCCCGGTAGTCACGTTCCCCACCTCCGATCGGCGGCTGATCCGGTCGATGCGTCGTCGGACGCTCCCCTCCCGGATACACGACTGTCGAACCTGTAGACAGTCGACTGTCGGACGGTCACCGTGTCCGACAGCGGTACGATCAGTCGTTTAGCCGCCACCGCGGATCCCTCCTGGTGACCGTCGTTTGCTACTCATGTCTCTCTTCGTTAGTCGAGTCAAGCGTCACCCGGAGGAAAACTATTTCGTTATCCGCCAGTTGGAGTTGACAATCCATAAATATCGCCCCATTCCGAAGATATTTTCCCATGCTTGTCAATCGAGTCATGAAGAGTACCCAAACGTTCGATTCTGAGCGAGCGATCGAGGGAACGGAGCCCACAGTTGGGCCGAGGCGGTAAATTCCGTAGAACGATACCACGTCTCGACGGACGTCCGACGGACCGGCAACGTTCATTTTTGTTGACGATGTAGGCGCGCTCATGACACGATCCGAGACGAACGTCGTCCTGGTAGACGGTGCACGAACCCCACACGGTACGTTGCTGGGCTCGCTTGCGGACGTCGAAGCCGTCGAGTTAGCCCGAACCGCGCTGGACGGTCTGCTCGAGCGCGTCGAGGTAGACGGTGACGACGTCGACTGGGTGAGCCTCGGCAACGCTATCCAGGCCGGAATCGGCCAGGTGCCGGGGCGACAGGCAGTCGTCGAGTCCGACCTCCCGAACGCGACCCAGGTCACGACGGTCAACGAGGCCTCCGGCTCCGGCCTCCGCGCGATCACGCTCGCGGCGGACCGCATCGACGCCGGCCGCGCAGAACTCGCAATCGCTGGCGGCTTCGAGTCGATGACGAACGCTCCCTGGATTCTGCCGGACTACCGCAAGGGACGTCGCCACGGCGACGTACAGATCAAGGACTCGATGATCCTCGACTCGCTGTGGGACGTCAACATGGACGTCCACATGGGCGAGATCACCGAACGGATGGTCGACCGCGAGGGCATCTCCCGAGAACAGCAGGACGAGTACGCCCTCGAGAGTCACCGGCTGGCGGCCGAGGCCATCGACTCGGGGACGTTCGACGAAGAGATCGTTCCCGTCGAAACCGGCCGAGAAACGGTCGACCGCGACGAGGGCCCCCGCCCCAACTCGACGCTCGAGGATCTGGCCGACCTGCCGACCTCGTTCCGCGAGGACGGGACCATCACGCCCGGCAACGCGTCGAAACTCAGCGACGGCGCGGGAACGGTCCTGCTCGCCGACGAGGACGTGGCCGCAGAACGCGGCCTCGAGCCGATGGCCCAACTCGTCGACTACGACCTCGTCTACCACGACCCCGACGAGTTCAACGAGGCCGTCGGCGACGTCGTCGAGGAACTGCTCGAGCAAAACGATCTCGCGGTCGGGGACGTCGACGCCTTCTGGATCAACGAGGCCTTCGCCGCACAGTCGGTGTACGTGATGGACCGACTCGGTATCCCACGCGAGAACGTGAATCCCCTCGGCGGTGCGGTCGCCTTCGGCCACCCGATCGGTGGCTCCGGCGGGATGCTTGCAACGAGTCTCGCCTACCAACTCGAGAACGACGACGACGTAACCAGGGGGATGGTCGGCATGAGCGTCGGCGGCGGCGGCGCGATCATGGCGCTGCTCGAGTCGCCCTGACCGTCGGCGAGTTACGGTTCGCTACCCGAGGACGATACAGGTACGCGTCCGACCGACCGCTTCTATTGACTGGATCTCGTCCGTGACGAGCGTCAGCAGTTCCTGGGTTTCATCGGCTTCGACGGTGGCGATGAGGTCGAATTCGCCGGCGATGACGTTCGCCCGACCGACCGCTTCGACTTCGCGGACGTCCGACAGCACGTCCCTCGCGGTTCCCGAGGCGGTCGTGATCAGCAGGTACGCTTCGACCATGCAGTGGTCACACACCGCGTGGAATCAAAAAGCCGTAGCCGCCGGAAGCGCCCCGTTTCGACCCCTTCGATCCGGACACGTCGTGTCGGGAGGTTTACGTACGGTCGGTCCCGATTACCGCTCGATGACGCTGTACTCGCGGGTTCGGCCCCTCGCGTTCAAACTCCCGCCAGAGCGGGCCCACAACCTCGGCAAGCAGGCGCTCCGGACGGCCCAGGCGACCCGGCTGTCCCGGGCGGCGCTGTCGTACGCCTACCGGTACGACCACCCCGCACTCGAGGTCGACGTCTTCGATTCGACCTTCTCCAACCCCGTCGGCGTGGCCGCCGGCTTCGACAAGAACGCCGAAGTGACCCACGCGCTCGCGGCGCTCGGCTTCGGCTTCGTCGAAATCGGAACCGTCACGCCCTACCCACAGGAGGGCAACGACCGACCGCGGCTGTTCCGACTCCGGGAGGACGACGCGATGGTCAACCGCATGGGCTTCAACGGCCAGGGGATGGAACGCGTCAAGGAACGACTGCAGGTCGACGGCGCGCCGAACGTTCCCCTCGGCGTCAACGTCGGCAAGATGAACTCCTCGAGCGAGGACGAGGCCATCGAAGACTACCGGCGCGTCTTTGATCGGCTCTCGCCGTTTGCCGACTACGTCGTCGTCAACGTCTCCTGTCCGAACACGCCCGAGGAGTTCGACGAGACCTCGCCCGAACACCTGGAACGGATCTTCGAGACGCTCGAGGCCGAAAACCACCGAGACGTACCGATACTCGTCAAGATCGGTCCCGATTCGCCCGAGGAGTCGATCCTCGAACTCGTCGACGTCGTCCGCGACCTCGGCGTCGACGGAATCATCGCGACGAACACGTCGACGACTCGTGAAAGCCTCGAGTCGCCCGACCGCGAGGAGTGGGGCGGCCTGAGCGGGAAGCCGATCGAGGATCGCTCGACGGCCGTGATCCGGACGATAGCGGACCACACCGACGGCGACCTGCCGATCGTCGGCGTCGGCGGCGTCGACTCCCCCGAAAGCGCATACAGGAAGATACGCGCGGGCGCGTCACTCGTACAACTGTATACTGGGTTCGTCTACGAAGGGCCCTCGACCGCGAAGCAGATCAATCGTGGAGTGGTCGAGTTACTCGAGCGGGATGGATTCTCGTCGGTCGAAGAAGCCGTCGGTGCGGACCTCGAGTAACCTGCTTTTCGCGCGACTTCGACGTCAGGTGAAGTGATACGTTTCGACTGACCGAATCGCGTAGCGGGCCGAGAGACCGGCGATCGGGACGGCGACGAGGGCACTCAGCGCGGTTCCACCGACGGCAACGACGATCTGCTCGGTGCCCAACAGCGAGGCAATCGCGTGACCGACGATCGCGCTGTGTCCCAGAATCGCCGGAAGTGAGACGATCACGACGACCACGGAGTACACGGCAAACGCCAGCGTACTCGGGACGATTGCCTTCGTACTGCGGGCGACGTCGACGGCCTCGAAGCGGGGGAGCATCGCGCCGATGCCGGTCGCGATCGGTCCGGCACAGAGGGAAAGCACCAGCGCGCCTGCCGCGAGCGTCACGACGGCCGCGGGCGAGTGTGGACTCGCGATGCCGAGACCGACGGTTGCGACGACGGTCACCGGAACGCAGACGAGTACACCGGCGACGACGTGGCCGGCGACGAGCGCCCGTCCGGGCGTCCGACTCAACAGCGTCGCGGGAAGGGCTGCACCCTCGTTTCCGACGACGTTGAGCGCGAAGAGCGCGCCCGTAATCCACGCTCCCGAGAGGAGCACCCACAGCGGGAACGACCCGCCGATCGTTCCGGTCTCGAAAACCCTGATGAGCGGATTGATCAACACGATCAGCGGATAGATGGCGAACGAGAGCGCGATCGGCTCACGCCGCGCTCGTTTCCAGTCCGTCGAGACGACGCCAACGACCGACCGCGGGAGGAATCGATCGAGACGGGACGACCGGGCCCCAGCGACGTCGGCCACCGCCACCTCGCGTTCGACGGATCGACCGTCGGCATACCACAGCCACGCTGCGAGCCTCGAGAGCACAACGGGGCTCGCCAGGAGAACGAACGCGCTCGTGAGTACCGCTCCACCCGCACGAATCAGCGAGGCGTCACCGCTCGCGCCGACGACCAGCAGATCACCGAGCCAGGCAACCGGCGTCGGCTCGAGCACTCGGATCAACGGGTCGAAGAGCGCGCCGAAGTTCCCCGTCATGAGGAGGCTGAAGTAGGCAATAGCAACTCCTGCGAGCGCGACGAACCGCAGGCGTGCGAGTAGCGTCGACCGAACGCCACCGTTCATGACGACGAGCGCCAGCGCCCACCCGACCACGAGTGCCGTAGCGAACGTCGAGCAGATTGCGACGAAGAACCCGAGTGCCGCGAGCATCGAACCCGTCCCTGCGGCGAACGTCAACGAGGAAGCGCCACCCAGCGCGACGATCGGGACGCCCCAGAGGACCCCCTCGGCAAGGAGGAGTCCGCCGAGCAGTTCGCGATGGGAGACGGTCGTCAGGTAGCCGTCGAGTCGGTCCGGCCGAAGCGCCGTCGCGTAGGCGCGATAGCCGCCGAAGGCGGCGACGAACACCCAACCGTACACGGCGACGAGCGTCCCCGACTCCAGTGGTGACTCGAGCGTCCCTGCAGCGAGACTCGAGCCGTACATGTAGGCCCCGATCGGTCCGAACATCGCGACCGGAACGAAGAACAGTCCGGCGATGAGAATCGCGATCAGTTGCGCCGGTTCCTCCTGGATCGCTCGCAACCGACGCCGCAACTCGGTTCGTGCGATCGCCCTGACGTGAGCGCGCTCGCTCATGGCCGCTCTGCGGGTTCGGCCCCGTGATCGGTCGTTACCGCGAGGAAGACGTCCTCGAGCGAGGAGTCCGCCTCGCGCTCGAGCTGGGCGGTCAGTTCGTCGGGGCGTCCCTCCGCGACGATCCGGCCGTCCGAGAGGACGCCGACGACGTCGGCGAGTTCCTCGACGACCGAGAGAATGTGCGTCGAGAGAAAGACCGTGTGGCCGTCGTCGGCCATCTCGTCGATAGCGTCGATTACCGTCCGGGCAGCCCGTGGATCCAGGCCGCTCGTCGGTTCGTCGAGGAAGACGACCGCGGGTTCGTGGAGCAGCGCCTGTACGAGGCCGATCTTCTGGCGCATCCCCTTCGAGTAGTCGTCGATTCGCTTCCCGGCGTCGTCGGCCAGATCGAAGCGGGAGAGCCACGCGTCGATCCGCTGACCTGCGCGGTCGGCCGGGACGTCTCGCAGGCGCGCGAAGTACTCGAGTTGCTCGAGACCGGTGAGTTCGTCGAAGACCGGTGGCTCTTCGGGGAGGTAGCCGATCGAGTCGCGGACGGCGTCGCGGTCGGTGACGGACTCGCCGCCGACGTACGCCTCACCCGATGTCGGCCGGGTGAGCGTCGCCAGCATGCGCATCGTCGTCGTCTTCCCGGCACCGTTCGGGCCGAGAAAGCCGTAGACAGTCCCGGGCTCGACGGCGAGGTCGACCCCGTCGACGGCGGTCGCCGAACCGAACCGCTTCGTCAGATCGTTCGCTTCGATCGCGAGTGGTGTGGAGGACATGCGATACTATGTTACTGAATTGAACTGTCGTCGGAGCGTCTAATCAACGTTGTGGATACAGATGCTGGAGAAACGTGACCGACATACAGAGACGACGAGTTCCCGCCCTGCCGAATCGTCGAAATCAGGCGTTCGACGGATCCGGTTCGTCGATAGCGTCGTCGAGTCCGTGGAGTTCCGCCGGTCCGACGGCCTCGTCAGTTCTGGCCGCTCGAAGCTCTCGGCTGCGCGAATCCTCGTGCTGGCGCTCGACGAGGGGTTCGGCGTCACCATCGGTGACCGAGAGGTACACTGACTCGAGTCGTTCCATCTTCTCCGTCTTCCGGGTAGATTCGGCGTTACACGGTAACAGCGCGAAAGCCCACGAGTTTACTCGTGGGATGAAGCACGTAAGCTTTAACCAGACTTTGTACAATACTACCACGTGCCGAGGTCGAGGTAAGGATATATATCGATGGGGTAGATGAAGCCCGCTATCTCGACCGGGGGTCGTACTGACCCGACCCAGAACGCAAGTCGTTCGAGCACTCGAACGGACTTGCGAACCTCCCCAACTTGTGGGACCCCCGTCCGTGACGGGAACCCCACGACTTCAGTCGTGGGAGGAGGTCAGTCACGGGTCGATCCCTCACCGAACCTGGACGATCCGCTGGAAAATATAAACCACTCGTTACTCTCAGTTGCTGGGAACGTCACGAACTCGAGAACGTTCGTCGTGTCGTTTTCGACGGCTTACGTTCGAACTCGAGTCCCGTACCCGCTCTCACCGACTACGTCTCCGTCCTCGTACACCACCTCACCACGAACCACGGTCGTGACGGCCTTGCCAGTGAAGGACTCGCCGACGAACGGCGTCACGCAGTTTTTCGAGTGCAGTTCCGAACTGTCCTCGAGCGTCCACTCCCGTTCCGGATCCACGATCGTGAAGTCGGCGTCGGTACCGACCTGGAGCGACCCCTTCTCCGGGTACATGCCCCAGACCTGGGCCGGGCGAGCGGAGTGGCGACGGACCCACTCCTCGAGGGTGAGTCGACCCTCGTTCACGAACGACAGCATGACAGGAATCTCGGTCTCGAGACCGACGAATCCAGAGGTCGCGTCCCAGGTGTTGCCGAACGGGTCGTCGACTTTCTTCTCCTCGGGAGTGTGAGGTGCGTGATCCGTGGCGATACAGTCGATAACACCGTCGTCGATGCCGACCTCCCAGAGTCGCTCGTGTTCGTCGGCGTCACGGATCGGCGGCTGGATCCGTGCCGGGTTCCCCTTCTCGCGCATGACTTCCTCGGTGAACCAGAGGTAGTGTGGACAGGTTTCGGCGGTCACGTCCACACCCTGGTCCTTTCCGTGGGCGACCGCTTCCGCAGCCGACCCTGACGAGACGTGGAACATGTGGATCTTCACGCCGGTCTCCTCGGCGAACGTGATCATTCGTTCGACGGCCTCCTGTTCTGCGATCACGGGCCGGGAGTGAGAGTGATCGATCGGGTCGTTTCTCCCCTCGGCCTGGAACTTCTCGGTGTAGTAATCGATGATCTCGCCGTTCTCCTCGTGGAAGCCGAGTCGCTTGCCCGTCTCCCGAATGCGTTCCATCGCCTCGAGGATCTCGCCGTCGGTCGGCGGCGGGACGTCACCGACGGTCGATCCGAGGAAGATCTTGTAGCCGAGCGCGCCGGCCTCGTCGAGGTCGGGGATCAGATCGACGTTTTCGGAGGTGACGACGACGTAACTCTGGAAGTCGACGTGGGCCGAGGCCTCGCCGCGTTCGAACTTCAACTCGAGGTGTTCGGGCCGGTCGATGACAGGATCGGTGTTGGGCATCCCGACGACTGTCGTCACGCCTCCAGCGGCCGCAGCGCGGGTCGCGGACTCCCAGTCTTCCTTGTACTCGAGGCCGGGTTCGCGGTTGTGGATGTGACAGTCGACGATCCCCGGGACGAGGATGTTCCCCTCGGCGTCGACGACGCGGTCGGCGTCGGGGAGGCGGTCGCTCCGGCCGACGGCGACGATCTCCCCGTCCTCGACGGCGACGCCCGCGTCGGGCGTTCGACCCGCGGGAGTGACGACGGTACAGTTGCGTACGACGAGATCCACGGTCATTGGCGAGCGTTTACCGAGGCGACGGAATATAGCTTCGGTTGCTGCTCTCGGGTCGACCGGCCGGATCAGACGCCCAGCGCGTCAGTAATCTCCTCGCGTACAGGAACGAGCCCTTCGTCGGTCCGCTCGCGCGGACGGGGGACGTCGACGTCGATCACGCGCTCGACGGAGCCAGGCTGGGCGTCGAGGACGACCACGCGATCCGCGAGATACGCTGCTTCTTCGACGTCGTGGGTAACGAGGACGATCGTCGGCTCGAGACGCTTCCGGACCTCGAGCAGGAAGTCCTGCTGTTCGTACTTCGTCAGCGCGTCGAGCGCGGAGAAGGGCTCGTCGAGCAGCAGCAGTTCGGGTTCGTAGGCGAGACCGCGCGCGAGCGCGACCCGCTGGGCCATCCCGCCGGAGAGTTCGCCGGGTCGTGCGTCCTCGAACCCGTCGAGGCCGACCTGTGAGACGAGCTCGTCGACGCGACGGTCGTCCGCGCCCTCGAGACCGACGGCGACGTTCTCTCGGACGGTTGCCCAGGGGAGCAGTCGCGGTTCCTGAAACACCATCCCGACGTCGTCGCTGCCACCCTCACGGACGTCGGTTCCGCTGACTTCGGCACAGCCCTCGAACGACTCCTCGAGGCCGGTGAGCACGCGCAACAGCGTGCTCTTGCCACAGCCGGAGGGGCCGACGACGGTGACGAACTCGCCGTGGTCGACGGTGAGGTCGACGTCGGTCAGCGCGACGGTCTCCCCGTAGGCCTTTCGCAGTCCCGAGATTTCCAGCGCAGGAACGTCGGGATGACCGACGGACTCGCGCCCGTCGTGCTCACCAGTCGACGACACGGCGTTGCACCTCCTTGACGGCGAGATCGGACAGGTTCCCGAAGAACGCAAACAGCAGGATCGAACCGATGATGACGTCCGGCCGCGACATCACCCGGCCGTCGGAAAGCAGGAAGCCGATCCCCTGGCTGGCCGCAATGAGCTCAGCGGCGACGACGAACATCCACGCCAGGCCAACGCCGCCGCGGATCCCGACGAGCAGGCTCGGCAACGCAGCGGGGACGACCACCCGGCGCAGCGACTCGAGTCGGCCGACGTCGTACACCTCGACGACCTCGAGCAGGTCCCGGTCGACCTCCCGTATCCCAGTCGAGAAGTTGAGGTAGACGGGGAAGAAGGCGCCGAGCGCGATGAGAGTCACTTTCGCTCCCTCGCCGATGCCGAACCACAGCAGGAAGAGGGGCACCCACGCCAGCGACGGGATGTTCTTCGTGCTCTGGAACAGCGGATCGAGCAGATCGTGAGCGAGACCGTACAGACCCGTTACCGCACCGAAGACAATGCCGACGCTCACCCCGAGGAGGATGCCGAGCGCGACGCGCTGGAGCGTGATCGCGACGTGACCGCCCAGTTCGCCGGCGACGGCCATCCCGTACAGCGTCGTCGCGACCGACAGCGGTTCCGGAAGCTGGTGTGGCGAGAAGACGCCGACGGTGACGAGTACGTGCCAGACGACGACCAGAATCGACGGCACGATCAGCCCGAGCAGCCAGCGGAAATCGGCCAGATCGAGTGCAGGCCAGCGAAACACCCTCTCGCGAGCCGTCGCCATCAGTCGATCACCGTCGTCGCAGTCTCGGAGTCTATCAGTTCGTCTATACTCCCGGCTGGATCGGCGTCGTCGGCTACCATCCCCTCGCCCGTGAGAATCGGCGCGAGATCCTCGAGCAGCGACCGGTGTTCGTCACCGGGACGTGGCTGGCCGAGGTCGTTCCGGTCGACGAAGACCCGTTCCGCGACCGGTTCGGACATCTCGGACTCGGACGCAAGAATGCCGGCGGTCTCGTCGGGGTTCTCGAGCGCCCACTGTCGGCCCCGTTCGTAGGTCTCGAGGACGCGCTGGAGGTCGTCCGGGTGGTCCTCGAGGAACGATTCGAGGACGTTGAGGAAGCCGTAGGTGTTGTACCCCGGTTCGCGGAAGAACAGGTCGACGTCGTGCTCGAGTTCGAGTTCGGCCATGTGTGGATCGAGCCCCGCCCAGGCGTCGACGTCGTCCTGAACCAGCGCGGTCTGTCCCTCGGGGTGCTGGAGGTGGACGACCTCGACGTCGTCCTCGGTGAGTCCCGCGTCCTCGAGCGCCTGTAACAGGAAGAAGTACGGGTCGGTTCCCCGAGTGGCGGCGACGGATTTGTCCTCGAGGTCGGCGACGTCCTCGATATCGGAGTCGGAGTTCGTGACGAGTGCAGTCCACTCCGGTTCCGAGTAGATGTACGGCGTGCGGATCGGAACGCCGTTCGATCGTGCCATCAGCGCCGCGATGCCGGCGGTCGAGGCCACGTCCGCTTCGCCGCTCTGGGAGTACTCGTTGGCCTCGTTGCTCCCGAGGCTCAACACCCACTCGACCTCGGCGTCGGCGTCCGCGAACGCCTCCTCGAGCCAGCCGTGTTCGCGTATCACGAGACTGACCGGGTTGTAGTAGGCGTAATCGACGGTGACGGTTCGTCCGCTCGAGCCGATGCAACCGGCTACCAGTGTTCCAGCAGCGACGCCGCCAGTCGTCTGGAGGAACGTTCGACGGTTCATGATATCCCGTCGTTCGACCCCTGTTCAAGAAGCCGTATGGGTAAGAGAAATAGTCACCACACCCTATGATGCCCCACAGTAATTTCTGGGCATCCAATTTCACTGACATCGCGTCGGAGCGGCGATAGAGGCGGGGCAACACCGGTACAGCTTTCCTGGCAGTTCGAACTCGTTTTTTCGGGCGTGGTAGGTATCGGTATCATTTACGCCGACCTGCGACGCAACGTTGCGGGAGACGGCACCGATTCGCGATCCAACGTGGCTGTAGGAGCGATCTACACTGGGGTAAGCGAGCCATACTAAACGACGAGCGCGACGTCCTTCGACCGATGGGAACGCCATCGATCCGCGACAGGACGATACTCGTAACCGGCGGTGCAGGCTTCATCGGCAGCCACCTCGTTGAGGCCCTGGCACCACACAACGAGGTCCGGGTACTCGACGACTTCTCGAGCGGAAACCGGGAGTACCTCCCCGAGACCGTCGACGTCTACGAGGGCGACGTTCGCGACCCGATGCTCCTCCAGCGGGCCGCACGCGGCGTCGACCTGATCTTTCATCAGGCCGCGGTCGTCTCCGTCACCGAGAGCGTCGATGCCCCGCGACAGAGCAACCGGACGAACGTCGACGCCGGACTGCTCGTCCTCGAGCAGGCACGCCAGGAAGACGCTCGCGTCGTCGTCGCCTCGAGCGCAGCGATCTACGGTCACCCCGACGAACTCCCGGTATCGGAAACGACAGCCACGGAACCGGCCTCGCCGTACGGCATCCAGAAACTCGCACTCGACCAGTACGCCCGCCGGTACGAGGAACTGTACGACCTGCCGACCGTCGCACTGCGGTACTTCAACGTCTACGGGCCGCGCCAGCAGGGACCGTACAGCGGCGTTATCTCGGCGTTTCTCGAGCAGGCCCGCGCGGACGAACCGATCACGGTCGAAGGTGACGGAGAGCAGACCCGGGACTTCGTGCACGTCGCCGACGTCGTCCGGGCGAACCTGGCCGCGGCGACGACCGACGCGGTCGGCGAGGCCTACAACGTCGGGACGGGCGAGCGCACGTCGATCCTCGAACTCGCCGAGACGATCCAGTCGGCGACGGGGTCGTCCTCGCCGATCGTTCACCAGGAGCCACGACCCGGCGACGTTCGCCACAGCGGTGCCGACGTCTCGAAGGCACGTCGCGACCTCGCGTTCGAGCCACAGGTGAGCCTCGAGTCGGGGATTCGCTCGCTCGTCGCGGAGGGTGAACGGTTGCCGACGGATGCGGCGGCTATCGCGATGGACCTCTAATAGAGAGACGAGCGCATACCCTCGTCTTCCCGTGAGTGACGAGTGTTCCGATACCCTGTCGGAACCGAAGAGCGAACAGGCGGGGGTCGAGCGGACACCAGAGTGTGACAGTCCACCGTTCTATCGCAGGACTGGATTTCCCCACAGTTTCACTTCCACTCTGGTTGGCTGACGTATTTACTGATCACAATCGAACGGTGTCACACGGCAACGATGGGTGAGCTCACGAAGACACTTGAACTGAAGCTCGTGGACCCAAACGCCCACAAGCGACAGAAGCTTCGTGAGACACGGGACGCTTACCAGCAGGCGCTTCAGGAGGCGTTCGCCGCTGGCTGTGATACACAGTCAGCAACCAATGACGTGGTTATCGAGTACGACCTGAGCGGATACGCAAAAAACGCTCTCAAGAAGTACGTCCCGCAACTCCACAACAGCTACGACGCCGACGAGTTACATGACGATCACCCAGTGCGGTTCACCAACGAGGGACTGCAACTCGACCACCAACCACAGAACGCGCTCGAGTGGTACGTCAAAATCCCGCACCACGAGGATTACCACCTCTGGATTCCGGCACACGCCAATCCCGAACATCGCGAGTGGCTCGAAGCGTTGTACGCAGACGACGCCGAGATAGGTGAAAGTCGGCTCTTCGAGCGAGACGGAACGTGGTATCTTCATGTTACCGTCACTCGCAACGTGGAGGACCAATCTGAGGCGTCCGCCAACGAGCGGACGCCGCCAGACTCCTCGGAGTCTGGCGAGCCCTGTCTCGCTGGGCTCGACAGGACGCCGATCGGCGTGGACATTGGAGAAGCGAGTCTCGTCACGGTGTGTCACCGCGACGAGAACGGGTCTCCTGTTCGCCCCCAATTGTGGGCTGACGACGGTAAAACCGTTCGTCGGCTCCGCAAAACCTACTTCACCGCTACAAAACGTCTTCAGAAGCGTGGCAGTGAGCGAATTGCAGACTCGTTCGGTGACGCGCTGTGGGACCAGATCGGCGACGTGTTCCACCGTGTGACCCACGAGGTCGTCGAGTACGCCGAATCAGTCGAGAATCCAGTGTTGGTGCTGGAAGACTTGACGTACATCCGCGAGAACATAGACTACGGTGAGTACATGAACCGGCGGTTACACGGCTGGGGGTTTGCCAAACTCCACGCACAGATCCGGTACAAAGCCGCCGAGAGGGGGATTCCCGTTGAGACAGTGGATCCCCGAAACACGTCGAAGGCGTGCCACGCCTGCGGTGAACACGGCTCCCGGCCACGACAGGCGACGTTCAAATGCTTGAACGACGACTGCTGGGTCGGTGAGTACCAAGCCGATGTGAACGGGGCGATAAACATTGCGGACCGCTACCGTAGTGGAGAGAGTCACCGCCGAAGCGACCGGGAAGACGATTCTCGGCAGAAGGCCGGTGCCGATGACTCGGCTACGGATGGGGACTCTTTGACCGGGCCACAAGACAGCCACGCAGATGCTGAAACCCAGCAGGTGACGTGTGGAACGTATGCGTCTTGAAACCAACAGGCCGAAACGCTGGGCCTGAAATCCCATGGTGGGATTCCCCCGCGTGAACGCGGGGGAGGAGGTCAAAATAGTCGGGATTCGTTCGGGAGGTACCGGCGTATTTCGGCGAGAGCGATCGGACGCAATCCGACTATCCTCGTTTTTCGGGTCGGTTCACGTCTCGTTCAGGTCCGTGTACGTGAGTGATAACTATCGGTATGGCCAGCCTCACGCGAATGCATGATCGACAGCCTCATCGTATTCGGAGTCAGCCTGCTGATCGGCGCACTCGGCATTTACGCCGGTGCGAAGGTCGTCGTCGACGCGGAGGATTACACGTACGCGATCATCACGGCGCTGATCGGAGCGGTCGTCTGGGCGATCATCGGGTTCTTCTTCGGTTGGATTCCGCTGCTCGGACCGCTACTCGTCTTCATCGCGTACCTCGCGGTGATCAACGCCAGGTATCCGGGCGGCTGGGTCGATGCCGCGGCGATCACGATCATTGCGTGGGTCTCGGTACTGGTCGTTCTCTACGTCCTCGCGGTCATCGGCGTCACCGGTTTCGACGCCGTCGGCGTGCCGGGAGTCTGAGATCGGCCGTGAGTACCGAACGCCGACAGTGGATCGAAAACGAGTATTACTCGCTGAACGCGGCTCGAATCCGGGCTAATCGTTCCGAACGTCCGACCGAGTTTATTCGGCGTCTCGGCGAACGGCCGTCTGACGTCCCAGCATGAGGCGGGCGGCCATCGTCGCGACGCTCGTAGTGGTCGCCCTCCTGGCGGGGTGTGGCGGCCCAGGCGATGCACCGGAAGAGGAAAACGACGACGAGATGCCCGATCAACCGCCGGGCGAACCCGTCGACGATGACCGCCCGAACGACCAGCCCGTCAACGAAGCCACCGACGCCGATCGTGGCGGGGGCGTTGGAGGTCCAGATCCGGGCTGATCGTCAGGCACGCGCGGGACGGTCTCTGTCGACAGCCACACCTGTCGTTACCCATGATATACAGTAGAATAAATAACAAAACATGAATTATAAAAAACACTTTGTGGAACGGTCACGACGGTACAGAGACGAGTGAGCGAACGACCCCCCAATCGAGATCACATGAGTACTTACTTCCGACATTCGTGCAGTGTCAGCGCGCTCACTCTTTCGACGAGCGACGGGACGATCGCTGGACTCGACTCCAGCATCATCACGGCGCCAGGGCGAGACTCGTTGCTCCAGCTCGGGGGCGCCCCCCATCTCGCGGCGCTAGTTGGCGTTATCGGGCTGGTGTTACTCGGCGGAATTCTCGCGATTCGAAACCGGTTCCGGGGTCGACGGTCGCTCGGCTCCGAACCGGAAACGGCGCCCGACGAATACATGACGGACCGGGAGACGGTTCGCCAACTCATCCGCGAGAACGGCGGACGAATGAAACAGTCCCGGATCGTCGACTCGGTCGACTGGTCGAAAGCGAAAGTAAGTCGATTGCTCACCGAACTCGAGGAGGAAGGCCAGATCACGAAACTACGCCTCGGACGGGAGAATCTCGTCTGTCTGCCGGGAAACGAGCCGACGGCCTCGAAACCGCCGGAACAGCCACAGAACGAACAGTGAGCCACGTGATCAATTCGACGTTACCAGTTTTTGGAGGGGACTGTTTCACCGATAACCAGTACCAGCGTTGGGCGGCTACACCGCCGTAGTATCCAGTTTCCCGGCGAAATCGTTACGTCGGTTTATGCGACGTAACCCACGATTCTTCGATGCCCGTAGGGCACGATAATGAGCGCACGCACCAAGGTACTCGTACTACTCACCGTATTGATGATGGTCTGCTCGAGCGGGGCGATGGTTGCAGGCGCTGCTACAGCGTCGGCAACCGTCGACGAGCAGGATACCGACGTCGGTGAGGAGAACGACACGGACGCAACGGCACAGGACGAGGAAATCGATACCGAAGATATCGAACTCGAACCGGACGATGACGTCGACGAGCAAGCCGCCTTCGTAACGTTCGAAGATCAGGAGACCGAGGGCGACACTGTCGTCGTCGACGAGGTCACCGTCGAAGATGGTGGCTTCGTGGCGATCCACGACAGCACGCTCTACATCGGTGAACTCTTCGACAGCATCGTCGGCACCTCGGAGTACCTCGAGGAAGGAACGCACGAGAACGTCGAAGTGACGCTCGAGGAACCACTCGAGGACGACGAGACGCTGATCGCGATGCCGCATCAGGATACGAACGACAACCAGGAGTTCGACTTCGTCGAGACCGAGGGCCAGGAGGATCCGCCGTACCTGACGGCTGACGGGGAGCCTGTAATCGACGAGGCTGTCATCACTGTCGTCGAACCTGACGAAGAGCCGGTAGACGAGGATCCGGTCGATGAAGACCCAGAGAAGGATCCGGTGGATGAAGACCCAGAGAAGGATCCGGTCGATGAAGACCCAGAGAAGGATCCAGTTGATGAAGACCCAGAGAAGGACCCAGTCGACGAGGATCCGGTTGACGATCCCGTCGAGGATGACCCCATCGAGGAGCCGATAGAAATCCCGATCGAGATCCCAATCGAGATTCCGATCGAGATCCCGACCGACGATACGATCGAACCGATTGAAATCCCGATCGAGATCCCAATCGAGATCCCGACCGAGGAGATCCCGGAGGCTCCAGTTGACGAGGACCCTGTAGAGGAACCAGTTGAGGAAGATCCCGTCGATCCGATCGAAGACGACCCCGTCGAGGATCCGGTTGACGAGGATCCCGTCGAAGACCCGGTTGAAGACGATCCCATCGACGAAGATATAGACGAGATGGCGATCAACATCGTCATCGAACAGGCGACCGTCGTCGCTGTCCTCGAGGACGGTGACGAGATGCCGGTCGATGACGGCGAGCTACCGGTTGAGAACGAAACCGATCTCGAGAACGAGGACGAACTCGAGAACGACCTCGACGACGAGCCTGCTGACGGTGTCGAAGTGATCGAACTCACTGACCAGCGACTCGAGGTGTCGCTCGATCAGGTAAACGTCGTCCACCTCGGTGACGGGGACCTGGCCCAGATGGATGACGATGAGCTGGAGCCAGTCGAAGACGAGGAAGCAGAACCGGTCGAAAACGATGAGGACGAACTCGAGGACGAACCCGAAGATATCGACGAGCAGGTCGA
This sequence comes from Natronobacterium texcoconense, assembly GCF_900104065.1. Lineage (NCBI taxonomy): Archaea > Methanobacteriati > Methanobacteriota > Halobacteria > Halobacteriales > Natrialbaceae > Natronobacterium > Natronobacterium texcoconense. The sequence goes on along the minus strand of NZ_FNLC01000002.1, from coordinate 277,225 downwards.
TGACGAACGTGACGTCACCATAGACGAGGCAACCGCCTTCGTCGTTTTCGAGGACCTTCAGCCGACTGACGACGGTGAGATCTCTGTCGGTCAGGCGACCGCCTTCGTGATCCTCGATGGTCTCGACGACGCTCTCGAAGAGCCCGTCGAGGAAGAGCCGGACGAACTCGAGGACGACGAGGAGATAGATGACGAAGACGGTGTCGACGAGGAAGACGACGAGATCGGGGACGTAGATAACGAAGACGACGCCGAGGAAATCGACGATAACGAAACTGTCGACGACGAAAACGATATCGACGATGACGAAACTGTCGAAGAACCGACCCTCAGCGTGACCGTCGAACAGGCGACTGTCTTCGTCCTGACTGAGGGCCTTGACGTCCCGATGGACGATGACGGACTCGAAGACGAAGAACTCGAGGACGAGGACGTCGATGACGCGCCCGTGAACGACGTCGACGAAGACCAGATCGAAGACGCCCTGCAGATCAGTATCGAGCAGGCGACCGTCTTCGTTCTCGTCGATGCGCCGGACGCACCGGTCGACGAACCGGAGGAACCCGAAGAGCCGATCGACGACCCTGACGAACCGATCGACGATGACGACGACACCGAAGCGGACGAACCTGTCGCGGCAATCGGAGTCGCCAGCTAAATAGCCGCCGAACGCCAGTACGCGCCTGATCGTACGCCTGTCGTACGATCAGGTCGAACTGTTGTCCTCGAGAACGCCGTCGATACGCTGTGGGCCGTGGATCGTTCGATCACTCGAGGATCCGGTACAGGCTGCTCGCGCCGATGACGAGCAACACGAGGACGCTCCACAGCACCGGGTCCACCGACGAGAGGATCGGGACGTCGAACCCCGCAAGCGCGATCACGGCGAGTCCGAGGACACAGGCGACGAAGTGAAACTGCAGAATTTCCGGGGCACCGTCGTCGTGTCCGTCGACGTACGTGAGGACGTCCTCGAAGTTCGGCCCAGGATAGATCGTCTTCGTGTCGGCGTCATACTCGATCACGTCGTCTTCCTCGAGCTGGGGGAGATGCGTCTGCTGGAGGGAGACGTAGACGCTCTTGTAGAGGTTGTTCGGAACTGACGAGGCGTCCGTATCGGTCTCCGACTCCGTCGCCGCGATCTCGTTTGCGACGTCGGAGACGTCGACCTGTCCGGACTCCTCAGCGAGTAACTGTACGATCGCACGTCGTCTATCGTTGCCGAGGATGTGGAAAACCTCGCTTTCCGCCAGCGAACTGGATCGATTCGTCTGAACGGACATTGATCAAGAAGAGAGTGCGAAAGCGTCGTCTGCGGACAATCCATCACCGGCCATCGTACACGTCCCTCTATTTGGGAACCACTGACTTTAACCTCCGGTATTATTTTCCGCAGAAATCGAGTGGATTAATGTTCTCGGTACCGAACCGGCGGATTCGTCACTCCGATTCGGTCGGGAGATGGCCGCCGGATTGCATCTCTCGATACGTCGTACACCCCGGACAGCCGTGAACGACGTCGCCGTTGTCACCGAAGACGCGAGCGAACTGCTGGGTGACGTGGGTTCCGCAGTTTCGACAGCGGGCGCCCGCCGTCGACGATTCCATAGGCCTCCAGTTGTGTTGTCTCGAATTCATTGTTGGATTGGGGGTGGGTTGAGACGGCCTGTTTCGCGGTGGCGACCGCGGTCGGCCGCTGGTCCGCCTGCCGACACAGCAGACGTGGTCGGTCAACGACTGTGTGATACACCGGACACAGTCGACCGAGGGGGGCAGATGCGAATAAAGGGCAGAGACTGTTCACTTCCAACAGGGGCCAAGGACCCGGGAAATTCGGTGTTTGATGGGCGAGATCCCCCTCGAGCAGGCTACTGTGGGTTGGTTCGACCCACCGGTGGCGATCGTGACCTCAACGTGAATTCAGATCGGTTGCGTCGGTTTCGGCCACCGCGAGCCGAGTTTGGCCGCAATTAAGCGGGAAGAAACGCGGGGTTTCCGGATAGAAATAGAATATTTCGGAAGCGAATGATCGTCTTTTTCCTAATAAGGAGGATCGTTATAAAATACTCCGAACGCTTACCGCTCGTATCGTTGGACAGTAATGGTGGTATGCGCGACAGCAGTCCACGACGACTGCGAGACCCCCGTATCGACCCCTCTCTCGATCGAGAGCGAACGGACGGACCGACTGGACGCGACTGATCACGACGATGGCAACACGAGCGAGTAACACACGATCGGAGTCGACCGCCGACGCTGCGGCGCAACTGGACGTCCTCGGCGACGAATGTGCACGAACGATCGTCGTCGCAACCAGCGAAGGCCCCAAGACGGCAAAAGAGTTAACGGACCGAACGGATAGTTCGTCGGCGACTGTCTATCGACGGATCAACAATCTCCTCGAGAGTGGCTTCCTGGCGGAGTGTGTCCGGTTCGAGGACGACGGCTCACACACGACGGCCTACGAAGCGATGGTCGACCGACTCGAGATCGAAATCGGAGCGGACGGGATCGAGGTTACGCCCAGAAGTACTGACGAGTAGCCGGCGACTGCGGAGACCTGCTGCGGTCGAGTGGGCCGTATACTCGTCTATTGTCTCGATTCGGTTTGGGCGGGAGTACGTTTTCGGCCGGATCGATAGTTCGCCCTTCGTGATTATCACGAGAACAGATGATTTAGTTTCTGGCCGAAATTATGAAAGAATACCTAACGAGGATGTACGATACGGATAACAAACATCCACTCAATGGAACGGTCACTGTGATTGAGCAATGCACGATCTGACCGGCTTCCAGCGAGATTTACTGTACGTGATCGCAGGGGCGGATCGGCCGTCGGGACAGACCGTCAAAGACGAAGTCGAGAAGTACTACAGTTCGGAGATCAATCACGGGCGTCTGTACCCGAATCTCGACACGCTCGTCAACAAGGAGCTGGTCGAGAAGGGGCAACTCGACAGGCGGACGAACTACTACGCGATTACGGAAGCCGGCCGCCAGCGGATCGACGAGCGACGCGAGTGGGAGGAACAGTACGTCGATTTCTGACTCCGTCTTACTGTGAAGCAGGCTGTATAGCACGGCCATAACAAAACAGCCGAAACGCTAGCTGGTCAACCGGAATGGTAGAGATTTCCTGGTGGAACGGAGCCGTCTGGAACCCGCCGGTGTATCATCGATGAGTTTTGCAACAGCCACGCGGACGCGACTCGCGTCCGTCCGCAAGTATCCGTCCGATATCGCGGTCGTCTCGCTCGCAGCGCTCGTCGCCTACGTCGTCGTGACGTCGCTCGAGGCTGGAAGCGGCCTCCGACTGACCGCGACGTTCGTACTCGCGTTGTTCCTCCCAGGCTATGCCTTCGTGTCGGTGTTGTTCCCGGCAGCCGAGCGAAACGCCCGCGAGACGGCAGCGACGACTGCCGAAACCCACCCTCGAGGGATCGATGCCGTCGAACGGCTCGGGCTCTCGCTCGCGTTATCGATCGCGTTCGTGCCGCTCGTTGCGATCGTGCTTGCAGTCACCGAGTTTGGGATCGGGGCAGAGTCGGGAGCCGGGGCGCTGGCTCTCATTACCGTCGTCTCGGCACAGCTCGGTGCCGTTCGACGGCTTCGGACGCCGGAAGCCGACCGGTTCGTAGTGTCGGTTTCGTCCTGGATCGGACGCGTTCGACGTGCTCCCAGCACGGTTTCGGCGTCGTCGACGATTCTCGTCCTCGCGGTCGCAGTTGCCTGCGGTGCGCTTCTCGTCGGGGTTATCGCGCCGGCTGCGACCGGCGGATTCACCGAACTCGGGCTCTACTCCGAGACCGACGACGGCGACCTCGTCGCGGGCGAACTGCCCGACGAGGTCGAACCCGGCGAGTCGGTGCCGGTCACCATTGCGATCGAGAACCACGAACGCGAACCGGCCGAGTACACGGTCGTCGTCCAGCAACAACACGTAGAGAACGGCGAGATCGTCGACCGAACCGAACTCGGGGAAGTCGACGGCAGCGTCTCGGCCGGCGGAACCGGAACCGGCGAGTACGACGTCACGCCGACCGCGGACGACGGTGACACGGTCAGAGTCAGCCTCTTGCTGTACGACGACGACCCGCCACTCGAGCCGACGAACGAGAACGCCGAGGAAGACACCTACTTCTGGCTGACCGTAACCGAGGACGCTGCCGAAGACTGACGGCTCGAACGCGGGTTTCGGTTCTCGAGTCGGCGAAAACGAGTTCGAGCGAACGGGCTCGAGGACGGTACGGAGGGCAGATTCGACGCGGCTGTACTGTTATCGACTCGCGATGCCGAACGGTAGCTCCAGCCCTGGTTGTCGCGAGACGTACTGTACGACTGCGATCGCGAGGACGACGGCACAGAGCGCGACGACGGCGAGCGGTGTGACGCTCGCCGAGCCTAGCGTGAGCCAGGCAGCGGCGAACGCCGCCGCGCCGAGTGCCGTGACGGTCAGGTACGCCCGGTGCCATGCCCTGTCCCCACCGAGTTGCCGGTCGAGGTACGGCTCGAATACCTCCTCGTTCGGGAGGAGGTCGATGTGGTGGCCGTCGGGATCCCAGTCGACGATCCCGTGGTCCTCGAGCATCGGCAGGTGGGTCTGGTACAGGGAGATGTAGACGCGACGTCGTTGCGTTCGCGTGACGTCGTCCGGATCGGTATCGTTCTCCCAGGCGGCGACCTGTTCGACGAGCGGTGCGAGATCGCAGCTACCGCCACGTCGTTTCAGGTACTGGACCGTCCGTCGCCTGCGAGCGTTACTGAACACGTCGAACAGTTCGGCCTGAGTGAGTTCGTGTTCAGACATGAGTGCCCTCGCGATCCCGAATCGAACGCCGATCGGGGGTGTTCGAATACCTCACACCACCGAGTGCCAGACACTCTCCCTTTACTATCGCTCGGCTACCCGGTCGAAATCGAATTATACCGGTTAGCGGCCGTGAATGACGTCTCTATCGACGTTTCGGGTTCTGGGAACGATCGAGCGGCCCAACTGGGCCAGTGACGTCACCTCCTGTGGAAATTGGCGCCAATCGATCGCGGTCCCTGTAGTTCGCGGCTACGCATTCCTCAGGACGAGGATAACAAAACCTCGTTACCGGCTGTATCAGGACGATTCCCACGCGGGTATCGAGTAACCGATGACACAGCGCCAACTACGACGACGATTACGAGTTCAGGGACGGACGACGGATGTCCCGTCGTCCCCTCGCGCGCGTCGATCGACAGTCCAGTCGCGGACGAACGGAGGTGAACGCGGATGAGTAGCCAGCAACCCGTCGTCCGGGGAACGAAGTGTACGATCGCCGACGACGCGACGGTCGGCCACGGCGAGTTCGACGAACCGACGCGAATCGGCGACGGAGCGACGATCAGAGACGGTTCTATCATCTACGGCGACGTAACGATCGGCGACGAGTTCACGACGGGCCACGACGTCCTGGTACGGGAAGGGACGGAGATCGGTGACGACGTCCTCGTCGGCACGAAGACAGTCATCGACGGCCAGACGACGATCGGCTCCCACGTCAGCCTCCAGACGAACGTCTACGTCCCGACCGAGACGACCATCGAGAGCAACGTCTTCGTCGGCCCCGGTGCAGTTCTGACCAACGACGAGTATCCGATCCGGACCGAGGCCGACCTCGAGGGGCCGACCCTCGAGTCGGGTGCATCGGTCGGGGCGAACGCGACGATTCTGCCGGGCGTGACGATCGGCGAGAACGCGTTCGTCGCGGCTGGAGCCGTCGTCACGGACGACGTGCCGGCCGACAGTCTCGCAGTCGGGGCACCGGCGACGATCGAGGAACTTCCCGAACCACTCGAGGGACCGAACCAGATCGCATGACTGACACGAGTTACGACACCGATACGGAGGCCGAAATCGACGCCGAACCGGACCACGACGGTGGCGTCTCGATCGCGAACCCGGCGATCGGCGACGACGCCATCGATCGGGTAGGGACGCTGCTCGAGGATGGAACGCTCGCGGACGGTCCCGTAGTCAGGACCTTCGAGGAGGAGTTCGCCGCCTACTGTGACACCGATCGTGCCGTCGCGACGTCGAACGGAACGACGGCCTTGCACGCCGCACTCGAGGCGCTCGGCGTCGAGGACGGCGATGCGGTCGTCACCTCTCCGTTCTCCTTCGTCGCGAGCGCGAACGCGATCAGGCTCGCGGGCGGCAAACCCGTCTTCGCCGACGTCGATCCCGAGACGTACGCGCTCGATCCCGGGGCGGTCGAGGCCGTCCTGCAGGAACGCGAGGACGTCGTCGGCATTCTTCCGGTCCACCTCTACGGACTCCCCGCCGAGATGCCGACGCTGTGTGACCTCGCCGACGACCACGACCTGTTCGTCCTCGAGGACGCATGCCAGGCTCACGGTGCCGAGATCGAGGGCGATCGCGTCGGAAGCTTCGGCGACGCCGCCTGCTTCTCCTTCTATCCGACGAAGAACATGACGACCGGCGAGGGGGGTGCGATCACGACCGACCGAGACGACGTTGCCGACCGGATCGAACAGTACGTCAACCACGGCCGGGGCGAGACGGGAACGGGTGGCTACGATCACGTCTCGCTCGGGCACAACTACCGACTGACCAGCCCTGCCGCGGCGATCGGTCGCCATCAACTCGAGCGGTTGCCCGAGTTCAACGACGCCCGGCGAGAGAACGCGGCGTACTACGACGAGCATCTCGCGGAACTGCCGGTCGAAACCCCGACTGAGCCAGCCGGCTACCGCCACGTCTACCATCAGTACACGATCAGGGCGGACGACCGGGACGCACTCGCGGCGACGCTCGAGGACAGGGGGATCGACACCGCGGTCTACTACGAGACGCCGATCCACCGCCAGCCAGCCTACGAGGGCGTCAGCACGGCAGCACCGAGATTTCCGGAAGCGGAACGAGCGGCCGAGACCGTGCTCTCGCTGCCGGTGCATCCGGCGCTCTCGGCGGGTGACAGGCGAACGGTCGTCGAAGCCATCCACGATCACTACACATGACGGAACGAGCTCTCACGCGGTCACGAACGATACGGGCCGGCGTCGTCGGCGTCGGCGCGATGGGCGAAAACCACGCACGCGTCTACAGCGAACTCCCCGGCGTCACGCTCGCCGGTGTGACGGATCACGACGTCGAGGTCGCAGGCCGGGTCGCCGACGAGTACGGCACCGAATCGGTTGCGCTCGAGGAACTGCTCGATCGCTGTGACGTCGTCACGGTCGCGGTACCGACGCCTGCCCACCACGACGTTGTCTCGCGGTGTCTCGAGGCGGACGTCCACGTGCTGGTCGAGAAACCGATCGCCCAGACGGTCGAGGAGGGCCGTGACCTGGCTCGGCAGGCCAGCGAACGCGGGCTGGTCCTCCAGGTCGGCCACATCGAGCGGTTCAACCCGGCCGTGCGGACGATGGCCGACCTGATCGACGACCTCGAGGTGATCAGCCTCGAGGCCGAGCGACTCGGGCCGCCGATCGATCGCACTGCGCCCGGCAACGTCGTCTTCGATCTGATGGTCCACGACGTCGACATCGTCGGCTCGCTGCTCGGAACGTCGCCGGATTCGGTCGGGGCGATGGGGACGGGCGACGGCCGGTACGCGACCGCGACGATGGAGTACGGCGACGTCGTCGCCAGCCTGACGGCGAGTCGCGTCACCCAGAAGAAAGTGCGGAAGCTCTCCGTTACTGCCCGGGAGTGTTTCGTCGAGGTGGACTTCCTCGAGCAGTCCGTGCTGATCCATCGGGACTCCTACCCCGAGTACGTCAACGACGAGGGGCAGAACCGGTATCGCCACGAAAGCGTCGTCGAACGCCCGCGGATCGACAACGGCGAGCCGCTGCGTCACGAACTCGAGTCGTTCGTCGAGTCGGTCCGGACCGGAGGCGAACCCGAGGTGAGCCCCGAAGACGGGATCGAGGCGCTCGAGACGGTGCTGACGATCGATTCGCTGGTCGACGGCGACCGCGACAATGATGCGGAGCGAGAGCAGGAACGGGAGGTGGAGATCTGATGGCTGGAGAGACGGACGACAGCTGCCTCTACGACTCGTCGCTCCCCGAGGAGCGACAGCGCGAGTACCTCCTCGAGGGGTCGGTTCCGGTCGCGATCTACGGCCTCGGCAAGATGGGGCTGCCACTTGCAGCCGTCTACGCCGAGACGACGGGCAACGCCACCGGCGTCGACGTCGATCCCGAGGTCGTCGAGACGGTAAACGTCGGCGAGAGTCACGTCGTCGGCGAACCCGGACTGGACGACCTCGTCGCAGAGCAGGTCGCGGAGGGGCGACTCGAGGCGACGACGGACGGCCCCGACGCGGCCGAGCGCGCTCGCGTTCACGTGATCATCGTCCCGACGCTGATAGACGACGACGATCAGCCGAATCTCGCGACCGTCGAATCCGTCGCGGGAGACATCGCCGCGGGGCTCTCACCGGGCGACCTGGTGATTGCCGAGTCGACGCTGCCGCCGGGAACCTGCCGGGACGTCTTAGTGCCACACCTGGCGAGCGAGAGCGGCCTCTCGCCCGACGAGTTCGGGATCGCGTTCTGTCCCGAACGAACCTCGACGGGCACGGCCCTGCGGGACATCCGTGGCCAGTACCCGAAGGTCGTCGGCGGCGTCGACGAGGAAAGCACGCGAGCGGCGAGCCTGCTCTACGACGAGATCACGGACAACGAGGTCCATCCCGTCTCCGATGCGACCACCGCGGAGGCAGTCAAGGTCTTCGAGGGTGTCTACCGCGACGTCAACATCGCCCTGGCGAACGAACTCGGACGGCTCGCCGACGAACTCGAGATCTCGGTCCGCGAGGCGATCGAGACGGCCAACGACCTGCCGATGTGCCAGTTGCACGACCCCGGTCCGGGCGTCGGCGGTCACTGCATCCCGTACTATCCGCACTTCCTGCTATCGCAGGCCGAGGAACCGATGGACGTCGTCCGGACGGCACGGGAGCTCAACGACGCGATGCCGACCGTCGTCGTGGATCGTCTCGAGCGCGAACTCGCCGAAACCGGGACCGACCTCGAGAATGCGTCGGTCGTCGTGCTCGGACTCACCTACCGTCCGGGAGTCGAGGAGATGCGTGCCTCGCCTGCCCTCGGCGTGATCGACGAACTGCTGGCCAGACGTGCGGACGTGGCCGGCGTCGATCCGCTCGTCGATCCAGCCGATTACTGCACTCGGCCGGTCGAAATCGACGAACTCGCCTCGGAGTCGTTCGACGCCGCAGTCGTCGTCACGCCACACGAGGAGTTCGACCGCATCGAGTGGGGCGACCTCGAGTCGATGGTCGTCGTCGACGGCCGGGACGCCGTCGACCTCTCTGGAACAGACCACCGCGAGTACACGCTGGCGGGTTCGGAGTCGGGCCGCGGACCGCGTGAGCAGGCAGGTGCTGGCGACGGTAACGACGGCCTGCGGGACACAGGGGCAACGCAAGCGGAACCGAGCGAACTCGGCAGAACCGACGGAGGAAACGATGTACAAGGGTAAATCCATCGCCGTCGTCGTGACGGCCTACGAGGAAGCGTCGTTCGTCGGACAGGTCATCGAGACGGTGCCGGAGTTCGTCGACCGGATCTACGCCGTCGACGACGCCTCGCCGGACGATAGCTGGGAGGTGATCACCCGGGTCGCCGACCGGATCAACGAGTCCACCGAGCCCGACCTGGCGGTCGCCGACGGCGGCGACGGGCGACGCGTCGTCCCCATCCGCCACGACGAGAACCACGGCTACGGTGCGGCCGTCAAGACCGGCTACCGACGGGCAGCGGAAGACGACATCGACGTCGTCGCGGTGATGAACGGCGACGGTCAGATGGATCCCGAGATCCTGGACCGAATCGTCGACCCCGTCGTCTCCGGCGAGGCCGACTACGCGAAGGGGAACCGACTGCTCTACCCCGAGGACCGCGAGGGGATGTCGACGTTCCGATTCGTCGGCAACGCCATGCTCACCGGGCTCTCGAAGTTCGCCTCGGGCTACTGGACGATCGGCGATCCGCAGAACGGCTACACCGCCATCTCGAGGGAAGCCATCGAAGAACTCGACCTCGAGGCGATCACGGACCGGTACGGCTTCCTCAATCACATTCTCACGCACCTGAACGTCAACGGGTTCCGCGTCGCGGACGTGGCAATGTCGGCCGTCTACGGCGAGGAAGAGAGTAGCATCCGATACACGTCGTTCGTCCGGTTCGTCTCCCTGCTCCTGCTGAAGAGTTTCCTGTGGCGGCTCAAACGCCGCTACGTGGTCGAAGGGTTCCAGCCGGCTGTCGTCTTCTACGGCACCGGGGTGGCCGGGATCGCTGGCGGTGTGACGGGACTGGCAGGGTCGCTCGAGCGCTCCGTTCGGGGCGAGGACGCGTTCGCCGAGACGGTCGCCTCGTTCGCCACCCTGCTACTCGGGGTCGTCTCGCTCGGTGCCGCGATCCGGATGGACGCCGAAGAAAGCGAAGAACTCGAGGTGACGTACTACGAGTACGACGACCCGGAACCGGGGACGGTAACGGCCGACGGCACGGAGGTCGAACCGGAACCGGAACCGGAGCAACATCAGCCGCTCGAGTAGTCGCCCGTTTTTTACCGTGAAAACGGCGGTTCGTTCTTTTGTCGTGAAGACGATGGCGTGCGCTTTTACCGTGAAGACGACGGCCCGCTCTTTCACCGCGAGGATGGCTGTAACGCCGCCCACGACGATCGATCGAGTTCGCCGAGCCGTCCCTGCGTCTCTGCGACGTCGACCAGCAGGTCGGTCAGGTTCGCGAGGTCACCGACGTACTCGCGGCGTCGTCGCTCCCAGCGCCCGGTCGCGTCGTCGTCGGCGAGCAACTCGAGCCCTCGATCGCGAACCCCGTCGTAGGCGTCGAACTGTTCGACGAGGCCGACGCGCTCGAGTTCCTGGAACTCGCCGTACTCGTGGTCGTCGGTGCCGCGATAGCGCAGCGCCGGCGTTCCGAGCAGGCCGGCCTCGGTGACCATCGTTCCGGTGTCGGCGATCAACAGCGACGCCTCGGCCATCGCGTCGTGGATCAACGCGGGGTGGAGGTCGTACGGTCGCGCCGGCAGGTCACGGAGATCCATCTCGCCACCCTCGTCGGAGACGAAGACGGTCGCGTGCTCGCTCAGCCGCTCGATCAGATCGTGGCGCTGGTTCCTGGTAAAGCCCTCGAGGCCGGCGTCGTGGAGGGCATCGAGCGCGTTGAACCGGACGAGCGCGTAGGGCTCGTCGGGACCGACGCCGAGGTACTCGCGGACGGCGCGGTCGGGTTCGAAGACCTCGGGATGGAGGTACGCACACTCTTTGAAGCCGTCGAACGTGTAGTGGTCGTCGCCGAGGTCCCGGCGCGTGACCCGCGGCGAGAGGATACAGTCGGCGAACGGCCGGGAGACTGTATGGTTGAAGTCGCCCGGTTCGTCGTCGAGAACGAGGACGACCGGTGCACGAGCGACCGTCCCGGCGACGGCGGCGTATGGGCCACGGCCGAAGACGACGTCCGGGCGAAAGCGAATCGTTTCTCGGACTATGCTCCCGATCTGCCCGCCGAGTTCACGCGCGAGCGTGGATTTCGAAGACGAGGTCACGTCGTGCTCGCCGTACCGCCGGTAGGGGAGGCCGAAGAACTCGAGTAGGTCGGTCGTACAGGCGTACTCGCGGGTCAGGACGAGCACGTCGTGGCCCGCCTCCTCGAGTCGGTCGACGGCGTGACGATACAGGTGGACGTGAGCAGGTGTGTTCGCGAAGACGAGAATCCGCATCACGTCCGTAGAGGGTCGCTCCGGGCTTTGTAATAGGAAACGTACAGGCAGCGCAGTTGACCTGTTTCGACCGATTACGCGCGAACCTCCTCGCGGTACCACTCGAGGGCGTCCGGCAGGTGGGCTTCCAGCGGCTGGTACTCGTAGCCGAGTTCCTCGTGGGCCTTCCGCGAGGAGTAAAACAGCTGGCTGGTCGCCAATCGAGCCATCCCGCGACTAAAGGGGAAGACGTGTCGGTTCGTGACCGCACCGACCGTCTCGGCGACGGGGCCGGCAGCGTGTATCGCGGTCGCTGGCACGCGGATTCGTGCCGGTATCGCGGTACCGGTTGCGTGCTCGGCGATCCGGTCGACTGCTTCCTCGTAGGTGAGGTTCTCCCCGCCGAGGATGTAGTGTTCGCCCGACTCACCCTCCTCGTAGGCTAGCAGGAGGCCGTCGACGACGTCGTCGACGCCGACGATGCTGAGTCCGCCCGGGAGGTGAGCGGGCATCGTCGGCTCGAGCCCCATCGCCAGTAACTGCGGCGTAAAGGAGTCGTCGCCGGGGCCGAAGACCGACGTGGGGTGGACGGTGACGGCGTCACCGCCGTTTGCCGCGTATCGGTCGACGAGTTCTTCCGCGGCCGCTTTCCCGCGCTGGTAGGCGCCGATCGGTTCCGCGACGTCGGTCTCGTCGGCGACCTCCGCGTCTCCCTGCGGGCGCCTGGTTCCGGCCGTGCTCGTGAACACGAGCCGACCGACGTCGGCTCCCTGGCAGGCCGAGCAGACGTTCGCCGTCCCGTCGCGGTTGACCCGTTCGACGGTTGCGGGGTCGGCACTCCAGAGGCCGACGCCCGCGAGGTGGAAGACTGCGTCGGCGCCGTCGACGAGCGAGCGAAGCGTCGGTTCGTCGAAGAGGTCACCGACGTACCACTCGACGTCCGAGTCGGCGAGCCGGCCCCAGTCGGAACTCGGTCGTCTCAACCCGCGAACGTTCCAGCCGTCCGCGAGCAGCCGTTCACAGAGGTGTGTGCCGAGAAAGCCGGTCGCACCGGTGACGGCGGCGGTCTTCCCCATTACTCTCTCACCTCGAGTTGTGGCGGCACGGCGTCGCCGCCGACGGTCGCGTAGAGGCGATAGGCGGCCGAGACAGCCGGGTGCGTCGCGTCCGACGGCGGTAGCTCGCCGTCGGGAAGTTCGTCCCGGAGCGTCTCGAGTTCCGGGGCGTCGCCGATTCGATCGATTCGAATCGACTCGCCGGCAAACGCCGTCGCGAGCGCCTCGTCGTCCGAGAGGTCGCGCTCGAGCAAGGTCGTCGCGATAGCGTCGACCGCAGTTGCCGGCCCCGCGAGCAACGCGTCGGCCGCGTGGGGACGGCCGGCGTAGGCCGTCGTCGCGTCGAGAACCGAGAGATCGGGGGAGACCGCTCGAGTCGGGCCGACGACGGATGCGGTATCGTCGGTCGTTCCCTCACAGTCGACGACGCGGGAGAGCGTTCGCAGGCCGCCAGCGACTCGTCCAGTCTCGTCCGGTCGCAGCGTCGGAACGATGACGACTGCGCCGTCGCGGAGCCGTTCGGGTGTCCGGACGCGAACCGAACGCTCGTCGATCGTGATCTCGTCCGTGACTGTCGGTCCGTCCGCGAGGTCGACGAGGTCGGCGTCGAACCGCTCGAGCAGGTTCCGATAGCCGAGGTACTCCACGGTCCGCTCGAAGGAGAGGTACTCGTCGCTCGCACCCGCGACGGCGACGTCCGTTCCCGGGCGCTCGAGCCTCGAGAGGAGCGCGCCGACGACGGCCGGATCGGTCACCATTCCCGTCGAGGGATGGAACGGGTAGTGAGCGTCGGGAACGATCGTGACCCGGTCGGCGTCGGCGAGCGTCTCCCGTTCGTCCTCGAGCAGGCTGGCGACCGGCCGCTCGAGCGCCGCCAGCCGTCGGTCGAGATCCGGGAGCCAGCCGCCTCGCGTCCGATCGTCGCGGGCGGTCGTCAGGCGAACGACGGGGCCGGTCATCGTGTCACCTCCAGTTTCTCGAGTTCGTCGTCCGTCTCGGCGGCTAACTCGTAGGCGTCTTCGGCGAGTTCGAGCGTCCGCTTGCCGGCCTCGCCGTCGACCGGTGGCCGCTCGCCGTCACGAATCGCCTCGCAGAAGTCCTCGAGCGCCCGATAGTGGGCCTGCAGATAGAACGTCGGCCCGAACACCGTCGGCTCGTCGTCGGTGACCCGGCTCGCGACGTTCGTCAGCGCCTCTTTCGCCGCGTCCGCGTAGAAGTTGTCGGGGAGGTGGTTCTCGTTGCTGATCGTTCCCGTCACGCCCTCGAGTCGCAGGCGGGTGTTCACTTCCGGCAGTTCCTCCCACTGGTAGGAGCCACAGTGGAGCGTGATCGTCGTCTCTGTCTCCGGTGCCCGCAATAGGACCGTCGCCGCGTCCTCGACCGGCAACTCGAGCGTGTTACCGACGGCCGCGCTCTGTACCTCGAGGTCGCCGAACAGGTGCCTGAGAACGTCGAAACAGTGGATGCCAAGTTCGAGGAGGGAGCCGCCGCCGGCCGCATCGGGATCGAGTGGCCAGGAAGCCGGCGCGGACTCGACCGGTGGTCGCCCGAGCGGGCCGTCGTTGAGTCGAGTCATCGAAGCGTAGGGAACGTGCCCGACGGCACCGTCTTCGTACTCCTCTCGGACGCCGACGATGTCGGGCTGGTATCGGAGCGTGTGGTCGACACCGACGGCGATCCCCGCGTTCGCGGCAGTCTCGAGGAGCCGTTCGGCCTCCTCGGTCGACCGGGCCAGCGGTTTCTCGACGAAGACGTCGACGCCGGCTTCGGCGGCTCGTTCGACCGCCTCGAGGTGGAGCATGGGCGGCAGGGCGACGACTGCCGCGTCGAGATTTTCGGCGTCGAGCAACGTCGCGTAGTCGTCGTAGGTCCGTGCGACGCCGGCACGTTCGGCGCGCCGTCGATTGTCCGGCACCGCGTCGGCGGCCGCGACGACCTCCACGTCCGCCATCGCGCGAGCCGACTTCAGATGAACCATGCCGATATTCCCGACGCCGAGTACGCCGAGCGTCAGCGTACTCGAGTCGGTCCGCCGGCTGAACGGTAGTGAGAGCATCTGCAAGAGACGGAACGGCGTGCAGGCTTTGTTATCGGCGTCGTACAGACGAGCGGGCTCGAGTAGTCGATCCCGTGGACGAATTGATCGGATACCCTACCGCCTTCACTCAGTTTCGTACGGACTGTCGGAACTCATACGGTTTACTGTAAGTCGTTTTCGTCGCAACCGCGACCTGGACAGCGGTCGTGCCGGTAAATCGTTCCAGCAATCCGTCTCAATCGTCGCCGTCGACCACGATCGCCTCGCCGTCGACCCCGCGAGCGGTCTCGAGTCGCCGAGCGACGTCGCCGATCGTCTCGACGGTGAGGTCGGTCTCCGTTCGCCGGCGGTCGAGATAGGAGAGAATCGCCTGCATCCGTCGGTCGTCGCGCTCGTGCGTGAGATTGTTCGGATGGAGCCACATGTGAAACAGACCGTCTGACTGGACCGCCTGGTCGATTCCGCGGTGGGCCTGGACGACCATCGGGTCCTCCCAGATCGATTCGGCGACCGTCCGTACCGGCCCCTCGAATCCGAACAGGAACAGCGACGCCGGAACGTTGACCAGTCCGTACTCGTCGACGACGGGTTCGACGAGCATCGAGCGGGATCTGACCGTCGAGTCGACGAGCCCGCGAACCCCGTCGTAGGTCGGCGACCGGCCGCGATAGGCACTGATCCCGTTGTCGGCCAGTACCTCTCGATGCCCGACGTCGTTTCGCGGGTAGACGAACGAGTCGACCGTCTGCCCCCACTCGTCGGCTATCTCGAGACTGCGTCGGACCTCGGCCGTCGCGAGTTCCCTGTCGGTTTCCGGCCGGCCGAAGAGAACGTGGGAAAACGAGTGGCTGGCGAACTCGTGATCGACGTCGGCCTCGAGGAGTGCTTCGACGAGGTCGGGAGCGAAACGGAGGTCTTCGCGGTCGGCCCACACGTCGCGTTCTCGGGCGAACCAGCCCTCGGGAGCGGGATGATCCTCGTGGACGCCGTCACAGGAGTCGAGCATGAGATGACCGACGACCGCCCAGGTTGCCGGCACGTCGTACTCCGCACAGAGTTCGAGCATCGTCTCCCAGCCGCGGCGACCGGCCTCGACGCGATCCGTTGGCGGCCTCTCGAAGTCGTGAAACCCCCAGCCGAGTTCGGCATCGAGTGAGAGGACGACGCTACCCACGGCATCCACCACCAGCGATCATACGTGGAGGAATTCGTGCGAACGGTTTTGTTATTGATCGCCTTTCGATAGCAAGGCGGCACCGAACGTCGTCGTCGATCGTCCCGGCGTCCGCCGTTTCGGATCGTATGGTCCGGGTGCAGGGCGGGACGGGCGAGTACGCGTCTCGACGGTCGTTCGCCGTGACTGGTTCGAGTGCCAGTCACTCCGATTTCGGTTATTTTCGCCTCGGCCGACGGTAACGGGACCGAACAGCCCGTTCGTCGATCTGGGGTTGGGGTAAGGGTACCGAATGCGGACGGATCAGTTCGTTGAACGTGCTGAACACTCCCCATAACAAAGCGTTCGTCGGGTCACCTCCACGACAGCAGGTTTCTCGCAACTATGAGCGGATCTCCCACCACGTCGGAGCGAGCGTTCGTACTCGGCCTCGACGGTGTACCGTGGCGTCTGATCGAGCAGTGGAGCGACGAGGGCGAACTGCCCAACTTCGCCCGGTTGCGCGAAGAAGGGGCCTCGGGGCCCCTCGAGAGCACTCGCCCGCCGACGACGCCGCTGGCGTGGCCCTCGATTGCGACCGGCGTCTGGCCGGACAAACACGGTATCTACGGGTTCCAGAACCTCTCCTCGGAGTACTCCCACGAGATGTACACGAGCCACGACGTGCAGCAACCGCCGCTGTGGGAGCAGGTCTCGCCGGCCCACGTCGGCAACGTCCCGATGACCTATCCCGCGCGAGAACTCGACGGCACGATGGTGACGGGAATGATGACTCCCTCGACCGAGCGGGAGTTTACTCATCCGCCGGCGTTCAAAGACGAGATCGAGGGCCGGATTCCGGACTACGAGATCAGTATCGACTACCCGGAGTATGCGGATCGGCTCGACGACTTCGAGATTGCCGTCGAGGAGATGCTCGCGAACCGACGGAAACTGATGAACCTCCAGATGGAACGTGCCGGCGACGACTGGCGGCTGTTCTTTTTCGTCTATACGGCCCCCGACCGATTCCAGCACCTCATCTGGGATATGGATCGACTGCTCGCACACTACAAACACCTCGACGACCTGCTCGGCGAGGTGATCGACTACACCGACCGCTACGACGCCGACCTCTACGTCGTCTCGGACCACGGCTTCGGGCCGATCCACGAACTGATCCACGTCAACCACGTCCTCGAGCGCGAGGGCTACCTCTTCAGACGCGAGGACGAGGGAACCCGTGGCGCGCTCGCGAGTCTCGGTATCTCGCGCGATAGAATTACGGACGCACTCGAGCGCGTCGGCATCTCCGAGGAAATGCTCGTCTCGAAGCTCCCTCGGCCGCTGCTGGACTCGGTCGCCGAACAGATTCCGGGCGATCACGCGCTCTACGACGTCGACTACGAGCGAACCGTCGCGTTCGTTCACGACGCCGGCAACTGCTATATCAACGACACCGACCGGTTCGAGAACGGCATCGTCTCGCCGAGCGAGATACCGACGCTCAAAGAGGAGATCGCGGAAGTGTTCGAATCGGTCACCGACGAGGACGGAACGCAGCTCCTTCGGGTCTACGACGGCGACGAACTGTTCCCCACCGACGAGGAGTCGCCCGACCTGATCGTCAACGGCGTCGACGGCTACGAATCCCGGAACGCGATCGCCGACGAACCGTTCGGCGACACCGGGACCTATGCGGCGAGCCACCGAAGCGAGGGGATCATCCTCTGTCGTGGCCCCTCCATCGATGCGGGCGCGACGTTGCGCGGCGCTCGAGTCGTCGACGTCGCACCGACCCTGTTACACGGGATCGACGAACCGGTGCCGAAGAACGCCGACGGACGGGTCCTGTTCGACGCCTTCGACGAAGAGGCCAGACCGTCGACGACGAAGGTTCGTCGATCCGACGTCACGAGGACGGAAACCGACGGCGAGGTCGACGACGACTTCGAGGACGTCGAGGATCGCCTGAAGGGACTCGGCTACATGGAGTGAGCGTTACGCTCGATCCGACGACGGGAGATACACTCGCTCGGCGAGTCCGATCTCGCCGTCGACGAGAAGGGCCCAGAGCAGGACGAGGAGACAGGTGCCACCCAGTTGCACCGCCGTGGTCTCGAGCATCCCTGCACCGCTCCCCGTCATCTCGACGACCGTGGGGAGTTCGACGGGGCCAAACGCGCCGCCCATCAGCAGTTCGATGGGAAATCGGCCGAAGTGGACGCCGATCGCCAGCCCCAGTCGACCGGTGACGAGATACGCCAGCGCGAACGGGATTCCGACGAGGACCGAGTAGGCCGCGACGAACCCGCCGCGAAGCGGGAGATGAAAGAGCCCAAACAGCAACAGGCTCGCTCCCGTCGCCCCGCCAACTGCCCAGACGGGAGACATGCCTCGAGCGAAGAGTCCCTCGGCGAAATTCTGTAACATCACGCCCCGGAAGACGAGTTCCTCGTAGACGTTTTGCAGGAGGAAGAACGCAGCGAGGCCGACGACGACACCGAAGACGATACCCGGTGCGAGGAGTTCGGGAAGCAGCTCTGGTGACACCGTATAGTAGCCTCGAGCGGCGCCGTATCCGATCGAGATGGCGATCGCCGAGAGACTGATGACGGCTCCGGCACCGAAGTTACCCGCCCACTGCCGATCGACGTCGAGTCCGAACCGGGCGAGACTCCCGCGATCGAGTCGGACCGCGATCCACAGTGCGATGGCGATCGGAAGCAGGTACGCGAGCCAGTTCGCGACGAGCGACGCTCCCACGCCGACTGCGCCGTCCCCGGCGAGTCGATCCGTCACGGGAGAGAGAACCGCGAGTGCAAGAAGAATACCGGGAACAGTGATCGCTGCGGGAAGGACCGCGCGGACGCCCGCCCGAAATCGTCCGGAGTCCTCGAGGAGGTGATTCGCGACGGTCGTTCGATCCAGTGTCTCGAGTGACAGCCAGCTATCGCGCTCTCGTGGCATACTCGAGGACACGCTATCGACAGTCCTGTAAAGCGGTTACCGGGTGTCACACCGACAGGCCGACCCGAACATTCATATCGCGGCGCGAGGCTCGAAGACGTGGATTACCCGCCGGCCGCTCCCGATCGGACGGTCCGGAGGGTGGCGCCGTTCAAGTGGAGTTACCCACATCGTCGGTTCGCAAGCACGAGTTCTACACCGATCGAGGCCGTCGCAACCGTATGGTCGACGAGGACCTCGAGCTAGAACGAGATCTGGGAGAGGCGACGATCGTCTACGAGGAACCCGACGAGGGGACCGTCAGGAAGACAGTACCGAACGAGCACATCGCGTACTTCCAGGATCACTGGATACTCAAGACCGACGAGGACGACCAGGGCAACGACATCGTTCGCCGGATTCCGTCGAAGCGCGTCCACTACGTCGAACGCTCCGTCGAACAGTTCGAAGAGGAAGTCGCGACGCTGGTCGATCAGGTCCAGTCCTTTGCCTCCGAACTCCGAACCAAACTCCCGGTCGGCGGCAGCAGCAGTGAACGCACCGAAACGAACTCGAGTCCGCTCGAGATCGACATCGACGAGGGTCGTGATCGGCCGGACGAGTAGGAGTTACCGCGAGCGAACCCGCTCGAGCGTCGACTTGGCGGTTCGCCAGGTCGGGTAGGCGACGTCGTAGACGCTCGCGGGTGCGTTCCGCGCGCCCGCCCGAAGGAGTCGATGGGATAGCGGCGACGCCGATTCGGAGACGAGCGCCTCGAGGTCTGCCGTCGACAGCCACTCGAAGAACTGTCGTTCGGCCGCAGACGTCGGCTCCGTCTCGCGGGCGCGGTCGCGGATGTCCGCCCACATGTACCGTTCGTCCTCGCCGAGTTCCCACGCACCGCTCTCGAGCGAGCGGCGGATCTCGTCGTACTCCTCGTGGGAGAACGGATACCCTCGCGCCGTCGGATCGAGCCCCGACAGCCGGAGGCCGACGGCCGTCCGGTAACACTTCTCGCACTCGCCGCAGTTACCGTCCATCCGACGGTTACAGGTCTGGAGTTCGAGCGTCGGCGCCTCGCTGTCGACGTAGTCGGCGATCGCGTCGATTCGCTCCTGGCGAGTCAGTTCGTAGCCGTCGTGATGACAGCGGGTGCCGGACCACCGGACGCGGTCGTCGATCTCGGGACAGGACCCCCACTCGAGGTCGATCCCCTCCCAGTGGGTCGCGGCGACGTACATGTCCTCGACGCCGCGAGCGTACGCCATCGGCGCACAGAGTCCGAGCAGCCCGAGGCCGTGCCCGACGGAGCTGTACCAGGAGCCGTCGACGCGGTGTCTGTAGTGGGCCAGCAACATCGCGTGATCGAGCGCCGAGAGCGCGTTCGTCTCGAGGAAGGCCGTCTCCAGCCCGCGTTCGTCGGCGAACGCCGAGACGCGCTCCGTGAGGTCTGCCCAGTCGCCGTCGTCCGCCGGATCGGGCGTGATCGTCCAGCCGCGAATGCTCGTGAGGATCGGTTCCTCGTCGCGGTGGCGAACGTACGAATAGGTCGAGTCGACGCCGCCGGTAAAGAGCAGGGCGCTCTCGCCGCGGGCGTCGGGTTCGGGATCGATCGTGCGTCGGGCGTACAGCTCCCCACCCTCGATGAAGTCGTACATCGAGTCGAGAACGTCCCGAACGTCCGCGAGCGCCCGGGCGAAGGTCGCGTCGACCTCGTCGGCGTAGACGTCGGCCCCGTTCGCCCACGCGACGGGACAGACGTGTGCGAGGGCGGGAATCGCGAGTACGCCCTCCGGTACGCCCTCGATGGACCGATCGTAGTCGACCTCGAACGGTTTCCCGGTGAAGAACCGTTTCACGTCCCCACGCGGGCGGAGATCGCACTCGAGAACCTGTCCGTCGGCAGAAACCTCGTCGATGACGATAGCTGACATGGTATAACCGGCGCTGGCCACCGTCTCGAGCCATCACGACCCGCGTCAAAAACGGTCGGTATCGTTGACCGTTCGGTCGTTTCGAAGGGAATCCGTAGTCTCGCGCTCGCGAGAACAGGTGTGTCGTACAGGTTGGTAAGACGGTAGTACAGGACGCGACGGACTGGACAGATTCCCGATCTCGAACCCAGTTTTAACTGTCACCGAATAGTAGTTTGGTGTATGACTGGATCGGTCTGTCGACGGTTCGGCCCCGGGCGGCTGCCGTACGCATCGCGTTGCGATATCGGGGGCGGTATGAGCTAATGGAGGTACCTCTATGCCAAACACGGCTTTGTTCCAGCAATAGAGCAACCAAACCAGCTATTTAGGCCATATCATCCGATATCTGACAATGATGGGTGCCAGATTCTAGAAAGAATCGAGGCTTCGTTGGTCGTCCGTGACGCCTTTCTGTTCTCCACCACGAACCGACTTTGGGTCGACGATCTCTCCAGACTTGAGGCAGCGTTCGATCCACTCGGCACGCTGACGCCGTTCTCAAGACAATCATACGGGTAGTGAATGTCACCTTCGGTCAACCGATCAGTGACGACGCGAAGGGGTCGACGAAACATATCGTTCGTGTCCTGGTCGAGCAGCGAGGAATCGGCTAGCACCCAAACGTCACCGTTTCACTCGAGATCGCGTCGGTCAACGTCGACTGACTTGGTGAGGTCGGCTATGTCAACGTCGGTCGGTAGGTTCGCGTCTGTATTTGGTTGCTCGAGGCCGTCTGCAGCGAGATGTCGCCAGTCGTCAGCGAACTCATCACGATACCTAAATAACGCAGCAAAAATCAGAACTACTGTAAATTAGCTTTCGTCCGGATTTCCGTAGTAGTAATCATACTCGTTATGGATCTCATAGGCAGCAGTGCCAAACACATAATCACCTGGGATATAGAAATCTGGCCACGCCCCATCAACTCCCCCTGCGATTAGAATTTCGTCATCATCTGTGTATTCATCAGTATAGACAGGAGAACCACTATCTCCATCATCACTATCGTCTTCCTCACCCCATTGCAACTGGTTGGTTCGGAGAGTACCACAGACTCCAGCATACGGGACTACAGTCCCACTGTGATTCTTAACCACCCCACTAGTGTGTCCAGTAGTCTGACCGTATTTTTGGACTTCTTCGTCACTGCTTTCCATATCTGCGAGACCATCTTCATAGACACGTCCTGTGATCGGATCTGTTTCTCCAAAGATGGAGAATTCAGGAGTGTAATCATTGTTGGGTTCTATCACGGCTATATCATCAGAACAGCTAGTCTCAACTACTTCACCAATCTCGGTACCGAAACCAGTATAGGCGGTATCTCCTTCCGAGAAGCCTCCTCCTGTCCTGATCGGATCATTAATAGGTCCCCTCATATTTGCTCCAATGTGCTCACAAGTGAAGAAGTAAACATCATCTCCGTCATGGACCGGAGTGCCTAGTGTCCCACTTGCACCATCACTATCCTCAACACTAAGACCTCCTTGGCGGCCAATACTCTCCGGTTCAACAACGTTCTCTTCTTCATAGTTTTCCTTCTCATCCTCCCGAATCTCTGGTGCATCTACTGACTCAATCCGAACTGGAACCCCTTCGGATTCAGTATACCCCAGAGGGAGAACCTCCGCATCAATCACTTCTATTTCAATATATGGCTCCTGCTCGTCAAGAGTTCCAGCCGAAACCCACGCAGAGAACACATCGTCATCTGAAATGGTATAATTCGCGATCTCCTTCCCCTCGAGGAACTTCTGGTATTCTCTCCGTGCTTTTGTAAGATTATCATACCACCTTGCAGGCACATTCTTTTCCACTGGTTCAGTTACTTTATCTGGATCATCGCTCATCCGGTGGGCGACAACAACCGGAACCTCATCACGTTTAGCACCAGCAACACTCTTCGAACTGACCGCAGTGGCAGTTCCAAGTGAGAAACCTGTCGCCAACAATGTCGAAGTGAACCGCCTTCGGCTCATTCCTTCGATATTCTTTTCCTCGTGAATCGATGATGGCAATCTGTCTTTCATGGTTGCTTTAGTTGCATGACCTGACTGTCATGCAATCCAGAGTTTAGGTTATTTTGTATTCACTTTACTGACTGATGATTTCCAATAAACTCTATTCAAGCCAATATTTGATATTCTTCTAAGAAAGTGACAAATCAGCCACCTCTTGAAGATGTTTTCAGACTCTGCGACCTCTTCCGGGAGATAAAAATAAGTGTGGCGACAGGAATTATAGTAACATGATCACAAAAGAAACGGTTCAAGAAACCTTAATTGGGTCTGATAAACCAATGCAACTAAATTCTTTCTTGGCAGGTACCCTTGCCTTCATCATAATCGCAGGCGTGCTTCTTTCCCCCCTCTCTGGGCTACCGAGTTCAAATTTATTGCTAACAGGGGGTATCGGCATAGTGATTAGTGGATTAATGATATATATCGGCCTCAAAAAAGCCCATAACTATTCACAGGTTGTAGAAGGGGTTCTAATCGGATGCGGCTATGGAATAGGATTCATCTCAGGATTCACGGTGATCACCATTCTTGCTGGTGTCGGATATGAATCGATAGCAATAGTTGCATTTGTACCCTTAGCTCTCATAGCTTTCCCAGCAATTATCGGCTATCTTGATCAAGGTCTTCTCGCTAGCTGCTACGTCGCAATGATGGCCGCTCTTGGATTCATCTTCCCATTATTTGCAGCCGGTTTCCCAGCAGTACCACCAAGTACTGACCCACCATCGATAGCAACAGCTATCGGAAGTGGAATAATATTTGCTACACTCATTGGTGCCGTCGTAGGGGCTGCTGGTTATATTGTTCACAATATCTTTAGATGAACTGCACGGGCGCGATGGCCCGTGGCTTCTCGTGGCTTAGTCTGATACATCCGCAACACCATCTGCAAGCGGCTAGACCGAGTGCCTTGAGACTTGACTCCAAGGGATTCACGAAACTATGTGGATAATTAGGTTGGTTGATCCAAAGAGCTGTTCGGATTCAACTTCTTGAATGCGGCGGCTACCGAGACAGTACCGCTGTTCGAAACCTTGAATTTGACTTCCTGTTGGAATACGACGTGTTCGCCCCCGTTTCGAGGGGCAAACACGTATTCACCAGCCACCAGATTCTTTTGCGGCTTTCTGCACTCCTACTACGAGAACATTTACGGTGCACGTCCAGTCACGCGAGAACGCCAGCACAGCTTCGTCTGATGCTACTACGGACTCGCAAACCGCCACCTATAAACACTGTTAGCCGGTTTCTCACCGATCTCGAACACGTTATTGACGATGTCTTCGATAGGCTCGTCGAGCAGGCCTCTGTCCGCGGCCTGCTCGACTCCACCTACGCTATCGATTCGACCCACATCGAAGCGGTCCAATACAACGACGCTGCGTCGTGGAACTACGATCCAGTAGTTGAGGAGTACTACTACGGTTTCAGCTGTACGATTGTCTCGCTAGGTCAAATCCAGATAGCAGCGGAGCTCACACAAGCCAAACAAGCGGATCAGGCGACGGCGAGCGTGTCGTGAGTGACGCGCATCGCCGTCGATACACCGATCGGGATGCCTGGAGACCGCACGAACGACATTCTCGACTGGCACGACCGAGTGTGTCATACAATAGTTCCCAACAGACATTCTTCACGTTTGGTGCGTGAACAAAAAGGCCATTTCGACTTCAGTCGAAAATCACCAGCATACACACGAAATGGAACGGTATAATTGCCTGGTAGAGGGCATGAGACGCTTTCTATGACAAGCTCACGACCACCTGCTGTCCGCAGGGGACGTGCCAGTCGCTCCGTACAACCCGCAAAACACTGATAACCCACTGGACCTTGAATACAAGGTCAAAGACCGTATTGAACAACACAGCAGGGGATGTTCAGCTGAAACAATCTATCCTGGACGAGACGTACAACCACCGGACAGGAATTGAACGAACCAATGACGCGATCAAGGGCTACGGCCTCGGTACGCTCACGCACGAGCAGAAGTGTCGTTGCGCTCTGCCTACGGTTCGTCGTTACCATTACCAACTACGAGCGAGGAATCGATCCGGGGTGTAAGATGCTATGAGGGCGATTCTCATTTGGTTTTAATTCGTTTGCTTAACTTGGACGTGTTGAATCACTAAACGATGGTGGAACAGTTTGTCAAATCAAAGAAGTGGAAACGGAAGAGTATATGACTCAGATTTCTCGCGACATTTTGCTCTTTAGGAGGTATTCAAAGGAGCGTTAGCGGCGTACTCTCGGCTTCATGTTTTGAATACCAGTCTATCGCCCACGTAACTGCGGCCCTATCCTTAGAATCAATGACGCCACGAACTACACCAATATCGTCGTGAATAACGACAAGAACATGTTCGACGGGTTCTGTGATCACGACGACCCCCATGGGGATTTCACCAGAGTACGAATAAGCGTCGAAATTCCCGGTGTTGATGAGCGTTTTGAATTCGTCACTGAGTTTTGTTTGCACGTGTTCAGTCGCCTTTCTTCCGAAGACAAACTCAGCATCCAGTCGGTTCGCTGTGGTCTGAGTCAAATACGTCTCTACCATAGGCGAGAAAATAGTCGGCACGACACCGCTAATCTTGGCCGCCTCAGAGACTTCTTCTTCAAGATATTCGTACACAAGATCTGGTCTCGTCTCCCCGATTACAAGTGTCGTTGCATCACGAGCGACGGATGGGTCAAGAACCGTTCCAATTTCCTGTCTTGTTTCGAGTAACCGCTCTGATTCTGCAAACGTCCGGACGATTTCGTCAGTTCGCTCATACTGTGTATAGATTATTTTGCCGAACGTTGTCGGCGCATACATACCATCCTGTTTTTTTCACTAGATTGTGATCTTCGAGTTGTTTGAGTCCACGGTAAATCGTCGACTGTGAGGCGTCTACCTCGTCGGCCAGGTAATTTTGATAAGCCGGGCCATCAATGAGGCGTTTGAATATCGACAATCGTTTGTGGAGGACCATGTAGGCGGCGTGCGCTTTCTCCGCATCCATGATTCTATGTACTGTGAAACCAATTTATATCTAATGGATGTATTGATAGGTGATGTCTAACATAATGGTGTTCGATATGGCATAGTCAAGCCAGATAACGTACGATATTCGCGCCCTGTGCCTATATTCAACAGGGTAAAGAGCCGGAAGAGGAGCCACGTGTTGTTGAATACCCCGATCAACGGTAACAAGCCATAATTTCGTCCTGGTAGTGTATGATTTTATCCGAGTCCAGGAAAGTATGGGTGATGACAAACGGGTTCCCGGAACAAAACGCCTCTCTTTCTACTGAATCAATCTCTAATGATACTGATTCATGGGAGGAACGGAACCGCAATCTTCTCGTCTCGATTGAGATCGAAAACGTCTCTCGAAAGCCTGGGGAAAATCCATATGATTGTTTCTACTCTGCTGATCCAGCTGATCCAAAACACTCTACCCATCAAGCTGCTCTCATCACCTCCCACGAAATTATCGACGATCTCAACGACGATATCGACGTGGCCAATGCCGTGACGAACGCGAATATCCGACTCGAGAAATTCACCGATCCCTACTGGGATGACCGCCCAGAAATCTACGAATTCGAGGTAATGCTCCGGTCGTTCATCTACGCCGAACTGCGTGGAATACGCTACCATCAAGACCTCGCGGACTTCCTCGAGCGCAACCCCGCGATTGCCTTCACACTGGGCTTCGAACCGGACCTCGGTGACGAAAACGAGTATCTTGCCCTCCAGGTGTACCACACGCCGGAGACACCTCACCAGACGACGATCACCCGGTGTGCGAATCGTCGATTCCTCGCTCGAACGGAGAAGTTCATCATGGACGTCGCCGACGAGATCGAAGCCTACTGCCGCTGACACACCCACCTCGTCGAGATGCACTATCTGTGGAGCAAGAATGGCAACATGAATCCAGGCGAGTCCGAGGAGAAACTCGACCCGGACGGTCTCATGAAACAGCAGATCCAACGGCTTGTGAATGAGTTGATGCGCCACGTCTGTCCGAAGATCAACTTCCAGCGGCGGTCATCGCGCTGGGGATCGCGGGCTGGCTAATTCTGCCAATCGGTGCTTTCGGGGGCTGGTACCACGAGCGGGCGAAGCTGAACGCGAACTGAGCTATATCGACGTCGGCAGTCGGAGTGTACGCAGATCGTACTCTGATCGAACGAACGCGCGCCCGGGAGTAGCCGGAGCGTCGATCGATCGTCCCTGAAAACGACCGCGTCAGTCGCGAACGATAGGATCCATATAACAAACCCTGCCAGTGACGAGCATCCGCCAAGAGATGCGTATCGACGAGAAATCGACCGACAGTGGTACGGAGTCACGATGAAACGGTCGGCACTCGAGGGAGTGCTCGCGGTCGGCTTTCTCGCGCTCGCTGCCGGCGTGCTCGTCGCTCGAGCGAACCCGGCGACCGGCTACGAGTCATCGGTCTACGCGGGGTCGCCCACGGCGACGTGGATCGCGTTCGTCGTCGCGTTGGCGATCGGCGTCGGAGCCACGATCGCCTGTCGCGGCCGGTACCAGGCGCTTGGCATCGGCCTCGGCGGAACGACCGTCACCGCAATCGTCAGTCTCCCGCTGATCCGCAACTATCGATTCTCGGGGATGGGTGACGCGATGACCCACATGGGCTGGACGCGAGACGTCGCCGACGGCGGGCTCGCGCCCCACGAACTGTTTTACCCGGCCGTCCACTCGATCGGTGCCCTGTTACACCAGGTCGGCGGGTTCTCGATCGAGCGGGCGCTGCTCGTGACGATGGTCGTCCTCTTCGTTCCGTTCCTGATCTTCGTTCCGCTCATCGTCCGGAACGTCAGTGGCGACCCACGAGCGGTCGGCTTCGGCGCGATCGTCTCCTGGATGGTGTTGCCCGTGAACAACGTCGCGACGCACATGGGCGTGCATACGAACTCCGTCGCACTGTTTTTCGTCCCCGTCGTCGTCTTCGCCATCGTCGCGTACCTCCGGCGGCGGGCGACGATCGAACGCCTCCCGTTCGGGCTGTCGCCGTTTAGCGTCCTGCTGTACCTGAGCGCGATCGCCCTGTTGCTGATTCACCCCCAGCAGATGATCAACGTCGTCGTCCTCGTCGGGGCTATCGCCGGCGTCCAGTACCTCGCTCGCTCTCGAGTAGACGAGCATCCGATCCTCGAACACCCTACCGCCTACGCGCACACGGCCGTCCTCGGGGTGATCTTTACCGTCTGGGCGGTCTCGAACGAACGGTTCAGGAACGCGGTCGCCGGACTCGTCTACGGGCTGGTGACCGCCGACGTCGGCGCCGGTGCCGAGGTCGACCAGCGTGGAGCCTCCCTCGCCGAGATCGGTGGCAGTCTCGGCGAACTGTTCGTCAGGATGTTCCTCGATGCGGCGATAATCGGCCTCGTCGTCGGTCTCTTCGTCCTGGTGATGTGGCTGGGATGGACGAACACCGACCGGGAGACGGCCGCGTTCGTCACGTACCTCGGCCTGGCACTGATCCCACTCGGTGGGATCCTGCTGGTGTATTTCGTCGGAACGCCGACGATGGCGTTTCGACAGATCGGGTTCATCTACGTCGTCCTGACGATCGTCGCGGGGATCGCCGTCGCACACCTCGCCGGCGGGCTCTCCGGGTTCGTCACGAGACCGGGATCGGACGCCGTCGTCGCGCTCGTGCTCGGCGTCTGTCTCGTACTCGGATTGCTAACTATCTACGCGTCGCCGCTGATCTACAGCCCGAGCCAGCACGTCACCGACCAGAAGTTCAGCGGCTACGAGTCCGGCTTCGAACACGCAGCCGAGGATCGACCTCACGCCGGACTCGGGTACGACCCCTTCCGGTACGATCACGCGATCCACGGCCTCGAGCGAGAGGACGCCCTGAGCGGTGCGACGATTGCGACAGGTGAAGTCGACCACGAACAGTTCGAAGCCGGCAACTACAGCGGCGCGTACCACGGCGTCGACCACTACCTCATCGTCACCGAGTACGACCTCACGCGCGAGATTGGCGTCTATCAGGAACTCTACTATAGCGAGGAGGGACTCGCGGAACTCGAGCGGAGTCCGGAGGCGGACAAGGTGATCTCGAACGACGAGTTCGAGATGTACGCCGTCGAGGGTGACGAGGACTGAGTCGTTCGGGGTAGTAATCCCAAACTGGACACGCGACCTCGAGTAGTAACGAGGTACTGCCTGTTGGACTGTTCGTTCGAGCAACCGTTTTCGGACCGCGATCGGTTCTCGGGCGGCTGGAGAAAACTGGATGCACAGCAGCTATCACGGCAGTAATGAAGCTTTTATGCCGACAATACCCGCTTGTCGGGACCGTTTTCGCGACTGGTTCGTTCTTATCTTCGAGAACGATCTCCGGTAGATTCTGACCAATACAATAGTGTTACAAACTATATCCGTAAATTTAATCGATTCTCCCAAGGAAAAGTTTATGAGTGTAAGCCGGTGTTACGCAAGTGTATGGCGCAGCATCCCCGTACGTCCGAGACGGAAACTACTCCGACTACTGGCCGTAACAACGGATTAACCCGCCGCAACTACGTGCGATCGCTCGCAGCGGTCGCGACCGCAGCAACTTCGCTCGGCGCAGCCGGCACCGCAGCCGCCGACGATGACTACGAGGTCATCGAAGCCGAGGGTCAGACGATCAGTATCGACTCGGGAGAGACCTGGGAGAACAAGCTGATCGACATGACCACTGGGCAGGACATCATCGTCAACGCCCACGGCACCGACTGGACGATCCGGAACGTCGGATTCAAGGGGGAAAACACGTCCGGCACCGGATCTGCCACGTTCGGTATCTCCGACTCCGACCCGAGCGGCTCGAGCACCGTCGAGAACGTCTATCTCGGCGACGGCACCGACAGCCGCAACGGAAGCTCGAGCGGTCACGGACAGACCGCCTTCTGGGTCGACCCCGACCACGCCGGTCACATCGACTTCGAGAACGTCAACATCCAGGGCTTCGCGGACAACGCGATCTACGCGTCCGCGCCCGGGAACGCCGGCGGCGGCACGATCCACATCGATAGCAGCTTCGCCGCGAACTGTTACGTTTCCCACTTCCGTCTCGCGACGGAGGGGAGCAAGGTGACGAACTCGAGCGTCTACGTCGACGACTCGGGCTACCAGGGCCGCGGTATCTGGGCCTGGGCACCTGGCACGGTCGAAGTCGAGGGTTGCCAGATCGAGATGAACGGGCACAACGTCGCCATCGACGCCGGCGCGAACGGAAACCCGACCGAGGTCCTCGTCAGCGACACCGACTACGACGAAGTCGCGGGTATCGGCGAAAACGCCGGTTCGACCGTCGAACTCGAGGACGACGTCGGGACGGACCCCGACGCGTTCATTCCCGACGGCGTCCCGCGAAGTCCCGAAGAAGCCGCCTCCGGTAACTGATACGGTCTGCTGTAACGATTTACCGGCGCAACCGCAGGAACGATCGCGGTTGTGCCGTCAATGACTTACAGCAGTCCGTATGAAACCTCCCCCGCTGACGCAGCTCTCCGTGGTGGGATTGCTGTAGTCCGTCTCGGTGGCCGTCGACGCAACGCCGCCCCCGGTTCCCGTTGACGCCTTCCACTTTTCCGCGTTTGATTCTCGAGGATTCGATTCCGTACTCCGTCCCGTTTCGATTCCGTATCGTTTGGCCACCTGGACGTCTATTCAGCACTCCAGGACGTGAGTGAGCTACCGTTCGACACCACGTCCCTGGTAGTACCGGATTACCCCTCGGATTATCGGATCGAACGCTGCCGAAATGGGGGATCGGTTTCAGTAATATAGTGTTACTCCAGTCCCGTCCGCCGTTTTCGCTCCTTTTCATCGATGACGAACGTAAAAAGTTCTATGAACGAATTGTATGTACGTTGTTTCAATCTGTAAATTTTATGCATACTGTAGGGGAAAGTTTATGCTGGTAGTTTCGTATTACCGGATACATGGCACGCGAACCTTCGGTATCGGACGACGAAGCGATCGGCGACGATGGGACAGATTCGACGGACGATGGCAGTAATGACGGATTACTCAATCGTCGATCGTACGTGAAACTGGCCGGCGTGACGACTGCGGCGGCTGCAGCGACACTGCCAGGCGCTGCAAGCGCCGACGAGGAGTACGAAGCGATCACCGCACGGGGGCAAGTTATCACGATCAGTCAGGGCGAGACGTTCGAGAACAAACTGATCGACCTCACGACCGGCAACACCGTCACGTTACTCGTCGAAGGCGGCAACTCCGTCATCCGCAACGTCGGGTTCGAGGGACTCCACCGCGGGAGCGGCTTCATGATCTCGATCACCGCACCCAGCGGAAACGTCCTCGTCGAGAACGTCTATCTCGGCGACGGATCGACCAAAGAGGGCGGAAGCCACACCCACGGACCGGGCGCCGTTTTCATGCACCGCAACGCCAACTGCGACGTTACGTTCCGTCACTGTAACGTCCAGGGATACCCCAACAACGGCTTTTACTGTTCCAACACCGCCTACGGTGGCTCGGCTCGCTTCGAGAGCTGTTACGGAAAGAACAACGGCGTCTCCACGTTCCGCGTCGCCGGCGGCAACGACGCCATCGTCGACTGCGTCGCGTACAACGACAACACCGACTACGGCCCCGGATGGGGCGGTTACGTCGAAGATTCCGGCCGCCCGCTCTGGGTCTGGCCGGGCGGAACGGTCTCGATAGAGAACTCGGAGTTCGCAGCAGGTTCCTACCCCTACGCTGCAGTCATGCGCGGCAGCGGCTCCGCCCGCATGACCGGCGGCGCGATCCAGGGACAGGTCCAGGGCGGCGGCCTCCAGCGGTCGGGCGTCTCGAGTTCGGCCGACCGATCGATTCCCGGCGGCGTCCCGACGTCGGCCCGGGAAGCCGCGACCGGTGAATCCAGTGACGACTCGAGTCCCGACGAAGGAACCGACGACGAAGAACTCCCACACCTCCTGTTGTTCGAGGGCGACGACTCGGGCGTCTCCCGCTACGAGTTCGTCGTCGACGGCGACGTCGAACCCTCGACGCACGACGGCGCGACCGTCGACGACGAAACCGAGATCGATGACGGTACCGTTCACGGCGTCGTCGCCGACTGGAAGGACGCCTTCCGGTTCGACGGCGACCTCGAGACGCTGACCGTCGACGGGCCGGCGACGGCGTACCTCGACGGCGAGGAGGTCGACCCCGACGAGTACGGTGAAGAGCTGCCCCACGCCCTCGAGGTCGAGGGCCAGGGTGAACCGACGAGCTTCGAGATTTCGGTCGAGGGGACGATCGAACTCGACGGCGAGGAAGACGACGAGACGACGACCATCTCGGGATCGACGGTCCAGAGCTCCGTCACCGACGAGACGCTGACGTTCCGGTTCTCGGGTGCCGTAACCGACGTGACGATCCTCGAAGGGGACGCGGTCGTCTCCGTCGATGGCGAGGAGATCGACCCCGACGAGTACGGCGACAACGAGTTGTTGCCTCACGCGATCCTCATCGACGGCACCGGAACGGACGAACCGACGTCGTACTCCTTTACGGTCTCGGGTCACGCAGTCGAGGCGACGTTCGCCGACCTCACGATCGACGACGAACACGTCTACGAGGACGGCGTCGTCCGCGGCGTCGTCGGCGACGAACGGGATGCCTACTGGTTCGACGGCGGCTTCGAGGACTTCAGGTTACTCGGGGACGCGACGGTCGACGTCCAGTATAACGCGCGCGATCAGTAGTCGACCCGTCAGCGACTGTTTCGATCGGAGAAAGCAGCGGCTCCGTCGTATCGCCGAGAGTAAAGGTGGCTCCCGCGCCTGGAACAGCAAGCTGGCACGCGAACTGCTCCGGTACTGGATGACGGTCGCCGGGAGCCAGATGACTGTACGGTAGGGGTGAATAAAAGTCCTTCCTGAACTGACCTGAGAGAGACCAAAGCTACGTAACGCGAGAACGGGTCCGACTCGAGGGTGTCGTCGGTTACTCGATCCGAGACAGTTTGCCGTTGACGTTGCGTTCTTGCTTTCGGTTCGTCACGGCGTGAGCGACCGAGAGTCCAAAGAGTGCGACGAGGACGGCGGCGGCGATTCCGAACGTCGGAATCGCAGCCAGCAGCGGAACGCCAACGAACGCCCCGCCGACGAGGACGATGCCGACCGCGCTCAGTACGCCGTACCAGCGGTCCCATCGGTCCTGTTGATGCGAGTCGGTATCGAGATACATCATCAGGAGGTCGGCGTTGTCCGACAGCGAGATCAAGCCCCGGTCCTGATCGTATTCGACGATGCCGGCGTCGTCCATCTTGGGAAGATGAGTCTGGTAGAGGGCGACGTATACCCGTTTTCGCTGGTCGGAACTCAGGGCGTTTACGTCCGTGTCGTTCTCCCAGGCAGCGATCTGCTCGGCGAGTTCACCGAGCGTGACCGTTTCCTCGGCTTCGAGCAAGTAAGCGAGGACTTCTCGACGTCGGCGGTTCTTGAGGAGTTCGAAAATGACGTCCTTCGAGAGGCGTTCGTCGTCCTCGGACTCGCCGACCGACGATGCGATTTCGTCGGGGAGTGAGGTATCGATCGAGGACATTATCGTGTCCCTCCGGCGGATAGGGCAGTTCGAACCCGACTCCGCCAGCATTTGCGGTCGAGAACGCTACCGGACAGAGACCCCGGCAGCGACCGCTGTACTTCCAGACGGCGATTCGCAGTCACGATTGACACACCAAGTTGTACACCAACAGAGACACTCTTAAGCACGGCCACGTTTCGCATCGGCTGCAAAGTGAGTACGGGACGGCTTCGTCCAGTAGCTCTCGATAGCGGCCGATGGCGCGATCGCTGGTGGTCGAGGGTGGCGTTCGTAGATCGCTGGTATCGTCCGATTTGGGCCGCGTATTTGTATCGTACTTCGGGATCGGGACGAATCCAGCGATACGCCGGTGAACGTCGATGAACGGATCGGCAACTCGTCACTAGTCCGACCTTCGACTCCAGCGACATAAATTCGAGCGACAGTTTGGTATCGAAAGGAGAATTTACGCGATGAACTGATGATTTACACCCGGGGAAGGGCGTAACAATCGTCACGATTCATGTGTCGCGTTCCCATAGAAATTGATGGGTCGGAGCGATCACTCGCGGTCGCTTCACCCGGAGACGACCGATGGGACACGTCGTCGGCGCGGGCCCGACGACCCGGGAGACGGGTCAGGCCTGCGTCGAACTCTCCTTTCGACCTGCAATAGTAAGTCGGGGTTTCCTATGAAACCATGTGAGCCCCTTACAGTGACCGCAGAATTGTCTCCGCTACGGATGACACAGCCCATCATCGATCATGCCAGAAGTGAGTCCAGCGAACGAGAACAGGAACGGGAACGAGGAACGGAGCTGTGTCCCGACTGTGAAACCGACACGATCGTCCACGACCCCGACCGCGGCGAGCGAGTCTGTGACGAGTGTGGGCTCGTCTTAACAGAAGATCCTATCGATTACGGCCCCGAGTGGCGTGCGTTCAACGCACAGGAACACGACGAACTCTCTCGAGTCGGTGCGCCCCTGACCCAGTCGATGCACGACCGTGGGCTGACGACGACGATCGACTGGCGGAACAAGGACGCCAACGGCCGGTCGATGTCGGCCGACAAACACGGCCAGATCCACCGGCTCCGGGTCTGGCAGGAGCGAATCCGGACGAAAAACGCCGGCGAACGCAATCTCAAGTACGCGCTCTCGGAGATCGACCGGATGGTCAGCGCACTCGGCGTCCCGAACCCGGTCAAAGAAACCGCGAGTGTCATCTATCGCCGTGCGCTCCAGCAGGATCTCATCCGTGGCCGGTCGATCGAAGGCGTCGCGACCAGCGCCCTCTACACTGCCTGTCGCAAAGAAGACATTCCGCGCAGCCTCGAGGAAGTAACTGCCGTCTCCCGTGTCGACCAGCGCGAAATCGGCCGAACGTACCGGTACATCGCGGACGAACTCGGCATCAATCTCGAGCCGACGAACCCGCGCCAGTTCGTGCCCCGGTTTTGCTCGGAACTGGATATCGACAAAGACGTCGAGACGAAAGCGATCGAGATCATCGACGAGACGACCGAGCAGGGGCTTCACTCCGGGAAGTCACCGACCGGATTCGCGGCGGCGGCGATCTACGCGGCTGGGTTGCTCTGTGACGAGACGATCCCGCAACGCGCGGTCGCCGAAACCGCACAGACGACCGTCGTCACCGTCAGAAACAGATACCGGGAACAGCTGGACGCGATCGACCAGACGCCGGCTACATGATCGACCGATCGTCTTCGCCGTAGACTTCCTCGTCGACCAGCGCGTGAAGGTTGGCGTAGGGAACGAACGCAACGAGCGTATCCTCCTCGTCGTATAGTTCGAGACCGTTCTCGACGTGCTCGTATCGATCACACAGGATCTGTCCCTCGGGCAGGATGGCACGGAACATATCGCAGCGTATGCTAGCCGTTCGGATATACTGTTCGCCAGATCGCCAAAACGTCGTCCGGTCGAGCGTCGACTCGGATCAGTCTTCGACGGTGAACTCCTCGAGCTGGCCGTTCAGTTCGGCGGCCGTCTCCGATAGCGACCTGGCTGCGTGGGAAATTTCCGAGATCGTGGCGGTCTGTTCCTCGGCGGCCGCGGCGACGCTGCTGGTCTCCTGGAGCGTCTGTTCGCTCTGTTCGGTCGCCTCGTCGACCATCGTCACGACTTGCTGACTCGAGTGAGCCTGTTCGTCGGTCGCCTCGTTGATCGACTGGACGCCCTCGTTTGCCTCCTGGACGTCGTCGGCGATCTCTTCTAGGACCTCGAGGCTCTCTTCGATCGTCTCGGTTCCGTCGACGACGTCCTGTTGCATGGCGCTGATCTCCTCGACGGCGTCCTGGGCCGACGTCTGGACGTCGGTGACCATCGAATCGATGTCGTCGGTCGCGTCGCCGGTTTCCTCGGCCAGCGACTTGATCTCGCTCGCGACGACGGCGAACCGGCTGCCGTCCCCGGTCGCACGAGCAGCCTCGATCGAGGCGTTGACAGCGAGCAGGTTCGTCTCCTCGGCGATCTCGTCGATCAGCGTGACGATTTCGGTCACTTCGGTCAGTTCCTCGTCGAGCGCTTCGATCTGGTCGACGACTGCGCTAGATCGTCGCTGGAGCCGATCGAGTTCCTCGAGCGCGTCGCTCGCGGTTTCCCGGCCGTCCAGGGCGTTATCCGCGGCCCGACTCGAGACGTCGGCGACGCCATCGGCCGTCGACGCGATCTCCTCGATCGTCGCCGAGAGGTCGCTCATCTCGCCGAGTACTTCCTCGAATCGGTCGTTCTGTTCGTCGGTCGCGATAGAAATCTCCTCGGACGACTCGCTCACCTCTGCGCTTGCCGTCTCCATCTCGGCGACGCTCGTCGAAACCTCCGTTCCGACCTCGTCGACCTCGTCGGCGAGCGCCTGGATGCTGTGGAGGGTATCCGCGACGTCGTCGAGCATCGCGTTCAGTCCGTCGGCGATCTCGACCATCGCCTCGTGGTCGCTTTCGACCTCGACCCGGTGTGTGAAATCGCCGTCCGCACACTGCCGTAACACCGCTCGACAGCGTTCGGCGTCGGCCTCGAGTTCCGCGTTCCGCCGTTCGACTTCCTCACGCTGGCGCTCGATTCGTTCGCGACTCTCCTCGAGTTCCTCGATGCGGTTCTCGAGTCCGGTTTGCATCTCCTCCAGGGACTCGCCGAACTCCCCAGGGACCGTCTCCTCGAGGACGTCGGCGTCGAACTCTTCGCGTGCGAGCGCGTCGGCCTGGCTCGCGACAGTCGTCAGCGAAGTGTGCATCTCGGCGACGGAGTGCTGGAGTTCGCCGACTTCGTCGCGCTGTCGTCGCTGTACCGGCTGCATCTCGAGTTGCCCGTCAGCGATGTCGTTTGCGACCGTGTTGATCTCCAGCAGCGGTTCGATGAGGTCTCTCCGGGCGATCAACAGCGTGTTGACGAACGCGACGACGGCGAGGAGGAAGACGACGGCGGTGAGGACGATCTGTGCGGTCGGGAACACCGCGAACGCTTCGCGCGGGCCGAGAAAGACGAGTGGCAGCGCGAACACGGCGATCGTCGAGAGAAACTGGAGAACGACCGCTGCGAACATCTTCCGTTCGATACTCTCGGTAACTCCCAGCCGGTCCATCGTCCCCCACAGGACCGATTCGTACCGGTTGCGGATCGGACCGAACCCGGCGTCGGCGACGTCGGCCCGGTCGCTCGAAGCAGTTGCCATACGAAAGCAATCCGACGATCGATATATAAACACGCTGGCTATTTCCAGTCGGTTGGAACGAGTGATACTTGAACCCATCTCCGAACGTGTTCGTTCGTCGGAAGTGTGGCAGTAGTCCGGGCGAAAGCGGTTCGCCGGCCACGGCTCCCGCGAGCGAAATCGGTTTACCTGCACCGACGTTACGGCCCGCCAGTGACCGACGAACGATCCTCGAACGCCGGGAACGGTGGTCGAGAAACGAACCACACGGACGACGAGACGCCACCTGCTCGAGGCAACGAGTCGTCGCCCGACAGTACGGCAGACGGGGAGTCCGATCGGCTGTCTATCGACCGATTCCACGACGCCTGCCAGCAGGCAGGCCGACCGGTGCTGACCGCCGACGGCGTCGCCCGCGCCCTCGATCGCCCCCAGGAGGACGTCAGCGGGGAACTCGAGGAACTCGCCGACCGTGGCGCAGTCCAGCGTCTCTCCGTCTCGAACGACCCAGTGGTCTGGTACCCCTCGGAGCTCGAGGACCTGACCGAAAAAGAGCGCGTCGTCGTCTTCCCGAAACGTCGCGAGATCGTCCTCGACCGGCCGACCCAGTTCACGCGCGCGCAACTGTCTCAGTTCGCCCACCTCGCGGACGGCAACGGCGAGAAGGGGTATCGCTACGTCGTGCGACCGGAGGACGTCTGGCAGGCCCCGCACGAGGATTTCGACGACCTCGAACGCACGATGCGTCAGGCGTTGGGCCAGCGATCCGAGCGACTCGAGGAGTGGGTCCGCAGCCAGTGGGATCGCGCCCGCCAGTTCCGGCTCTACACCCACGAGGACGGCTACACCGTCCTCGAGGCTCAGACGCCCGAAGTGATGGGTAACGTCGCCCGGCAGAAACTCGACGAGGAACACGTCCACGCGCCGATCTCCGACACCGAGGACTGGGTTCGCGAGGGGGCCGAGGCTGCGATCAAGCGAATCCTCTACGAGGCGGGCTACCCCGTCCAGGACCATCGCGATCTGGATTCGGGCGAGGCGC
This sequence comes from Natronobacterium texcoconense, assembly GCF_900104065.1. Classification (NCBI taxonomy): domain Archaea; kingdom Methanobacteriati; phylum Methanobacteriota; class Halobacteria; order Halobacteriales; family Natrialbaceae; genus Natronobacterium; species Natronobacterium texcoconense. Next base: position 239,009 of record NZ_FNLC01000002.1, on the reverse strand, counting down.
TCGACGTCGACCTCGAGGTCTCTCTGCGTGACTACCAGCAAACCTGGGTCGATCGCTTCGCCGAGGCTGGGGAGGGCGTCTTCGTCGGGCCGCCGGGCAGCGGCAAGACCGTCGCCGCAATGGGCGCGATGGCAGAGGTCGGCGGCGAGACGCTCGTCCTGGTGCCGAGTCGCGACCTCGCACGCCAGTGGGCCGAGACGATCGAGGAGTACACCAGCCTCGGACCACACCAGATCGGCCAGTACCACGGCGGCCAGAAGAACGTCCGGCCGGTGACGATCGCGACCTACCAGATCGCCGGCATGGATCGCCACCGCTCGCTGTTCGACGACCGCGAGTGGGGACTCGTCGTCTTCGACGAGTGCCAGCACGTTCCATCGGACGTCTACCGCCGCAGCACGCACCTGCAGTCCCAGCACCGCCTGGGACTTTCCGCGAGCCCGATCCGCGAGGACGACCGGCAGACCGAGATCTTCACGCTCGTCGGCCCGCCGATCGGCACCGACTGGCAGGCCCTCTTCGAGGCCGGCTTCGTCGCCGAACCCGAACTCGAGATCCGGTACGTGCCGTGGGGCGACGACGAACAGCGAAACGCCTACTCGTCGGCCGACGGCCGGGAACGGTACCGGATCGCCGCGGAGAACCGCGGGAAGATCGACGAAGTACGATTCCTGTTGCGAGAGCACCACGACGCGAAGGCGCTCGTCTTCGTCGACTACCTCGACCAGGGACGGGAACTCGCCGACGCACTCGACGTCCCCTTCCTCAGCGGCGAGACGCCTCATCACGAACGACGACGGCTGCTCGAGGAGTTCCGCCGCGACGAACGCGACCTGCTGATCGTTTCGCGCGTCGGCGACGAGGGGATCGACCTCCCCACCGCGGATCTGGCCATCGTCGCCTCGGGGTTGGGCGGCTCGAGACGGCAGGGCACCCAGCGGGCCGGCCGAACGATGCGACCCGCAGGCGGCGCGCTCGTCTACGTGCTCGCGACGCGTGGTACTCGAGAGGAGGAGTTCGCACGACGGCAGTTACAGCATCTCGGCCGGAAGGGAATGACCGTTCGCGAGCAGACCGTAGAGCGAGAACAGACTAGCGACGACTCGAGCGAGACAGTGTAGTGGCGGTTCGACCCATCAGTCGACTTTGGAACGGTACTAGGCCTACTGGCACGCATCTACGATCTCCGCCGGCGTGAACAGAGAAACGTCCTCCCGGCTTTCGGCAGTTCGACGCAGTCCGTCCGAGAACCCGGAGCGACAGAAACAGCAGTAGTGATACGCCGGATCACCGCCGTCCGGCGGCGTCCATCGAACCTGTGCAGCGCTTCGCTCGAGATCGGCGAGATCGCCTTCGTCCATCGGTCTGGACGTGTATTTACACTCCCCGGCGACGAGCGTCCCGTCCCCGCCCAGGCCAACCACGTCGAGTTCGTGGTGGTCGTGCCACCAGTAACCGATGCCGTGGTACGTTTTCGGAACGAGTTCCGGGAGGGCTCGCTGACACACGCGTTCGAACATCTCACTCGTATACTCGGAAAACGTCGGTTCGACCAGCTGTTCGTACGCGTCGTCACCGAGTTGAACGAGTTTCTCCTGCTGGCCGTAGACGTACTGGAACCAGAACCGAAACAACGGCTCTTTCAGACGATATCGGCTCTTTCTGGTCGTCTTCGGATCGGCCGTAACCGGAATGTCGCGCTCGACGAGTCGAAGCCGGCGCAGTTTCGAGAGATACGCGCCGAGCGAGTTCGAATCGATACCGGCGAAGCCGGCAATCTCGTTCGCTTCGCGCCTGCCTCTGGCAATCGCGCGAAGGATCGTGTAGTACGTCTGTGGATTCTGAATGCCGAACTCCGTTCGAAGCAGGAACTCGGGTTCGTTGTGGAGAACGCCGTGTTCCGACAGGACGTGGCGCTGGACGTTCTCCTCGAGCGATACAGACGGTGTAAGCGCCTGCAAGTAGTACGGCGTCCCGCCGAACACGCCCCAGGCTCGAATGACCGAATCTGGCCCTGATTCCGGATAGAACCGTCTCGCATCCGATAGGGACAGCGGTGGCAGATCGATCGAGCCCGTTCGACGACCGTACAGCGGACTCCCACCGCCCAACACCTTCTCCTCCATGACGCTGATCGACGATCCGACGAGCACGACTGTCGCCGAAGTGTCCTCGAGGTGCGTGTCCCAGACGCGTTGAATTTTCGACGGGAGCGCGTCGTCGGATTCGATCAGGTACGGAAATTCGTCGAGAACGACGATCCCGTCCTGACGTCCAAGTGTTCGTAACAGTGCTTCCCAGTCGCGTTTGACGTCTTCGACCACCGGGAACGTCTCGGCTGCTGTGTCCGCGAAATCCTCGAGCTGGACGGCTGCCGTTTCTTCGGTTGCCTGCCAGTACACGGCGTCGCCGCGCGTTCGAATCGCTTCCCGGACGAGTGCGCTCTTCCCGAGTCGACGCCGGCCGTAGACGACGATGAGTTCAGCTCGCTCACTCTCGAATCGTGACTTGAGGAACTCGAGTTCGTCCTCTCGGTTGACGAAACGCGGATGAGTCATACTGGCTATTTGGACTGCGCCAAGATAATAATATGGATTATCTAAATCGATATTTTACTAATTTGGATTTTACTCCTGTACTCCTCTCCCAGAACCGATCACGAATCGAAACTCGAGTCCTCTGCCAGAAGCCCGTACCGGTAGAGGTCGATATACTCGCCCTCGACGAACGCTTCCTTTCGGAGCGTCCCCTCTTTCTCGAAGCCGACCTTCTCGAGGACCCGCTGTGATCCGACGTTCGTCTCGTAGACGCGTGCGTAGACCTTGTTGAGTCGTCGTTCGTCGAACGCGTACCGGCAGAGACACCTGACCGCGTCCGTGGCGTACCCGTTGCCCCACTCCTCGGGGGTGATCATGTACGCGATCTCGGTTGATCCCCAGGCTTCGTTCGGCGAGTCGAGCGAGGCGGTTCCGACGGGGTCGCCGTCGACGCAGACGAGCAGATGGACGCCGTCGTCGTCACCGATCGATTCGATCCACTCCCGTTCCTCGTGGCCGGATATCGGCGAGTACATGGAGAGACAACGGCGCACTCTCGGATCGTTGAACGTCTGCTGGACGAACTCCCCGTCTTCGGTTTCGATGGTTCGGAGGGTGACTGTTTCTTCCTCGAGAAAGACTGCGCCAGTCATGTTAGGAAAATAAATACTCCAGAACATTAACTCTATTCCCGACGGTCATATCGCGGTCGCCGCCACGGTCTCGAGCGACGACCACCCGAGCGGTCGAGGCCAATATTCAAGGTATCGTATCCGAACTGTACAGATAGTATGAACGACGCGGTCGCGACCGAACTCGCGCTCGAGGTGACCGACCGGTGAGCGACGACACCCAGCGGGAGATTCTCGTCGGGGAGACGGACGCTGGAGACGACCTGTGGCTGCCGGTCGTCGAACTGCTGACCGGTCGCGGATTCGTGACCGGCAAGTCCGGGTCGGGCAAGTCGAATACGGCTTCCGTCATCGCCGAAGAGTTGCTCGAGGCTGGCTTCCCGCTGTTGATCGTCGACACCGACGGCGAGTACTACGGGCTCAAAGAGGAGTACGAGATGCTCCACGCGGGAGCCGACGAGGAGTGTGACATCCAGATCGGTCCCGAGCACGCAGAACAGATGGCCGAACTCGCCCTGGAGGAGAACGTCCCGATCATTCTCGACGTTTCGGGCTATCTCGACGAGGAGGTCGCGGACGAACTGCTCCGGAAGGTCGCCCGCCAGCTGTTCGTCAAGGAGAAGAAGCTGAAGAAGCCGTTCCTGCTGGTGGTCGAGGAGGTCCACGAGTACATCCCCGAGGGCGGCGGCGTCGGCGAAACCGGCAAACTGCTGATCAAGATCGGGAAACGCGGCCGCAAGCACGGACTTGGCATCCTCGGAATCAGCCAGCGGCCAGCAGACGTCAAGAAGGACTTCATCACGCAAGCGAACTGGCTCGTCTGGCACCGCCTGACCTGGAACAACGACACGAAAGTCGTCGGCCGGATCATCGATACCGAGTACTCGGAACTCGTCTCGGATCTGGACGACGGCCAGGCGTTCGTCCAGACCGACTGGGACGAGGCCGACGTCCGGAAGGTCCAGTTTCGCCGCAAGCGCACCTTCGACGCCGGCGCGACACCCGGACTCGACGACTTCGAGCGGCCCGACCTCAAGTCCGTCTCGGACTCCCTGGTCGGCGACCTCGAGAAGATCTCCGAACGCAAGGAACGCGAACAGGACCGAGTGCTCGAACTCGAGAACGAACTCGAGAAGAAAGAGAAACGTATCGAGACCCTGGAGGACGAACTCGAGTCAGCACGGGACGTCTCGAGTGCGGCCAAACAGATGGCAGACGCGTTGACCCGCCCGGAGACGATCCAGACGCAACTCCCCGAGGGTGGCCCCGGTGGTGAGGACGTCCGTCAGCTACACGAGGAGATCGTCGATCTCGAGGAAGAACGGGACGAACTCGAGGCGGAACTCGAAGAGTACGAGGAGTACGCCGCCAGACTCGAGGACAAACTCGAGTCCCGATCGGAGACGATCGATCGGCTCCGCGAGGAAAACGAGCGGTTGCGCGAACGTGTCCGCGACCTCGAGGACGGCGAAGACGACGAGGAGACCATCATCGAGGTCGGCGGCGACTCTCTGGAGTTCGGCTACACGTGGCCGAACGAGGAGTCCGACGAGGACGACGAAGTGGTAGAGGCGGAACGGGACCGCTCGACCATCGACGAATCACACGTGAAAGCGATGGCGTCGAGTCCGCTCGGTGATCGACTCGAGCGAGCGAGCGAGCAGTCACAGTGTACGGTCGAGACGGCCAGACGGGTCCTCGCTGTTCTCGCGCGCGACGAACCCCTCGACGCGGAGTCGATCGCGAGTCGCGTCGACCGGTCGACCGTCGCGGTCCAGGGGCTACTCTCGGAGCTGCGTACCGAATCGGTTCTCGACCGGCAGGGTGAACGGTCCTACGCACTCGCGGACGAGGTGCGATCGGACCTGCTCTCGACCGCCGAGGAGTGACTTCCCGGCTCTTTTATGCCCTGTACGGGCATCGAACGAACGACAGCCAACGCTTACTGACACCGGCGCTGACCGGCTACAGATTCGGGCATCGCGGATCGTCCACGGAAGACCCGGCCTACAGTTCCAAAACGCTCGCATAACAAAGCACGAACGCACGAACCGGTGGTCTATGACGGATACGACCGCCGAAACCGATCTCGAGTTGCTCGTCGTCGGGCTCGACGCCGGCTGCCGGCCCGTCCTCGAGCCACTCTTCGAGTCGGGGACGGTGCCGACGATTCAGCGGCTGTTCGAAACGGGGGTGAACGGACCGCTCGAGTCCCAGATCCCGCCGTGGACGGCGAGTGCCTGGCCGTCGCTCTACACGGGGAAGAATCCCGGCAAACACGGTGTCTACGATTTCCTCTCGTTCGACGGCTACGACTGGGACGTCGTGAACTCGACGCACGTTCGGGAACGGCCGGTCTGGGAGCTTCTGAGCGAACACGGCTTTACGAGCGTCGTCGTCAACCTGCCGGTCACGCATCCGGCACGGGAGTTCGACGGCGCGTTGATCCCGGGGATGACCGCACCCGAGGATCCCGACTGCCACCCCGAAGGAATCCTCGAGGACGTCGAGATGGCTGCTGGCGGCTACCGCGTCTATCCCCAGAGCGGTCCCGAACCCGATCAGTCGATCGAAGGGTACGAACGAACCGTCGAATGCCGTGGGAAGGCGTTTCGGTATCTCTGTCGACGGATGGAACCCGAGTTCGGCTTCCTGCAGTTCCAGGTGACCGACTCCGTCTTCCACGAACGCCCCGGCGACAGGGAGGCGATCGAGGCCGTCTACTCCGCTGTCGATCAGCAACTCGAGAAGACGCTCGAAGAAACGGACCCCGACAACGTCCTGATCGTCAGCGATCACGGGATGGGGAAAGTATCCGGTCACGAGTTCCGGATCAACGAGTTCCTTCGCGAGGGCGGCTACCTGACGAGTCACAAGAACGGTGGCGGCATGCCCACCTGGTCGAAGAGTTGGGAGAACGACCTCCTCGAGGGAGAGGACGCCGGCGACCACGAGGAAAGTATCGCGGAGAAGGCGATGAACGTCGCGGCGCGGTTCGGCGTCACGACACAGCGCGTTGCGACCGCACTCGATCGCGTCGGCCTCAAGGAACCGATCGGCAGTCGCGTCCCGAACGACCTGATCCGAGCGGCGAGCGAACAGGTCGACTTCCCCGAATCACGGGTCTACATGCGCTCGAAGAGCGAACTCGGCGTCCGGATCAACCTCGAGGGGCGCGAGCCGAACGGCCAGGTACCCGAGTCCGAGTACGAGGTGGTCCGCGAGGAGGTGATCGAGAAACTGGAACGCGTTCGGACGCCCGACGGCGAGCCGATGTTCGAGGCGGTCGAACCGCGCGAGACGTACTTCGAGGGGCCACACGTCGAGAAGGCACCCGACGTCGTAACGGTGCCGGCTGCGTTCGACAACGCCGTCGTCGCCGACCTCGGCAAAGAGCAGTTCGGCGAGCCGATGGAACCGTGGAACCACAAGCGGACCGGGATCGTGGCGGCGTCGGGGCCTGCGTTCGAAGAGAACGCACTCGAGGATGCGAACCCGACTATCTTCGACGTCGCACCAACGATCTGTGCGCTGTTCGACGTCCCGATCGACGCCGCGATGGACGGGGAGCCGTTACCGATCGTCGAGGCAGGTACGGAAGCCGAGTATCCGGCCTACGAGCCCGAGGCACCCACGGCGACGGAAGAGGCGATGGTCGAGGACCGACTCTCCGACCTCGGATACCTATGAGTATCGAAGTCACGACGCTCGACCCCTGGACCGACGCCGACGAGTGGAACCGCTACGTCGAGCGATCGGACGGAACGAACCCGTTCTTCCGGGCGGAAGCGTTGCGGCTACAGGCCGAGGACACGGGAACGACGCCACACCTGATAGCGGGGTTCAAGGGCCAGGAAGCCGTCGGCCTCTTTCCGATTTTCTCCTACGAGCGGGGGCCGATCAGCGGTGCGTTCTCTCCAGCGCCACGGTCGTGGTCGTGTTACCTCGGGCCCGCGACGCTGAACGTCGACAAACTCAAACAACGCAAGGCGGACCGCCGGATCAAACGATTCCTCGAGGGATCGATCGAGTGGATCGAACGCGAAATCTCGCCCCACTACACCAAGATCGTGGCCGCCGAATTCGAGGACGTCAGGCCGTTCGTCTGGAACGGGTATGCCGTCGAACCGGGCTACACGTACGTCGTCGATCTCGAGGGGTCCAAGGAGGAACTGGCAAAGCGGTTCAGCAGCGATGCACGGAACAACATCCGCAACGCCGACGAGGACGAGTACGTCGTCGAGGAAGGCGGTAACGACGACGTCGCTCGGATCGTCGAGCAGGTCGCACGCCGCTACGAGAGCCAGGGCCAGCCGTTTCACCTGAGTCCCGACTTCGCGCAGGCGGCCCACGCGACGCTACCAGACGGGTCGATCCGGCCGTACGTCTGTCGCGTCGACGGCGAGTTCGTCGGCGGCATCCTGGTCGTCGAGTCCGATACTACCAGATACCGGTGGCAGGGTGGCGTCAAACCGGACACGGACGTCGATCTGGCGATCAACGACCTGCTCGACTGGCACGTGATGCGGGACGGACTCGAGGACGGACTCGAGCGATACGACCTCGTCGGCGCGGGCGTGCCGAGCATCAACCGCTACAAGGCGAAGTTCAACCCGCGACTCGAGACTAACTACACGATCACGTCGGGTGCGTTTGGCCTCGACGTCCTCGTCGACCGGTACCGAAAACTACGATAAAATCTCACTCGGGAATCCAGTACTTCGACTGGCGGGCGTCCTCGAGACAGACCCGGCTATCGACCAGTTCTGCCCCCTCGAGTTTGTCGAGCGCGTAGCGGACGGTGCGAGAACAGAGCCGTGATTCGGCGGCGATCTGCTCCTGAGTCAGTGGATCCTCGTACTCGAGGACTTTGTAGACGAGTTTCGCACTGGGCGGCAGTTCGGAAATGGAGTCGTGAGAGGCGTGAGACGGTCGTTCGTGGTTTCCTTCCTCGACGTCGACGTCGGAGTCGGTGGCACTCATGGGGAGCTATCGGTCGTACGCCGGCGACTCGTATATACGGCACAGACAGTTCAGAAATATAGGGTCGAACTAACGTCCAGTGAACTGGCTGCATCGTCGTCGCTAGTGGTAGGCGTGATCGCCCGTGTTTGCTTGCTTCGGCGGCCAGGAACGGACGGTTCCGATAGTTCAGTCGGTAGTCACCGCATAGTAAGGCGACTGGTGTCATCACCGACTGGTATGTTCGGAACGAGCGGTATTCGCGGAACTGTCGGCGAGGACGTGACGGCGGAACTCGCACTCGAGGTCGGGCGTGCGGTCGCCTCCGAGGGGTTCGACACCGTCGTCCTCGGGCGCGACGTTCGGGAGAGCGGCACGATGCTCGTCGACGCCGTCGCCGCGGGGCTCCGGGAGTGTGGTACCGACGTCATCGACGTCGGCCTCGAGTCGACGCCGACGATCGCCCAGTCGATCGCTCCCCTCGAGGCCGACGCGGGAATCGTGGTTACGGCCTCGCACAACCCGGCGACGGACAACGGGATCAAACTCTGGACACCGTCGGGGAAGGCCTTCGGCCCCGACCGGCGCGAGGCAATCGAGCGTCGGATTCGCGAGGCGGAGTACGACACCGTCCGATGGGACGAACTCGGGACGCGACGCCGACGGAACGACGTCAGGGAGGCTCACGCCGAACAGATCGTCGAGGCTGTCTCGCTCGATCGGACGCCTTCCGTCGTCGTCGACCTCGGGAACGGTGCCGGCGGAATTACGCCCGACGTCCTGGATGAACTGGGCTGTCACGTTCGAACACTCAACGGCCAGCCGGACGGCTCGTTCCCCGGCCGACCGAGCGAACCCAACGCGGACACCCTCGAGACGCTCGCGACGTTCGTCGCGAACACCGACGCCGAACTGGGAATCGCTCACGACGGCGACGCCGACCGGACGATGGCCGTCGACGAGACCGGGACGTTCGTCCCGAAAGACGCGCTGCTCGCCCTGTTCGCTCGAGCCGCGGTCGAAGGATGCGACGAACCAGAGCCTCGAGTCGCCGCGCCCGTCGACACGAGCCTCGCCGTCGACGACGCGCTCACGGAGGCAGGTGCGTCGGTGACCCGGACCCGTGTCGGCGACGTCTACGTCGCGGAACGAACGACCGAGGACGACGTCGTCTTCGGCGGCGAGCCAAGCGGTGCCTGGATCTGGCCCGCAGAGAGCCGGTGTCCCGACGGACCGCTCGCCGCCGCCAAACTCGTCGAACTGGTCGCGAACCGCGGTCCGCTCTCGGAACTCGTCGCGGAAATCGATCGGTATCCGATCCGGCGAACGTCACTCGAGGTCGCAGACAAACGGGGTGCCGTCGCCGCCGTTCGAACGCGAGTGCAAGAGCGATACGACGAGGTCGACACGCTGGACGGCGTTCGCGTCGAAACGGAAGCGGGGTGGTTCCTGATCCGTGCGAGCGGGACCGAACCGCTCGTCCGGATTACGGCAGAGGCCCGGTCCGAGGGGGATGCAGACCGGATATTCGAGGAAGCAAACGAGACCGTCGACCGCGCGATCGAAGAGACCTCGGCCCCGACGTGAAACTCGGTCGAGCGAACGGCCCGCCGTACTGTACGAGCGCTCGTCGGTTATCTGGCTTCTTTCGGTATGAAATCGGACGTTTTCATCTCTCGATACGTCGCACAGTCCGGACACGCGTGAACGACGTCGCGGTTGTCACCGAACACCTTGGCGAACTGAGGGGTGACCTGGTTCCCACAGTTGACACATCGGGGGGCGCTCGTGTGCTCTCGAGTCGTCATCGGCGTCCACTTCGCATCGGATGGTTCCGTCGACATCACCAACCCGTTGCCACAGAAGGGTATTTACTATAGAGTGCATAACTCGATTCGATCTCGTTAGTCTCGGATTTCTCCGGTGTTAGTGACCGATTCGACCAGTTCAGATATCGGCCTCCTGACCGGCTCTCGAGTCAGAAATTCCTTATTTCCAACCAGTAATAACTTCTTTACGGGCCGGATTCACCCCTGAAACTGGCGACTCGAGAGCGACGGACGAGCTGGTGGGAAGCAGGGAGCGGAAAACGGGGTCGACGGTGACGTATCGCAACGGATGAAAACGAGACGACGTCGGGACGAACGAACGGAGAAACAAGTAGCTGCTGTATAATTATCCCCGAACTGGCTGTAGCCCGCAGCATGAAAGCAGTCGTTCTCGCGGCGGGCAAAGGGACACGTATTCGACCGCTCTCCGACGCAGTTCCGAAACCGATGCTACCGGTTGCGGATCGGCCGCTCGCCGCTCATGCCGTCGACGCGGCGATAGACGCGGGCGCGGACGAAATCGTCCTGGTCGTCGGCTACGAGGCCGACGAAGTCGAGAGCTTCTTCGGCTCCGAACGGCGCGGCGTCCCCGTCTCCTACGCCGTCCAGACCGAACAGAACGGCACTGCCGACGCGGTCAACGCGGCTCGAGAACACCTCGAGGGTCCCTTCGCCGTCCTCAACGGCGACAACCTGTATGATCCGGACGCTATCGAACGGCTCTTCGAACGACGGCCGGCCGTCTGTGCCGTCGAGGTCGACGAACCGAGCAACTACGGCGTGCTCAGCACCGACGACGGGACGGTATCGGGTATCGTCGAGAAACCCGCGAATCCACCGACCAACCTCGCCAACGCCGGTGCGTACGCCTTCCCCGAGAAGGCAGCCGACTGGCTCGAGGTGCCCGCGAGCGAGCGTGGCGAACACGAGATCACGGACGTTCTCGCACGCGTCATCGAAGAGTTCGCCGTGACGCCGGTGACGCTCGATCGGTGGATGGACGTCGGCCGGCCCTGGGAGTTGCTCGAGGCAAACGAGTGGAAACTCGGCGACCTCGACCGGCGAATCGAGGGCGACGTGAGCGATTCGGCCCACCTCGAGGGTGACGTCGTCGTCGAACCGGGTGCGACGGTGAAGCCGGGCGTCGTGATCGAGGGACCGGTCCTAATCCGTTCGGGTGCGACCGTCGGGCCGAACGCCTACGTCAGGGGTGCGACGCTGATCGGTGAAGACGTCTCGGTCGGCAACGGAGTCGAGATCAAAAACAGCGTCCTCTCGGCTGGAACGTCGGTCAATCACCTCTCGTACGTCGGCGACAGCGTTCTCGGACAGGACGTCAACTTCGGGGCGGGAACGACGGTGGCGAACCTCCGACACGACGACGGGGACGTGAAATTCACGGTGAAAGGTGAGCGGATTTCGACCGGGCGACGCAAGTTCGGCGTCGTCGTCGGTGACAGGGTCAAAACGGGGATCAACTCGAGTCTGACGCCCGGTTTGAAACTCGGAACGGAGGCGACGACGGCCCCTGGGGAAGTCGTCGAACGAGATCGATAGCCGTCCCGGATTCATCAAGTGTATAATTAATAAGTAATGGTGTAGTTACTTCACGCGGAGGAGTGACGATCGGTACCACACCGTTTCACGATCACCGCACTCCTCCAGCGTCGATTCCAGCGTTGCCGAGTGTGAGCGATGTTCGATCGAGGCTGTGCGGACGTGGGCTACGGGGGTGGTGTCGCGTCCCTCGGCTTCGAGGACTCGCACTCGGTGCCTCTGACTTCCTGTCTTTCGATACGTATCTCCGGCGACGGTGTCGACGAGTTACTCCACCGTGACGCTCTTGGCGAGGTTCCGTGGCTTGTCGATCGGCCGCCCGAGCAGATCCGCGGCGTAGTACGAGACCAGCTGGAGTTGCACGTTCGCGTGGAGTCCAGCCAGGTCCGAGTCGGTGTCCGGAATCGCGAGGTGGTCGTCGGCGACCTCGACCGCCCGGTGACCGTCGGGACAGACTGCGATCACCGGCGCGCCTCGAGTCTGGGCCTCTTCAGCGTTTTTCAGCGTCTTCTCGTCTTCCTCGCCGGTAAAGATCGCGAACACCGGCGTCTCGGGCGTCACGAGCGCGAGCGGGCCGTGTTTGAGTTCGCCCGATGCGAACCCTTCGGCGTGCTCGTAGGTGATCTCCTTGAACTTCAGGGCACCCTCGAGCGCGACCGGGAAGCCGAGACCGCGGCCGATGAAGAAAAACGACTGGCTGTCGATGTACTCCCGAGCGATCGCGTCGGCCGCCGATTCTTCGAGGAGTGTGTCGATTTCCTCGGGCATGTCGGCCAGCGCGGGCAACAGTGACTCGAGATCGGCGGGTGGCTCGCCGCGCACGTCGTCGGCGATCCGCTGGGCCAAAAGCGTCAGCATGACCGCCTGTGAGGAGAAGGTCTTGGTCGCGGCGACACCGATCTCGGGCCCGGCACGGATGAAGAGTGCGTCGTCGGCGACGCGAGCCGCCGTCGAGCCGACGACGTTCGTCACGGTGAGCGTCTCCGCACCTTCGTCGGCAGCCTGCCGGAGCGCGTTCAGCGTGTCCGCCGTCTCGCCGCTCTGGGAGACCGCAATGACGAGCGTATCCTCCGTGACCGGGGGTGCCGTCACGCTGTACTCGTTCGCCAGCAGCGCCGTCGCCTGAACGCCAGCCTGGTTCAGCGCGAGCGAGCCGTACAGCGCCGCATGGTACGACGTCCCACAGGCGACCAGCTGGACGCTGTCGACGTCCTCGAACGTTCCCGGCTCGAAGTCCTCGAGACTCACCTGGCCCGCATTGGGATCGACCCGTCCCTCGATCGCCTGGGCCAGCGAGGTCGGCTGCTCGTAGATCTCTTTGAGCATGAAGTGCTCGTACTCGCCCTTGCCGGCCTGTTCGGGATCCCAGTCGACGGTCTCCGGTTCGCGGCTGATCGGCTCGCCCGCGAGGTCGGTGAACTCGATTCCCTCCTCGTCGACGACGACCACGTCGCCGTCCTCGAGGTAGACGACGCTGTCGGTGTACTCGAGGAAGGCAGGGACGTCGCTTGCGAGGAAGAACTCGTCGTCTTCGATGCCGACGACGAGCGGCGACCCCTTCCGGGCGGCGTAGAGGACGTGTTCGCCCGAGAGCATCGCTGCGACGGCGTAACTCCCCTCGAGTTCGTCGATCGCCCGGCGGAACGCGGCTTCGTTTTCCATCCCCTCGTCGAGGTAGTACTGGATCAGGTGGGGGATGACCTCGGTGTCGGTGTCGCTGGTGAACTCGTGGCCCCGTTCGCGAAGCCAGGACTTGAGTTCGGCGTAGTTTTCGATGATCCCGTTGTGGACGACGGCGACGTCTTTCGTCCCGTCGGTGTGGGGGTGAGCGTTCTCGTCGGTCGGCGGCCCGTGGGTGCTCCAGCGCGTGTGACCGATCCCGACATCGCCCTCGAGACTCGTCTCCGTCACGGCGTCTTTGAGTTCCTCGACCTTGCCCGAGCGCTTCTGAACGGCGATTCCCGAGCCGTTCTGGACAGCAACGCCGGCCGAGTCGTACCCCCTGTACTCGAGGTTCTCGAGGCCAGTCAGTAGCGTCTCGAGTGCGTCACCGTCGCCGACGTGTCCGATGATGCCACACATTCGAATCACCCACCTCCGACGGCAGTCGGTCCGTCCCTCTCACGCGAGTCGGCGCTGTCGATCGTCGACTGTTCCCCGAAGGAGTTCCCGCCCGCGAGGGCTCCTCGAGCGGCAAAGCAGTACCTGGACATGATCGGATCAGTGGCCAGCCGAACCCATTACTATAGATAGGCTACCGGGAGCGGTAGCGTCGGGGTAATTCGTTCGAGATAGTTCGCGACTACACCGAGTACAGTAGGTAACACGTACGGAATATTGGCAATCTGTTACACGAATGTTCGACTATTTCCAGGAATCCGGCACAGTTTGACGTTCACCCGTCGGATCGGGGCGTTATGTCAAGCGAACAGGAGTTCAATCGGAGAGTACAGCCACTGAACGGACGGAAGCCGGCATCTCCACGCCGTAACCGCTCGGACGGACGGTTGCCGGCCGATCGCTGTCGATGACGCACACGATAACAACAACGTACTCGAGCGTCTCGACGTGACAACTGTCCAAAGGCCACGCATTATTATTCGGTGTCGGGTTACGACGGTAGAACAACGACCACGGCGTTCTCGATGTGCGGACGGGACGATTTTCGTGGCGGTGAGCGAGAGCACGAGCGATGATCCCAGTGCCACTCTTCGTCGACGCGCCCGCGGTGCCGCTCGAGCAGCCGGTGCTGGTCTTTGCGGTCGCGATGGCCGTCTTTCTCGTCGGTCCCCTGCTCGCCAAACGACTCGGACAACCGGGGATCGTCGGCATCGTCGTCTTCGGCGCGGTGATCGGCCCCGGCGCGCTCGAGCTCGTCGACCACTCGGATGCGATCGTTCTGCTCGGGGAAGTCGGGCTGATCTACCTGCTGTTTACCGTCGGCCTCGAGCTCGATCTCCAGGGGTTCAGGGAGGCACCGGAGGACGCGGCGATATTCGGGCTGACGAGTTTCTACCTCCCGTTTATCGTCGGCACGATAGGGACCTACGTGGTGCTGGGACTGGACGTCTGGGCGTCACTCCTGCTCGCGGCGGTGTTTGCCTCTCACACCTTGCTCGCGTATCCCGTCGTCAACCAGTACGGCGTGACGAAAAATCCCGCCGTCACAGCCGTCTTCGGGGGCATCCTCTTTACCGATACGAGCGCGCTGGTCGTGCTCGCGGTCGTCATCGGTGCCGTCGGAACGGGGCTGTCGATCTGGCTGTTCGCCGAAATCGCGCTCGCGCTCGTCGTCCTCTTTGCGACGGCATGGTTCGTCGTCCCGCCGATCTCGCGGTGGTTCTTCCAGACGTTCAGCGAGGAGAGTTACTTCGAGTTCCTGTTCGTGATGGTCGCCATCTTCGCGACTGCGAGTCTCGCCGAACTGCTCGAACTCTCGCCGATCCTCGGCGCGTTCATCGCCGGAATCGCGGTGAACAGGCTGATCTCCGAGGGCGGAACGCTGATGAACCGCATCGAGTTCGTCGGCAACGCCTTCTTCATCCCCTTCTTCCTGTTGCACGTCGGGATGCTCGTCGACCCGAGCGTGATCTTCGACGGCCCCCGAACGCTGCAGGTCGCCGGCTTCGTTATCGCCACGATGCTCGTCACGAAAGCCGTCGCCGCCTGGCTCGTCGCCGAGTTCCAGAACTACACGCGCAACGAACGCGACGTCATCTTCGGGCTCTCGATCGGCCAGGCCGCCGCTGCGCTGGCGATCACGCTCGTCGGCTTCGACGCCGGCCTGTTCGGTCTCGATGTGCTCAACGCCGTCGTCGTGATGTTGCTGGTGACCGCACTGGTGAGTCCCTGGCTCACCGAACGCGGCGCGAACCGGCTTGCGCTCGAGCGCAGCCCCGGGGAAGAAGGTCGCAGCGTCGGGGATCCGACTATCCTGTTGCCGCTGTCGCGGTACGCCGATCTTCAACAGCGGCTGCTCGAACTGGCGTTCGTCATCAAGGGCGAAGGGGGGTCGGAGCCGGTCAACGTGATGCGAGTCGTCCAGCCCGAGGAGGGAGCCACCGACCGGCGGATCGCCGAGGCCAGAGCCGACCTCGAGGAGCTGGCAGCGACGGGAAGCGCCGCCGAGGTCCCGATCGAGACCGAGACGCGGGTCAATCACAACGTCGCCTCGGGAATCGTTCGGGGAAGCGTCGAGGTCCAGGCGAATCTGATCCTGCTGGGGTGGGATGCGACGGCGAGTTTCCGGCACCGCGTCTTCGGGAGCATCATCGATCAGGTACTCCAGCGCAGCCAGTTGCCCGTGCTCGTCTCCCGGCTGGGGCATCCGATCAACACGACTCGCCGGATCTTCGTCGTGGTTCCCGTCGGTGCGGACTCCCACGAGGGGTTCTACGAGGGAGTTCACCTCGTCAAACGGCTCGCGGCGAGCCTGGGCGCAGAACTGACCGTCCTCGTCGTCGCGGACGATCCCGATCGGTTCGAGGCAGCGTTCGGACGCGTCGAGGAGGACGCGACGGCCGAGTTCGAAGCCGTCGACGACTGGGGACGGCTCCTGCCGGCACTCGAGTCGGAAGCGAGCGACGACGACCTCATCGTGACGATCTCCCCTCGCCGGGGCGACGTCGGCTGGCATCCCGAACTCGACGAGTTACCCGGCCGGCTGGCCGAACTCCCGCCGGCGTCGTTCATCACGGTCCACCCGCGTCAGGGCGAACCGGAATACGATCGACAGTATCTTCGATTCAAGTGATTCGGGATCGTGAGAACGGGAGACGGAGCAGTACCGAACCGCCACACCTTTGAACGGCCTTCCCGTCGTAGGCGTATGGGTTTTGGTAGCTACGACGAATCCGAACAACAGCAGCAGTCGGCCGACGACGACGAGAACGTCGAGGCCGTCAACGTCCACGAGAACGACCACGATGGCGAGATGTCTTTCGAGTCGGACGTCTCGACCGACGAACTCGTCTCGCAACTCGGGACGATGAAAGACGACGACGAAGACGAAGAGTAACGGCGCTTTACTGCGTTTTTCGACGTTTACTACTGTTTCAGGACAGCGTTGCTCCGCACAGTTCTCCGACCGCCCGCCGGAGCCGCTGGGAGACGGCTGACTTCGAGATGCCGAGTCGCGTCGCCAGTTCGTCCTGGGAGATGCCGCGTGGCACGTCGAAGTATCCCTCCTCGTAGGCGGTCGTGAGCAGGTCCTGCTGTTTTTCGGTCAGCGCGACGACGCCGTCGTCGCCGTCGTCGGAGACGCGCAGGTGGTCGACAGTCACCGACACCCCACGCTCGTCACAGTAGGCGTTGAACTCGATCAGGTCGTCCCGGCTCGGAAACCGCAACTGGATCTGCCAGCCGTCGCCGTTCGGACAGCTCGAGAACTCGAGGACGTGTGCGCCGATCGAGGCGAGTCGGTCGGTAAACGTGATCGTTTCGGCCGCGCGTTCGACGCGATAGACCCGTCGGTCGGGGTATCGATCGAGCAACACGGGGTCGGCGACGGTCGGATCGATCTCGAGGGCCGTCTCGAATTCGTCGAACGCGTCGCCGTGGACCGTGAGGAAGACGAGGGTTCGATCGTCGACGGCGGTCCAGTGTTCGGGTTCGATGGAGACGTCGGGCGCTCGGCGGATCGTCGATCGCAAGAAGAGATCCGGGTGGTCGAGACGAAGCTGGGCGACGACACCACCGTCGGCGCGGGAGCGGACGGGAGTCCGTTCGCGTTCGTGCTCCGGTGTGCCCTCCGCACCGGCATCGGTCTCGACGTCGGCGATATCGATACTCACGAGATCATCCGCCATCCGTCTGGACGACAGCTGTAATCGCTCGTTACCGGGAACGCGCTCATTGAATAGACGATTCGACGCCGGACGTATGGTCGTAGACGCTATACACGGAACTAATAGAATATTCGACATCAATATCTATTCATCGTCGTATTATCGAACCAGTTTGTCAGCACAAGAAAGAGGCTGTTACCTGATCGAAATCGCCGATTCGACGGCAACCCCTCGCAGTAAGTTTCGACTAGCCAACTCGTTACTCGAGGGTGGCGGACCGGTCCTCGAACAACAGTTCGAACAGTTTCCCCTGGGCCAGCCGGAGGTGACGGCTGAACGTCGGCTGGGAGACGCCGAGCGAATCGGCGACCTCTTCGCCCGTGCTCTCTCGAGGCCACTCGAAGAAGCCGCCGTAGTAGGCGCTCTCGAGCGTTCGGAGCTGCCGTTCGGAAAGTCTGTCGCGGAGTTCGGCGTCGAACGGCCGGGCGGGGCGGGCGGTCCGGCGTCGTTCCCGGCGGGCGACGAGTTCGACTCCCGAGTACGCGCGCTCGAGCGTCTCGACGAACGCGCGCACGTCGACGGTACTCGAGAGGTCGATCACGAGCCGGACGCGGTCGTCGTCGGGCGTCATCGATCGGACTACTCCGCCGTGGGTTGCGACGGTTTCCGCGACAGTCGACGCCGAAAACACGAGTTCGATCGGCGAGTCGTCGACGCCGTCGTCGGCCGATCGGATCGATTCGATCCCGGCGACCGATTCGGCGACCGTCTGCATCGCGGTCGGCTCGCCGTCGCTCTCGGAGCGGGTACAGTACAGCGTCGATCCGCCCGACGAACGCGGAACGACTGCCCGGACTTCGACCTGCTGGCCCAGTTGCCGGACGAAGGCCGAGAGCGGCTCCGACTCGTCCCGGAGGACGACCTCGAGTTCGACGACGCCGTCGGAAAGCAACGCCCGCTTGCGCTCGAGTGCGCCGATTGCGTGGGCGGCGACCGCCGCGAGGTGTTCGAAGAGAGCCTGACGGTGCTCGTCGAACGCCGACGGACGATCCGCGTACGCCGTGAGCGTCCCGTATCGGATCCCGTTGCGGTCGCGTTCGATCGGTACGCTCAGGAGCGAGCGAAACCCTGCCTCGGCGACTCGGCGTTCGTCCGCCCTCGAGTCGTCGACAGCGGCCCGGCTCCGTTCCAGGTCGTCGACGCGGATCGGCTCACGACGTGCCGCCGCTTTCCCCGTCGGCTCGTCGGCATCCGGATCGACGGGGACGGAGAGTCCCTCGAGAACGTCATCGTCCCGTCCGGCCCACGTCCTCGGTGTGACCGACTCGGCGTCGACCCGACCGACCCAGGCCAGTTCGATGGTCTCTGCCAGGGAGACGATTCCCTCACACAGCCGCCGTTCGACGTCCTCGCGCGTCTCCGCCTCGAGCAGTCGGCGTTCGACCGCCCGGACGCTTTTGGCGTCGTCCAGTGCCGTCTCGAGTCGCGACCGTTCCTGTTCACAGCGCCGGACGCGTGTCCGACCGGCGATTCGCTCGAGCGCGATCGACGCCGCGTCGACGATCGTCGTCAGCGACTCGCGGTCGCGGTCGCGCTCGAGCGATTCGAAAGCCATCGGCTCCGTACTCGTCGCCAGCACGATCCCGTCCGAACCGACCGGTGTGGTGAGAACGCGTTCGGCAGTGATCCCGGCCCGTTCGAGAAACGGCTCGAGCGTCGACCCGTCGGCGACCGCGATCCCGTCCTCGAGCGGGATCTGGCTGGAGTCGCGTTCGACCGGTGGCGGCTCGAGTGTCGGGCTCGCGTCGTCGGTCGCGACCGCAGCGGGTCGCAAGCGGTCGTCGTCGACGAGGTACCAGACGGCGAGGTCGGCGTCGGTCCGGGCGTGAACGGCGTCGACGACGGCCCGGCGGACGTCGGCGGCAGCTTCGGCACGCTGGAGGGCAGCGACCGTCCGGTGGACCGTCGACAGCGCGCCGGCGGCCGACCGGCGTCGGTCCCTGACGAGACAGAGCGTCCGATCGGGTTCGTTTCGCAGCGGGCTCACGTAGACGTCGACGTCGATCGACGCGTCTCCCGCGACGAACCGTCCCTGGACCGGTTCCATCCAGCGGACGATCGACGACTCGGCTCGCTCGAGAACCGTCGTCGCGAGGTCGTCGTCGAACAGGTCGTCGACCTCGCGACCGACGAGCGCGTTCCGGCCGGCCATCCTGACGAGTGTCGCGTTGGCGAACTCGATCGAGGAGTCGTCGACGATGGCGATTCCGTCCTCGAGTGCGTCGACCGTCGACTCGAGCAGGTCGAGACGGTCGCGCTCCTCGCTCGACGGCATCGCGTCGCGCTCTCGGGCGAGCACTGTAACGCCGTCACCGTCGGGATAGGCCGCCAGCGCGAGCGGCGTTCCCTCGCGGTTCGCGACGTCTCCAGCTATCTCGAACCGGACGACCTCCCCCGTCGCCCTCGCCTCACGCAGGTGCTCGAGGAACGTCTCTCGGACGCGTTCCGGAAGGAGAGTCCAGACGACAGTTCCAGTCGCTGGTGCGTCCACGAACAGCCGGTCCGCTGCCGCGTTCGACCACTGGAGTTCCCAGTCCGGCCCCACCGTGAACAGCGGTCGCTCGAGGCGATCGATCGCCGCCTGCAGGTTCTCCGCGGCTGCCGTCGCCGGTGCGAGTGCAGTCGCCGTCGCGACGATTCCCTCGAGCGGCGGCTCCTCGAGCCGGTTGACGCAGGTCAGTTCGACGACCTGCCACCTCTCGTCGGCGTCGCCGAGACGGACGGTTGTCCCCTCGGTCGCGCCGAACGACTGCGTCGCGACCGTTCGCAGCGTCTCGCGAACGGCCGGCCGATCGTCCGGGTGGACGAGCCGCTCGAACTTCGTTCGCTCGAGTTCCCCCGACGTGTACCCCAGCCGCGATTCGACGGCTGGACTCGCGTCCGCGATCGTTCCGTCGGCCTCGAGGAGCCAGATCGGTGCGTCGATACTCTCTACGAGCGCGCGGTGTCGGTGGTCGTCCGTCCGTTCGGTACGCCGGTAGCAGTCGGCCGCGTTCCTGACGCGGGTCACGAGGACTGTCTCGTTCGTTCCGGGTGCGACGACGTCGGTCGCGCCGGCCTCGAGCGCACGTGCCGCGGTTTCGTCGTCGGTGACGGCGAGAATCGGGCGGTCGTCGACGGTGGCGGCGAGCGTCTCGAGCGGGGATCGGTCCTCCTCCGGCCGGAACTCACAGAGAACGCAGTGGATGTCTTCGTTGGCCAGTCGCTGGCCCGCATCTGCGGCAGTTCGTGCACGGAGCAACGAGGCGGACTCGAGGCCGGCCGCGAGCGCGTCGGCGGCAGACTCCATTCGCGTGGACTCCCCGACGACGAGCACTCGAACCACGTCGCCGACGGTCGTCACGATCCCGTTGCTCATTGGTGGCCTCCTTCCCCGTCGCGGTTTTCGACGAAATAACTCGGACGAACTGCCACGATAGTCGGTGGTAGCCGATCGGTCCGGTTAACTATCACACGCCTATCTCGAGTACGATCGAATTACGAGGACGTGCTCAGTCCCGTTCGCGGACCGTCACGACGGGGATGGGAGCGTTCCGAACGATCTCCTCCGCGACGCTACCGAGGAGCAGTTTGTCGATCCCCGACTGGCCAGCCGTTCCGACGACGATGGCATCCATCCCCTCTTGCTCGGCGACGGCGATGATCTCCTCCTGTGGAACGCCGTGGCGGACGGTCGTCGTCGTCTCGAGACCAGACTCGGACGCCGCTTTCTGGGCTTCCTCGACGGCTTCGGCGGCCTCACTGTCCCTGTCGGCACGCATCTCGTCCCGCCGGTCGGTGCTGTGGGGGCCCTCTTCGGCGACCGAAACCACGTGGAGGGTCGCATCGAGGTCGGCCGCGAGTTCGATCGCGTGTCTGGTCGCCCGACGAGCCCCGTCGCTCCCGTCCGTCGCGAGCAGCAGGTCCTGATACATCTCGTCTCCCCTTCGACGGTCGACGGAATACGCTCCGGACCTGCCCTTGCCGGGGGTACTTCAGCCAGGAAATCGGCGGGGTCAGATCACGTCCAGAATGAAGATGGCGAGATAGAGCTGGCCGAGTCCGGCGACGATCATGACTGCGCCCGCGACCTGCCTGATCCGCTCGCTGTAGCCCGCGAGCCGGCCGGCACTCGCGATCAGTCCCATTCCCGTAGCGACCGTCAACGCGACCATCAACACGACGACGGTACCGACGTACGTACCGAGGACGAGCATCGCCTCGAGCGGCGGCAGTGCGAGCGCGCTGGCGACGACCGGCGTGAGAAACGCCAGGGCACAGCCGGCCGCCGCAAGCGCGTAGCCCGCGCCGAAGATCCCGAATCCGAGGACGCTCGAACGACGCTGTGGGAGAGCGATCGACAGCGACGGCGCGCGATCGACGAGGATCAGGACACCGAAAAGCAGCAAAATCCCGCCGACGATCAGCTCGAAATAGACGATGTTCGACAGCGTGTCGTAGCTGACCTGATAGGCCACACCGAGGACGACGGCAAGCGTCACGAAGACGCCGACGCCAGCGACCAGCCCGCGGCTGAGAGCACCACCGAGCGATGCCTCCTCGTTCTCGGTCTGGCTCACGTAGAAGCCGACGTATCCCGGCAACAGCGGGTACGCACACGGGGAAAAGAACGTCCCGATGCCGGCAAGCAGTGCAAGTCCGAGCGTCGAGAAGATCGCTGCGTCGAACATTACTCTCCTCCGCTACTCTCGAGAGCACACTCGATGCCGGCGACGATTTCGTCGGCTGTTTTGGTGCCGCTGTCGGACCACTGGACCACGCCCGAGTCGTCGAGCGCCACGGCGGTCGGATAACGACTGACGCGGTAGCTCAGTTCGGCCGTCGGATCCAGACCGACGGTCCAGTTGCCGCCGTGTTCGTCCCACCAGTCGGCAAGTTCTTCCTCCGTGATCGCTCCGTTCTCGCCGACGGATTCGCTGGTAACCGAGATGAACATGACTTCGTCGCCGATCCGGTCGTGAGCCTCGGCGAGTTCCGGCATCTGTTCCTTGCAGGGCGGACACCACGTCCCGAAGAAATCGATGAACGTCGGGCGATCGGCTGCCGGCACGGTCACCTCCCCGGCGTCGCTACCCTGCACGTCGACGGTCTCGAGTTCGACGGGATCGTACTGTTCGCCGTCGTCGACGCAGTTATCGTCGGTCGAGAGTCCGTACACTGCGACGGCACCGGCTCCGGCGAGTACACCTGCACTACCCACGCCAGCCAGGACATCTCTGCGGCGCATAGTTATTCGTTATCGATGTCGAGGTGGTCGTTCTGCCCTGCTACGACCGCTCTGGTGTCCTCGAGGATCGCCTCGGCGCCCCCACCGAGTTCCGGGTTGAGCGCCTGCGGATACGAGCGTTCGACGACGCCGTCCTCGTTGGCGAGCAACATGAGGTTGATGTGGCTGAAGCTGTAGCCGTCGTGATCGTGGTCGCCGTGATCCTCG
Source organism: Natronobacterium texcoconense (assembly GCF_900104065.1). Taxonomy (NCBI): domain Archaea; kingdom Methanobacteriati; phylum Methanobacteriota; class Halobacteria; order Halobacteriales; family Natrialbaceae; genus Natronobacterium; species Natronobacterium texcoconense. Next base: position 216,212 of record NZ_FNLC01000002.1, on the reverse strand, counting down.
TGTTCCTCGAGGTCCTCTTCCTCGATTCGGTTGATTCGCATGCCGAACTCGTCGTGGAGCAGGTCCTTCCCTTCCTCGTAGCTTTCGGGCCGCAGGAAGTGCCAGTTGTCGGCCTCGTGGTCGACTCCCTGCTGGCCGGCGTACTCCTCGAGAACCTCGGCGGTGTCGCGTTCGGGGTCGAACGTCAGCGCGAGCAGGGCGAGATCGTCGTCGTACCCCTGTTCGGCGGCGTCGGCCTGGATCCGCTGGAAGATCGTCATCAGGGCGGGACAGGCACCGTCCGGACAGTGGGTGAAGAGATACGTCATCAGAAACGTGCGTTCACCGACGAAATCGTCGCGCGAGACGAGTTCGCCGGCGATCGGGTCCGGGACCGAAAACGGCGGGAATTCCTCGCCGTGGATCGGATGTGAGGGGGAACCGCGGGTCTGTTCCGGTGGGTCGAGCACCGTCTCCCCGTCTCCCCAGTCACTCTCCGGTAGTTCCCGTTCGCCGTCGTCCCCGAGTCCGACGGCCCCCAGGGAATCGTCGAGACAGCCGGCGAGCCCGGTGACCCCCGCCACGCTCGCCGCGCCGAGCGACCGAAGATACGTCCGTCGTTCCATACGCGACCTCTAGAACGGAGCGATCAAAGGTTCGTTGGTATACTTCCCGAACGCGAATAGTACGTCGCTGTTACCGGTTCGACCGGAACGCTATCAGGGGTGTTCCGCGGAGAAATTACTCCGTACGTCTCCGAACGATCGGAAACGGGCCGAAACCGAGCTATTACGGCTGGTATAACTATCGGCGGGTGTCGTCTACCTCGAACGCATGTCTCGTTCGAATCGCTCGGCGATGCACGTCGGCTGTCCGAACTGTGGTGCAACCGTCGACGCCACCGTCCCGCCGGGCCCCGGAATCGGTGGTGACGACTCGAATCGACTCCAGGGAAAGCAAGCGAACTGCCGGAACTGCGGCCACGAACTCGAACTGTACTACTACTGACGGGGTTTTTCGTCTCGTACTGACGACTGTCACTCCACTGTTTTCCTCGATCCCCCACCCTCCACCCGACAATTATCCGAACACTTCGGAGTATTCGGACGATATGGGAGGAGTATTGGGCCCCCTGCTGGTGCAGGCCACGAATCAACCCGTGGCGGCGCTGTGATATTCCAGCGAATGCCATTCCACGACGAGCAGTCGTCGTCGACAGATCGGGAGTCAGTACGTGCGGACGAGCACAATCGAAGGAAGCAAACCGAGGACGATCCGAGCTGTCCCGGCCCACTGATCGTCGTCTCGAATCGGCAGCCGTACCGTCACGAGTACGAGGACGGAGGCGGAACGAATGCGGCCGAAAACGCGTCGGATCGGTCGATCACCGTCGACGAACCGGCCGGTGGGCTGACGGCCGGACTCGATCCCGTCGTCCAGCAAACCGACGGCACCTGGATCGCCTGGGGCGACGGTGACGCCGATTTCGACGTCGTAGACGAGGACAACTGCGTCGACGTTCCGCCGGACGAGGAGGCATACACCCTCCGGCGGATCGACCTCAGTGAGGAAGCCGTCGATTCCTACTACTACGGGTTCAGCAACCGGGTTCTCTGGCCGCTCTGTCACGGCTTTCCGGACCTGATCGAGGATCGAACGAACGACTTCGAGTGGTATCGGACGGTCAACGAACGGTTCGCGAAGGCGGTCGCCGATCACGCGAACGACGACACCGTCGTCTGGCTGCAGGACTATCACTTCGCACTCGCCCCACGGATGATCCGGGAGTCGATCCCCACGGGGGCGACCGTCGCACAGTTCTGGCATATCCCCTGGCCGACGGTCTCGACGTTCCAGCACTGCCCTGTAGGGGGACGAATCCTCGAGGGGCTGCTCGGAAACGACTTGCTCGGGTTCCACGTCGATCGGTACGTCGACCGGTTTCTCGACTGCGTCGCCCGATATCTACCGGCCGCCACCGTCGACAGGAACCGACGAATCGTCCGGTACGGTGGCGAAACGACCCGGGTCGTCGCGACCCCGATGGGCGTCGACGCCGAGAGCCACGCCCGGACCGCTCGTTCGACCGACGCCGAGACGTTCGCGAACCTGTGTTCGGAGTACGGCATCCCCGACGACGGGACGATCGGTCTCGGCGTCGATCGACTCGATTACACGAAGGGGATTCCGGAGCGGCTGACTGCACTCGAGCGGTTCTTCGAACGGTACCCCGACTGGCGCGGCGACTTTACGTTCGTCCAGAAGGCGACCCCCTCGCGGACCGAGATTCCGGCCTACCAGCACCACGGCGAACTGGTCCGCAGCGAGGTCGAACGGATCAACCGCCGGTTCGGAACCGACGACTGGCAACCGATCGTCTACACCGAGGACTACCTCGAGGAAGCCGAGCTCTGTAGTCTCTATCGCCACGCCGATCTGATGATCGTGAGCCCGCTGGTCGACGGCATGAATCTCGTGACACAGGAGTACGTGGCCGCCAGCGTCGACGACACGGGAGATACCCTGTTGTTGAGCGACCGGGTCGGTGCCCACGAACTGCTGGGTTCGCACGCGGTGACGATCGATCCGACCGACGTGGACGACTTCGCCGAACGGATCGGCCACGCGCTCGCGATGCCCGCTCACGAGCGGCGACACCGGATGGACGTGCTTCGGGACCGCGTCTTCGACGCCGACCTGGATCGATGGATGACGACCCAGTTCGACTGGATTCGACGTATTCACACCGGCTCGGAATCACAGCGGACGGACTTCGACCCCTCCGAACGGACACCACCAGTGTAAGATGTCGACCGGAAACGAGTCAGCTGCCGACGTGTCCGAGACCGAGTCGGTTCCGCCACCGATCGACGAACGGTTGCCCGAGATCCGGAACGCCCTCGGCCGTGCCAGGGAGCTTCTGGTCTGTCTGGACTTCGACGGAACGCTCGCGCCGATCGTCGAGACGCCGGACGAAGCGGTGCCGACTCCCGAAACCGAAGCCGCCGTCGCGACGCTCGCAGACGAGACCGGCGTCACGACGGCAATCGTCAGCGGCAGGGCACTCGGGGACGTCCGCGAACGGATCGACGGCCCGTCGATTTACGCCGGCAACCACGGACTCGAGCTGGCCCGCGAGGGATCGATCGGCGTCCATCCGGTCGCCCGAAAACGCGCACGACGGATCGATACCGTCTGTGAAACGCTCGAGACCGTTCTCGAACCGATCCCGAACTATCGAATCGAGAACAAACGGCTGACCGGAACGGTCCACGTCAGGTCCGTCCCGGCCGCCGCTCGTTCCGTCGTCGCCGCCCGGACGCGAGCCGTCGTCGACCGCCTCGCTGGTGACGCACTCGAGGTGTCGACGGGAAAGCGCATCCTCGAAATCGAGCCGTCGATCCCCTGGGGGAAGGGCAACGCGGTCGAGTTGATCGCCGCGGAGCTACCGCCGGGGACGCTGCCGTTCTATATCGGCGACGACGTCACCGACGAGTCCGCGTTTCGAGCCGTCGAACCCGAGGGAATCGGCATCCGCGTCGGCGGCGACGAGCCGTCGGCGGGTTCGTGCCGGGTCAGTTCGCCGGACGAGGTCGCGACGTTCCTGGAGTGGCTCGGGACGACCGGCGTCGAACTGGTCCGATCGGAGACGGAACCGGCGGTCGAATCGATCACTGTCGGACCCTCGAGACGATAGTCGGAAAAACGGGTGGGTGGGGCGGAAGGGGATTGGGGGATCGCCACCGGGTATGGACCGGACGAGGATGGCGTAGGAGACGGGGGACCTCCGAACGCTCCTCCCGGCCATACCCATTGGAAACCACCATACGAAGCTACTTATTATTTCCTACGGAGATTTCCTTTCCGAATTACTGCAGATAGGCCGAAAGTATTAGTTACCACTGGAAATATACCCTCATACGAGAGTGAACGAGAGTGAAGCTACGTCAACCAACTGACTTCTTGATCCTCGAGGCGCTCGAGGACAAGGGACGAAACGTCGCAACGAACCTCGCAGCCCACACGGGCAAGAGTCGAAAGAACATCAACACCAGACTGCCAGTCCTCGAGGACTACGGTCTCGTCGACAAGATCGGACCGGCCGAACGGTCCGGGCTCTACGAGATCACCTCGAGAGGGAAAGCAGCCCTGGTGTACCGCGATCAGTACGACGAAGTCGACGACTTCGAGGAACTCATCGAAGGGCCAAACGCGGCCGAGATCGACAACGAGGCGGCTGGACAGGCCAGTTTCGCCCGCGGTGAAGACGACGAGTCCGACGACGAGTAACTCCGGTCGAGGATTCGTCTCCCTTTTCGCTCGAGGCCGGAACAGACGCCGGTCGTACTGTCTCATCTCGGTGGTTGAGCCAGCCTCGCGTCCGGACTCCTCAGCGTCGCGTCGAAACCGACGCAGTTCGACGAGTGTCGACGACGCGAGCCGTCTCGCCGAGTACTCGGATCTCGACCCAGCCTGGAAGCCGGTCCGGGTCGACCGGCTGTAACAGCAACAACGCTCCGGTCGCCGTTTCGACCAGTCGTCGGTCCGGGTTTCGCTGTCGCAGGCAGTGCGTCCAGTCGCCGGTTCGAAACCGTCGGTTTACTTGCCAGCCGGTATAGTAGCGGCCGTCCGACCCTGCCAGGACAGTGTCTACGGGTGCGTCCGCGATCACTCCGGACACCCCGTCCCACCGGTACGGGTTTGCTCCGCACTCGCGTTCGCGCACATCCTCACGATCGAACGAAGACCTGCCGACACTATCGCCGATCGGGTTCACATAGGGAATTTTTATGCTATCGTGACAGTCTCGTTTACGTGAACGGAGTCGACGACTCGACCGATCGACGTCGACGCGGGCCAGCACCGAGACGAAACCCACATTACAGACACGCACCGACCACAAGATAGTGACTCGCGTCTGTCTCATCGGGAACGACGACGTCGACCTCTCGTACGAACTCCTCTCCCGGGAAACCTCGCGTGAGGCACTCGCGACGTACGACCTTCGGCGGCCGTTCGACAACTCGATTGCCGTCCGAACAGTCAGCATCGGCGCCGCCGTCGCCCTGCTGAACGACCTCCAGTGGTACCTGACCCGGTTCGTCGACGCGGCGTTCGTCCAGGAGCCAAGCATCAGCGACGAGGAGTGGCTCTCACGATCGCTCGCGACCGCACTCCGGAACGGAGACGTCGAACCCGAGGACACCGGCGAGTTCTGCAAAGTGTACGGCCTCGAGAGCGTCGAACGGGGATCGGCGATAGCGAAGTCCTCGAGTGAGGACGACTCCGACGCCGAAGACGACGATCGGTCTCCCGAGACGACCGAGCGACTCGTCGAACCGCTGTACGTGCGCCGAACGGACGGTGAACTTCCGGCCTACGATCTCAGGGACGTCGAACGGACGCTCGTCGTTCGGCTCACGGAAGCCGAGTACTCACCCTGATACGGTTTGCTGTAACTATTTACCACCGATCGTCGATCCCGTTCTGGCGATCAGCGGTAATTGACTACAGCAGACCGTATGAGTTGCTCCGTTACTCGTCGGTATCCGTCGCTGAGTCGACGCCGATCCGCATCTCGTGTCTATCACCATCGTCGTCGACGATTTCGACCGAGAGTTCGGTCGGCCGCTCCGCGTCCGAGTCGAACGTCGCTCGAACGAGCAGGCCGACCGCCGTCATCTGCATCGCACACGACTCGTCGTCGGCCGATTCGTCTCTCACCGAAGCCTCGAGAGCGAGCGTCTCGCCGTCCAGATCGGCGTCCTCGAGGTGCATTTCGTAACAGAGACTCGAGCCCTCGCCCTCGAGTGCGACGAGTAGCGAGTCCTCGAACGACGTCTCGTCGACGAACGCGGTGACCTCGTCGCCGGGCTCTCCGTGTTCCCACCTGTCCTCGAGCCACTCGTCGGCGTCGTCTGCCTCGAGCAACAGCGTCGCTCCGGGGCTGTCCGGAACGTCGGGATGCTGGTACGGATACGTGTCGTCGACGAGTTCGTCGGCGTCCCCGGAAGCGTCGGTTTCGCCGTCGCCGCCGTCAGTTTCACTGTCTCCGTTCTGGTCGTCGCTGTCGTTTCCGCCCGTTCCCGGGTCGGACGCGTCGTCGAACCCGTCGTCGAGACAGCCAGCACAGAGCGCGAGAAAGCCGGTGCTGCCAGCCAGAAACGTCCGCCTGGACCGCGTCGATCCGAATCGCCGTGTCATTACTCGATCATACGCCGGAGAGGATAAAGGTCGTTGCCCTAGCTGAAACAGCCTTTTTCCGGGCGGGATGACAGGTCGCCGGTATCGCTTCGTGTAGACTACTGCAAGTCATCGACAGAGCAACCGCGACCTGCCGTGTACCGGAAATCGGTACAGAAGACCGAATCAGTCGAACAAACCGGTCGAGAGATAGCGTTCGCCGCTGTCCGGGAAGAGGGTAACGACGAGCGGACAGTCCTCGACCGCCTGTCCGCCGTCCGTCTCGGGTGATGCCGGCTGTGTCGCGTCGAACGCGTCCGGAACCTCGGGACACTCGATATCGGGTTCGGCAATCTCGCGTGCGATCCGCTGTGCGACGAGACTCGTCGCGCCGCTGGACTGGCCGACCAGTATTCCCTCTTCACGCGCGAGCCGACGACACTCGTCTTCGGCGTCCTCGAGTCTGGCGGTCTCGACGCGGTCGACGAGTTCGCGGTCGAGGTTGTCGCTGACGAAGCCGGGCCCCATCCCCTGGAAGCCGTCGTCACCGGGTTCGCCCGTCGAGAGGACGGCGTTGCGAGCGGGTTCGACCGCAACGATCTCGAGGTCGGGAAACTCCTCGCGGAGTCGCTGGCCGGTCCCGGAGATCGTGCCGCCGGTGCCGACGCCAGCGACGAAGGCGTCGATCTCGCGGTCGCCGACCTGTTCGATAATCTCCTCGCCGGTCGTCCGATAATGAGACCTCGGATTCGCCGGGTTCTCGAACTGGCCGAGCTGGGTCGCACCCTCCTCGACGAGTTCGTCGGCTCTCGCGCGGGCGGTCTCCATGTTGCCGTCGACGAGTTCGAGATCGGCACCGTAGGCCGCCATCACCTGCTGGCGCTCCGCGGACTTGTCGGCCGGCATGACGAGCGTCAGGTCGTAGTCGCGTGCGGCACAGACGAGCGCGAGTCCGATACCCGTATTGCCACTGGTCGGTTCGACGAGCCAGTCGCCAGGCTCGATTGCCCCCTCCCGTTCCGCCGTTCGGATCATCTCGAGTGCGGGCCTGTCCTTCGCCGATCCGCCGGGGTTGAACGATTCGATCTTCGCAGCGACCGTCGCACCCTCGGGCGAGTCGACCTGGACCAGCGGCGACCCGATCGTGTCCAGGATGCTTCCCTTCATTGCTACCGCGTAAGGAGTCGAGCCCTAAACCCGTGCTGGACGTCGGCAGTACGTGCCGGTGACGAAGGGGGTTACTCCGCCGGAACCGCCGGCTCCTGGCCCGAGTCCGCCCGTTCGATGCGGTTCTCGGCGTACTCCTCCGCCGCGGTGAGGACCGTCGTCTCCTGTCGTTCGGCGTTCTCGATCATCTCGCCGAGTCGATCGCCGATCGCGGCGGCCTCCTCGTAGGCTTCCTCGCGGGTGCCACCCAGGTACTCCTTGGCGACCGTGATCAGCCCGCCGGCGTTGATGACGTAGTCCGGTGCATAGAGAATTCCCTGCTCGCGAAGCACCTCGGCGTGTCGTCGCTCGGCGAGGATGTTGTTCGCCGCACCCGCGACGATGTCACACTCGAGTTGCGGGATCGTGTCGTCGTTGACGACGCCGCCGACCGCACACGGTGCGAAGACGTCACAGGACTGCTCGTAGACGTCCCCGGGAGCGACGGTGTCGACGTCGTGTTCGTCGGCGAACGCCGCGACGTGCGCTTCGTCGATGTCCGAGACGGTGACGTCGGCCCCGGCCGAGGACAGTTCCTCCGCGAGTGCCTGGCCGACCTTGCCCAGTCCCTGAATCACGACCTCGAGACCCTCCACCGAGTCCGTTCCGTAGACGTGTTCGGCGCTCGTCTGAATGCCGTGGAAGACGCCGTGGGCCGTGATCGGTGACGGATCACCGAGTCCGTCGCCCGTCCCGACCGCGTACTCTGTTTCCTGTTTGACGACTTCTATGTCTTCGACGCCAGTGTTGACGTCGACCGAGGTGATGTAGCGCCCACCCAGGTTGTCGACCGCTCGTCCGTACGCCTCGAGCAAGGCGTCGGTCTTGAGGTCGTCGGGGTTGCCCAGGATAACTGCCTTCCCACCACCCAGCGGGAGGTCGGCCGCAGCAGCCTTGTACGTCATCGCCTTCGAGAGCCGAGTCACGTCCTCGAGAGCGTCCGCTTCGGTATCGTAGTCCAGGAATCGTGTCCCGCCGAGACTCGGGCCGAGCGTCGTGTCGTGGATCGCGACGATTGCGCGGAGTCCCGTCTCAGGATCCGAGACGTACGTTACCTGTTCGTGACCGCCGTCGACCATCGGGCCGAATACCATACTATAGAGTTTTCGTTTACCGCAAAAATTCTACCGGCTTCGGACGAAGAGTGCCACTCTGGTTGCACACATGGAAGCACCTCGTGGCAGAACGGTAACTATTTCACCATATCCGCTTATCGGTACACATGGACGGAATCGTCTTTTTCGGGACCGAACGACACGACGAGGTCGTCGATTTCTACCGAGAACTCGGCGCTAGCGTCTGGCTCGAGCAACCCGACTGTACCATTCTCGAGACGGGTTCGTTCCGGTTCGGGTTCTGTGAACGCGAACCCGCCGATACCGAGGGAATCGTGACGTTCGTCTTCGACGACAGGGACGGCGTCGACGAGGCGTACGCGGAACTGTCGGAACTGGCCGACGAGGAGCCACGGTTCAACGAAACGTACGATATCTATCAGTTCTTCGCGTCAGATCCCGAAGGACGGACCGTCGAGTTCCAGACGTTCGAGTAGCCCGTCGTAACCCGAAAAAGTCGAACGCCACCCCACCGGCGAATACTACGCGCCTCTGACACAGAGGGCAAGTTGTTACTAGTTTTCGTAAATGCATTAATCTTTTCACCAGAGTACCGATATCCACAGGAGCGACCACGACGGTCCGAGATCGGCGAGATTCCTGCCAGAAACACCGTCGTTAAGCCGTCGGGCCCATAACCGATCCGTATGAGTCTCGAGACGCTGAACCCGAACCCGACGTGGGATGCCGCCTCCTACGAGGACGCCGTCGACGTCCTCGAAGCGCACAACGACGACCTCGTCTACACCGTCTGGGGTGGCGACTGGTGCAAGGACTGCCGAAAGCTACTCCCCGACCTGGGCGCGGCACTCGAGGCGGCCGAGGTCCCCGACGATCGGATCGAGGAAATCGCGGTCGACCAGGACAAACAGGGCCCCGGCGTCGACGAGTACGGCATCGAGTACATCCCGACCGTCGTCGTCGAGACCGACGACGGCGAGGAAGTGACGCGATTCGTCGAGGAAGAGGATCTGCCGCCGGCGATCTGGCTGGCCGAACGGATCGACGAGGAACTGTAACTCAGAACGGACTCTCGGAACCGTCGCTTTCCTCCCGCTCCCGTTCGATCGTTCCGTTCCCCTCGAGCCACTCGAGGGCGTCGTCGACGTCGTGGGTCGGCGGCGAACACGTCCGGTCGCGACAGACGTACAGCGTCGCCTCGCCGTCTCTAGCCTTGCGGCTGGCCCAGATCGGCGGTGCATCCTCGAGTTCGAGCCGATCGAGCCACGTCTCAAGTCCCGCTTCCGTCGGCGGTCGACGCGCGAACAGTCGGTCCGGGAAGTACCGCGACGCGAACGCCTCGCGCCACTCGTCTGGGAGTTCGTCCGCGGCGACCGTTACCTCGAGTGCGCCGGACTCGAGGCGGTCGGCGGCGAGACACAGCGTCGCGTGCTGGAGCGTGTTCGCCTCGAGTCGGTTGGCGTGGGTCGAAAGAACTGTTGCGGCGATTTCCTCGTAGTCGACGGCTTCGCCGTCTCCACGAGGGCTCTTCGAGCCCTCGCTGTCCGCAAACTCCTCGAGCGCGAGCAACACCTCGACGGCGACGCCCGCCGACGAGGGCGTCGACTGGTCGCCCAGTTCCTGCGGTCGGGTCACGAGCGATTCGCCGCTCTCGGGCGTGAAGTACAGCGTCCCGCGGCCGGCGTCCCAAAACTCCTCCTCGATGGTGCGAACGAGATCGAGCGCGAACGCGAGGTGGTCGACCTCGCCGGTCGCCTCGTAACAGCCCAGCGCGCCGCGAGCGAGGAAGGCGTAGTCCTCGAGGTAGCCTTCGATGGCGACATCCTGGTCTTTGTACCGCCGCGAGAGCCGTCCTTCCTCGTCGTCCCAGAGCCGTTCGCGGACGAATTCGAGGGCGTCGACGGCCATGTCCGCGTACTCGTCCTCGCCGAGGGTCAGCGCAGCCTCGGCACAGGTTGTGATCATCAGTCCGTTCCAGCCCGCGAGCACCTTCTCGTCGCGGCGGGGGCGAGGCCGTTCCTCACGGGCCTCGAACAACTGCTTTCGGGCGTCCTCGAGTCGCTGCTGGATTTCGCTCTCCGAGCGGTCGAACTCCCCCGCGAGGTCGGAGATCGATCGCACACGATTTGGCTGGTTCGTCCCCTCGAAGTTGCCCGACTCCGTGATATCGTAGCGGGCACAGAAGAGGTCAGCGTCAGTCTCGTCCTCGAGGACGTCGCGGACCTCCGCGGGCGTCCAGACGTAGAACGCGCCCTCCTCGCGCTCACCGGTGTCGGGGTCTTCGCTCTGGGCGTCGAGCGTGCTGAAGAAGCCGCCATCCTCGTGGGTGAGTTCTCGGTCGACGAACGCGAGCGTCTCGTGGACGACTTCCGCGTACCGATCCTCGCCGGTTAGCTGGTAACCCGTCAGGAACGCCCGCGGAATTTCGGCGTTGTCGTACAGCATCTTCTCGAAGTGGGGCACCGTCCAGTCCCGGTCGACGCAGTAGCGGTGGAAGCCGCCGCCGACGTGGTCGTAGAGCCCGCCCGCGGCCATCGCGTCCAGCGTCTCCTCGAGCACCTGGCGGTACTCCTCGTGGCCCGTCCGGTCGTACGCGCGAGCGAGCACCTGAAGTCGCGAGGGCTGGGGAAACTTCGGCCCGTCGGAGCCAAAGCCGCCGTACTGACGGTCCGCGCTCCGGAGGACGGCGTCCGCAGTTCGCTCGAGCAGGTCGCTCGAGGGCGGATCGGCCGCTTCCGGCGAGGATGCGCCGGGGGTCTCCTCGAGCTGGTCTCTGGCCGCCTCGGTCCACTGGTCGGCGCGGTTCTCGACCTCCTCGCGGTCGTTCTCCCACGAGTTCGTGATGTTCTCGAGGACGTCGAGGAAACCCGGCTGTCCTCGCTTCGCCTCCTTCGGGAAGTACGTCCCGACGTAGAACGGCTTCCCCTCGGGGGTGAGCCACGCCGAAAGCGGCCAGCCGCCGCGTCCGGTGACGAGGTTACAGACAGTCATGTAGATGCTGTCGACGTCGGGGCGCTCCTCGCGGTCGACCTTGATCGGAACGAACTGCTCGTTCAGGACCTCGGCGACCTCCTCGTCGGCGAAACTCTCCGCTTCCATGACGTGACACCAGTGACACGCCGAGTAGCCGATCGAGAGGAAGATCGGGACGTCGCGTTCGCGGGCCGTCTCGAGGGCCTGCTCGTCCCAGGGCTGCCAGTTGACGGGGTTGTCCGCGTGCTGGCGTAGGTAGGGGCTCTCCTCTTCGTCGAGGCGGTTGCGCTGGGTCGGCTGTTCCATGCGCCGACTACGGCCGGCGATAATAAAAAGTCGTTGTAAGTTACTAAGTCGGCGAATCGCCGTTATGCGATCCCGAGAACGGAGACGCCGTACGCGGACGCGGCAACCAGGACGATCGTCCACACGAAGATACCCGTCGTCATCCAGGCAGCCACAGTACGGCTCCGGCTTCCCGCGAGCAACGCGACCAGCGCGGCGACGTGGACGCCGGCCAGCACTGGCCCGCCGAGCGCGAGTCCCGGCAACCCGTACCGATCCCAGAGCCGGCGCGCTCGAGCGTACCGATCGCTCGGCTCCGACTCGTCGTCCCGTCGACGCTGGAGCCAGTTCGCGACCCGCCGATAGAAGACGACGAGCGCGTACACCGAGAGGACGTTGCCCGCGAACGCGACGGCACCCGTGAGGACGGGGTCGAGTCCCAGCCCAATCGCGATCGGAATCACGACGAGAATCTCGATCACCGGAATCGCCGCGAAGACGAACACCAGCAGGTACTGGAGGAAGCCAGTGGCCTCCTCTATAGTCGAGCTGACGTCGACGAGCAGGGGAACGAGTGACATAGAGTGTTCGCTCCGAGCCACGGACGGTGGAGAACGCGTCCAGGTACGGCAGATCGTAGTGGTTCGTAGGCTTTCCTCCCGTCAAATACGTGCCGTTACCGAACCGGGGCAGCAGCCAGCGAAATATCCATAAACCACGGTCCCTCCATAGATCAGATAGTGGAGTACTGGAGACGATTTCTTTCACAACTCGGACCGACGCGAGTCATCGGAACACTCGGTGGGTTGTACATCGGTCTCGCTATAATTCGAGGCTGGATCTGGCTCGAGGCCGGCTACTCGCTGCTCAACGTCACGCTGATCACGAGCATGATCGTGGTACCCGGAGCCACACTCCTCTACGGCAGCTATCGACTGTCCCGTTCTGACGTCGATTCGAACTTCTACCCCGACGTCGCCGGCTGGACGCTCGCCGGATTCGGAGCCATGGCGGCCTTGCTCGTCACCTACCACCTCCAGCCGGAAGGCGGTATTTCCAGTCCAGGAACGTCACCGCCGATACTCACGGCAATCAGCAGCGTCGGCGGGTTCGCCGTGGGAATCCACGACGCTCGAGCCAAGACGCGAACGCTGGCAGTCGAAGAACGGAACCGGGAGCTACACCGGACGAAGCGGGAACTCGAGGAGTCGGAGCGACGGTACCGAACCCTCGCGGAGAACTTCCCGAACGGGGCAGTTGCGCTCCTGGACGAGGAGCTTCGACACACGCTCGTCGCGGGACGAGGGTTCGAAAAGGTCGAGTTCAGTGCCGACGACCTCCGCGGCGAACGGATTCAGGACGTCTACTCCGGAGAGGTCCTGGAGAGGATCGAGTCGAACTACCGAGCGACGCTCGAGGGCGAACCGACCTCGTTCGAACTGACGGTCCAGGGTCGAACGTTCGAGTTTCACGTCCATCCGCTGACCGACGACGACGGTGACGTCTCCTCCATCCTGGCGATGTCCCAGGACGTCACCGAGCGAAAGCTGCGCGAGCAGGAACTGGCGAAGCGGGCACGTCAGCAGGAAGCCGTCGCCGATCTCGGACAGCTCGCGCTCGAGACCGATGACGTCGACGAACTCATGGAGGAAGCAACCAGGGAGGTGGCCGACGTGCTCGACTACGAGTACTGCAAAGTGCTCGACCTGCTGGAGGCGGACGACGAACTGCTCTTGCGACAGGGCGTCGGCTGGAGAGACGGCATCGTCGGTGAAGCGAGGGTGTCCGCGCTCGAAGACGACTCTCAGGCCGCGTACACCCTGGAGCACGATCACCCGATCGTCGTCGAAGACCTCGGGACGGAGACGCGATTCGGCGGTCCGGAACTCCTGACGAGTCACGACGTTCGAAGCGGCATCAGTACCGTCATCGGCCCGTTCGACGAGCCGTGGGGTATCCTGGGAACCCACGATACCGAGCGCCGAGAGATAAGCGAGGAGGACGTCTCGTTCGTCCAGAGCGTCGCCAACGTCCTCGCGGAAGCCATCGAGCGCCAGCAGTACCGGTCCGAACTCGAGGGACTGGTCGCCGACCTCGAGGAGTCCAACGAACGCCTCGAGCAGTTCGCCTACGCAGCCTCCCACGACCTCCAGGAGCCCCTTCGGATGGTCTCGTCGTATCTCCAGCTCGTCGAACGTCGCCACGCCGACGACCTCGACGAGGAGGGGCTGGAGTTCCTCGAGTTCGCCGTCGACGGTGCCGACCGAATGCGATCGATGATCGACGGCCTGCTCAAATACTCTCGAGTCGAGACGAACGCCGATCCGCTCGAGGCGGTCGACCTCGAGACAGTCTTCGAGGACGCCCGGGAGGACCTCCAGCTGACGATTGCGGCGAACGACGCGACAATCACGGCCGAACCGCTTCCGCGAGTCCAGGGCGACGACCGGCAGTTACGGCAGGTGTTCCAGAATTTGCTCGAGAACGCGATCGCCTACAGCGGTGACGAACCACCGACCGTCCGCGTCTCCGCGCGACGGAACGGATCCGACTGGATCGTCACCGTCGAAGACGACGGGATCGGCATCGATCCCGAATACCAGGACAGCGTGTTCGAGGTGTTCGAGCGCGCCCACGACCGCGACGCGGGTACCGGGACCGGGATCGGACTCGCACTCTGTGAACGGATCGTCGAGCGCCACGGCGGGGACATCTGGCTCGAGTCCGAACTCGACGAGGGAACGGCGGTGTCGTTCAGTCTCCCCGTACCGTGAGCGGTCTGTTCAGTTCAGTTCTTCCTCGAGCAGGCGCCGGAGCACGAGGTGAAGCACGCCGCCGTTTTCGACGTACTCGACGGCCATCGGCGTATCGACCTGTGCCGTCACCGTAAACTCGGTCACTTCGCCGTCGTCGGATTCGGCAGTGACCTCGAGTTCGGCGTTTGGTTCGAGGCCGTCCTCGAGTCCGTCGATCTGGAAGTACTCGGATCCGTCGAGGCCGAGTTCCTCCCAGCCCTCGCCGTCTTCGAACTGCAGGGGCAGGACGCCCATACCGATGAGGTTGTCGCGGTAGATGCGCTCGTAGCTCTTGCCGATGGTCGCGCGGATACCGAGCAGGTCGGTTCCTTTCGCAGCCCAGTCGCGGCTCGAGCCGGTGCCCAGTTCCTCGCCGGCCATGACGACCAGCGGCGTGTCCTCGTCGCGGTAGCGTTCGGAGGCCTCGAAGACGGTCGTCTCCTCGTCGGTCGGGTGGTGGATAGTGTACCCACCTTCCTTCCCGTCGAGTAGCTGGTTCTCGATACGGACGTTGGCGAAGGTACCCCGCATCATGACCTCGTGGTTCCCGCGTCGCGAGCCGTAGGTGTTGAACTCGTAGGGTTCGACGCCGCGCTCTTTGAGCCACTGGCCGGCGGGCAGATCCTCGCCGAACGGTCCAGCGGGACTGATGTGGTCGGTCGTGACGGTGTCGCCGAGCATGAGCAGGCTACGGGCGTCGGAGACGTTGTCGACGCCGGGCTCCTCGAGCGGGAAGTCCTGGAAGAACGGCGGCTCGCGGATGTAGGTCGACTCGGGATCCCAGTCGTAGACTTCGCCTTCGGGCGCGTCGAGGGCTTCCCAGCGGTCGTCACCCTCGTAGACCGAGGCGTACTTCTCCTCGAACATATCGGGCGAGACGCTGTCGTGGATCGTCTCGCGGACTTCCTCCGGATCGGGCCAGACGTCCTCGAGGTAGACCTCCTCGCCCTCGGCGTTCGTACCGATCGGCTCCTCTTCGAGGTCGATGTCCATCTTGCCGGCGAGACCGTAGGCGACGACCAGCGGCGGGCTGGCGAGGTAGTTGGCCTTGATCTTCGGGTGGATACGCGCCTCGAAGTTACGGTTTCCGGAGAGGACGCTCGTCGTCCAGAGGTCGTGTTCGTCGATGGCTTCCTCGACCGGGTCCGGTAGCGGGCCGGCGTTCCCGATACAGGTCGTACAGCCGTAGCCGACGACGTGATAGCCCAGTTCCTCCAGATCCTCGAGCAGGTCCGCACGCTCTAAGTACTCCGTGACGACCCGGCTTCCGGGTGCGAGGCTGGTCTTGACGTAGTCGGGCACCTCGAGGCCGGCCTCGGCAGCGTTGCGTGCGAGCAGGCCGGCGGCGACCATCACGGACGGATTCGAGGTGTTCGTACAGGACGTGATCGCACTGACGAGGACGTCGCCGTGACCGATTTCGATCTCCGTACCGTCCTCGAGTTCGACGGGAACTTTCTCGTCGAGAGCGAGCCCGGGTCCGGCGGCGCTCGAGTCGTCGGCTGCGGCACCGCCGTCACCGATTGCGGGCTCACCGCCGGCACCGAGGACGCCCTCCTCCTGGAGCAACGCGGGGAAGTGTTCGTCCAGGTCGCCCATCGGGATGCGCGAGTGAGGCTTCTTGTGACCGGCGAGGCTCGGCTCGACGTCGCCGAGGTCGAACTCGACGACCTCGGTGAACTCGGGGTCCTGCTCGCCGAACAGCCCCTGTGCCTCGAGATACTCGCGGACGAGTTCGACGTGGTCCTCGTCGCGACCCGTCAACTCGAGGTACTCGAGGGTCTTCTCGTCGACGGGGAACATGCTGATCGTCGACCCCTGTTCGGGGGCCATGTTCGAGATGGTCGCACGGTCCGCAACCGAAAGCTGGGAGACGCCGGGGCCGAAGAACTCGACGAACTTGTCGACGACGCCGACTTCGCGGAGTTTCTCAGTGATGTGGAGCACGAGGTCCGTCGCTGTCGCCCCCTCGGGGAGTTCGCCCGTCAGACGGACGCCGACGACTTCCGGCAGCGACATGTTGATCGGCTGGCCGAGCAACGCGGCCTCGGCCTCGATACCACCGACACCCCAGCCGACGACGCCGATGCCGCCGATCATCGGAGTGTGGCTGTCCGTGCCGACGAGCGTGTCGGGGTAGAGCCACTGGTCGCCGCCCTCCTCGCGTTCGTGGACGACCCGTCCGAGGTGTTCCAGGTTGACCTGGTGGACGATTCCCGTTCCCGGTGGGACGACGTTGAACTCGTCGAACGCCTGCTGTGCCCACTTGATCGCGCGGTATCGCTCTTCGTTGCGTTCGTACTCGATCTCGACGTTCTTCTCGTAGGCGTCCGCGCTGCCGAAGTGGTCGACCTGCACGCTGTGGTCGATCACGAGGTCACAGGGGACTTCGGGTTCGACGACCGTCGGGTCGACGCCCTTGCGGTCGGCCGCGGAGCGAAGCGCCGCGAGGTCGACGACCGCAGGGACGCCGGTCAGGTCCTGCAGGACGACCCGCGACACCGTAAACGGTACTTCGGCGTCCGGAACGTCCGGTTCCCAGGACGCCGCAGCGCGGACCGCGTCCGCGTCGACAGTCTCGCCCTCTGTCGCCGCGTTTCGGAGCACCGACTCGAGCAGAACCCGGATGCTCACGGGCAGTTTCTCGAGGTCACAGAGCCCTTCCTCCTCGAGAACCGTGAGGTCGGCCATCTTGTACGTCTCGCCGTCGTGTTCGAACTCCCGGATCGCCTCCGAGAACTCATCAGTTGCCATACCCCGTTCTGGGTAGGCAAGGTATTTCAAACCCTCGAGAATCGTTAGTAGAGACTATAACAACCCAATATTTGGCGGGAAATACACGGTTTTATATGAGGGGTGGAGGAGAGCGAGAGAGGCCCGGTCAGGGCTCGAGAACGAACCGTGTGAAGGAAAAGCAGACGGAGTACTGTACCGTTCCCGGTACGACCCCCTCTCGGTCGCTCCGGCGATGACTTACAGCGGTCCGTATTGGCGGCGACCGAGTCGGTTTCGATCAGTCGCGGCGAACGTACTCGACGAACGCGAACCCGTCGCGCTCGTCGCGGTCGACTTCCTGGAACGCGTCTCGATCCCACTCGGGGAAGGTGGTGTCCCCGTCCGGTTCGTCGTGGACTTCGGTGAGAATCAGTCGATCGAGCGTCGGGAGAAACGCCTCGTAGACCGTTCCGCCGCCCGCGACGAACGCGCGATTCGTGCCGTGTCGTTCGACTGCAGCAGTTTCGGCTTTCTCGAGGGTCTCCCCGAGATCGTTCGCGACGACGGCGTTTTCCGGCGTCTCGAGGTCTTGGCTCGTCAACACGATCGTCGTCCGACCGGGAAGGGGTTCGCCGAGCGCCTCGAGAATTCCCTCGTAGGTCACTCGCCCCATGATGACGGGATGATCCATCGTCGTCTCCTTGAAGTGCTGCAGGTCCTCGGGGAGGTGCCAGGGCATCTCGCCGTCGACACCGATGACGCCGTTGTCGGCGACCGCTGCGATCCCGACGAGTTCGAGGTCGGTCTCGAGCGACGCCGCAGTCATTCGGCCACCGAGAACTGAATCCCGTCGTGGGACTCGTACTGCTGCAACGAGACGTCCTCGTAGGTCAGGTCGTCGATCGAGGCGTCGGCGACCTCGAGCGTCGGGCGCTCGAGCGGTTCCCGCGAGAGCTGCTCGAGCAGGCCGGGAACGTGGTCCAGCCGTTCGTCGCCCTCGGCCTCGGCGGGGGCTTCGGACTCGAGCCACTCCTTGATCGAGAGGTACTCCCCGCGGTCCTCGACGTCGGCCAGTCGAGACTGCAGGGCCTCGAGGTTGTCGGCGTACCACTCGCCGCGGTCGCCGCGGCCGCAGTAGACGTGGGCGTCGACGACCGTGTGGGCGAACGTGCCCGGTTCGAAGCCGGTCTGCTGGGCGACGACCTTCGTCAGGAGCGCGTACGCAGCGATATTGAACGGCACCCCGAGGGCGATGTCACCCGACCGCTGCGTGAGGTGGCAGTTCAGCCGGTCGCCCTGAACGTTGAAGACGAAGCTGTAGTGACAGGGCGGCAGCGTCGACACCGCGGCGTTCGCGGGATGCCAGGCGTTGACGACCAGTCGTCGCGAGTTCGGCGAATCCGAGAGCGTGTCGACCACGTATTGTAGCTGGTCGAACGTGCGTCGCGTCCCACCGTCGTTGCCCTCCTCGACGGTGACCCACCGGTGGGCGTCGTCCGGCCAGGACTCGCCCTCGAGTTGCGCTTCCTGATCGGGAACGGGGTATCGTCGCCAGAACCGGCCGTAGGCGGTGTCGAGACGCCCCTCCTCGTCGGCCCACGCGTCCCAGATCTTCGTCTCCTCGCGGAGGTCCCGGATGTGCTCCTCGCCCGAGAGATACCAGCAGACCTCGTGGAGCATGGAGTTCCAGCGGTAGCCGTCCATCTGCTTCGTCGTCAGGAGCGGATACCCCTCCTGGAGGTCTACCTCGTAGTGTTCGCTGAACGACGAGATCGTATCGACGCCGGTCCGGTTGGGCTTGTAGGTGCCCCCGGAGAGTGCGCTGTCGACTAACTCGAGGTACTGTCGCATCGTCACGCCCATTCGTCGGCTCGTTCTTTAGCAGTTCCGGAACGAACTACGGTCGGACGTACTCGACCGCGAGCTGGTCGAAGAGGAACGACCAGGTGTCGAGTTGCTCCTCGACGATCATCCACGTCGGTTTGCCGGTGCCGTGGCCGGTGTCGCGATTCGTCTTGCAGAGGAACGGACCACCGTCGGCGACCGCCTGCATGCGGGCGGCCATCTTCCAGGCGTGAACCGGGTGGACCCGCGTGTCGTCCTCGGCGGTCTCGAAGAAGACGGCGGGATACTCGCGCTCCGAGACGTTGTGGTATGGCGAATACTCTCGAATCCACTCGTAGGCCTCGAGATCGTCGGGGGAGCCGTACTCACTCGTCCAGGACGCCCCGAGAAGGAACGTGTGGAACCGGAGCATGTCGAGCAGCGGGACGTGACAGCAGACCGCAGCCAGCAGGTCGGGTCGTTGCGTCATCACCGCGCCGACCGTTAGCCCGCCGTTCGAGCGACCCCAGATCGCCAGCCGTTCACTCGAGGTGTACCCCTCGTCGATCAGGTACTCCGCGGCGGCGATCATATCGTCGAACGTGTTCTGTTTGTCCGGACCGCGGGCAGCCTCGTGCCACTCTTTGCCGAACTCGCCACCGCCACGGAGGTTCGCCTTCGCGTAGACGCCCCCCGAGCGGAGGAACTCGCGACCGAATTTCTGGAATTCCGGCGTCTCGCTGTTCTCGAAGCCACCGTAGCCGTACAGCAACGCGGGGTTGTCGCCGTCGCGCTCGAGGTCGGCACGGTGGACGACGAACATCGGAATCTCGGTGCCGTCGGCCGACTCGTAGCGGACTTGGTCGACAGTTAGATCGAACCCGAGGGAGATATCGGGACGATCCAGTTCTTCGGAGGCGTCCGACTCGAGATCGTATCGAAACACCGCCGGCGGGTGGTCGAACGACTGGTACCCGAAGAAGGCCTCGGGCGTGTCAGGGTTGCCGTTCAATCCGGTTACCGTTCCCATTCCCGGTAACTCGATCGATCGCAGGTGATCGCCGTCGAGGTCGAACACTTCGAGTTCGGAGACGGCCGCGCGTTCGTACTGGACGAGCAGACGATCGTCGGCGATCGTCGCCCCCTTCACGATCCCCTCGCGTTCCGGGACGACCTCGGGCAGGTCGGCAGGTTCGACTTCGCCGACGTCTCCGGAGAGGTCGATCTCGAGGAAGCGATAGTATGGGGCATCGAGATCGGTTCGGACGTACGCCGTGTCGCCGTGGATCAGCGGCATGTAGAAGTGTTCGGCGTCGGCGATCACCGGCGTCAGTTCGGTCTCGCCGACATCGGCGTAGTAGAGGTCGCTTCGCTCCCAGCCCGCCACGAGCGCGACCAGCAGGTGCTTGCCGTCACGGTCTGTCGTGAGCATCGGCCACGTCGCCGGATCGTCGACTTCGTACACCAGCGCGTCCTCGTTGATGTCGTCACCGTGCTCGTGATAGCAAATCTCCGTCTCGAGTTGGGCCTCGCCCTCGAGACCGGTACGGCCGTAGTAGAAGCCGTCCGGTGTCCACGCGAACATCCCGGCGTTCGCGCGGCCGAGGGCGGGTAGCTCCTCGAGGACGTCGCCCGACGGAACTTCGACGACGGTCACGTCGTACAGTTCGTCGCCGCCCTCGTCGACGCCGTAGGCGAGTCGCTCGCCCTCCGGTGAGACGGTCCACCAGCCCATCGACTTCGTGGCGTCCTCGCTGAACTCGTTGGGATCGACGAGCGCCTCGCGGTCGTCCTCGAGCGATTCGCGGAAGGAGAGGACGTGCTGGTCGTCGTCGGCGGTTTCGACCTCCTGGAAGTAGCCGGTCAGCGCGGGCGTGATCGAGCCGTAATCGGTCGTTCGGGCGAGCGATTCGAACTGCGGGTGGAGCCGTTCTCGAACCTCGAGCGACTCGAGGTAGGCGTCGGCGTACTCGTTCTGTCGGTCGACGAACTCGTCGACGTCCTCGCCGCCCTTCTCGAGCCAGCGGTACGGATCCTCCACGATATCGCCGTGTCGCTCGTAGCTGGTGTTCTCGCGCCTCGTCTGTGGAGGGGTGTCAGGGGACATACCGATCCGGTACAGACGCAGGTCCCTTGAAACGACCGGTCAAGCGAGTCGTGGGAGACCCGCGATCGCAGTCCGATCACCGCCCGCCTTGGATTTCGTCGCACACGCTGGCCTCGAGTCCGTCCTCGAGCGCCGCCGATTCCCCCTCGAGGCGGTACGTGAAGTCGTATGCCGCGCTCCCGCCGGAGCCGTGGACGACCGCGACCTTCCCCCGACGTTCCTCGCCGTCACAGGCGCTCGAGGCCGTGCTATCCGAGAACGCGAAGGGTGCGTAGGTCGTCTCGAAGGCCCGCGTCTCTCCCGGCGGAACGACGAGATCGGTCCGGGACGGTGACAGCGGTCGGTTCGCTCCGACGCCGACGACCCCCGGCTCTGCCTCGAACGTCGACGGATCGAACGAATCACTCTGTGGGTCGGCCGTCGGGTTCGGCACGTCGCCGTAGACACCGACGAACCCGACGAGCAACGGCGCGTCGGTTTGACTCTCGATCTCGAGGCGGGCCCGACCGTCCGGAAGGGGTTCGAGCGTGTCTACATACGCGTGGACTGGTCCTCCAACCCCCAGTCGACCCTCTCCGTCGGGCGTTTCGGCTGTGACCCGCAACGATTGTGAGAGGTACGTCTCCCGCCGTTCCGGGAACACGACCGGAAATCGAACGGTCGGGCCGGGCTGTTCGGTCGTCTCGTACTCCTCGTCGGTCCCCAGGTCGGTCAGGACTGCGCGTTCGACGTCGACGTCTTCGCGGAACTGGACGACCAGTTCCGTCTCCTCGTACCAGTACTCCTCGAACACGTCCTCCGACTCGAGTCGCGTCGTCGTGAACGGGATCGATTCGACGCAGCCAGCAGAAAGGAGGGCTCCGCCGGTTGCGATCGTCTGGAGGAACGGGCGGCGGTTCATATCGACAACAGTTACCCGCGTTTTGTATAGTCGTTTCGTTGACTCGACCCCACAGAACTTAGCCACGTTCGTGTACAACACACTCTCGATAAAGGATAACCTTTACACCAACGTGCGTCCCGCTATCGACCATGACAGAGACGGTGCTCCTGATCGGTGGCGGTGGCCGCGAACACGCCATCGCACGCGCACTGGAGGACAGTGACGCCGACCTCTACGCCTGCGCTGGCAACCGCAACCCCGGCATCGCCCGGATCGCCGAAGGGTTCGAGACGCTCGAGACGACCAACCCCAAGGCAGTCCTCGAGTACGCTGAAGAGATCAGCGCCGACATCGCCGTCATCGGCCCCGAAGCGCCGCTCGAGGCGGGCGTCGCCGACGAACTCGAAGACGCCGGCGTCTACGCCTTCGGCCCGAAGGAGGAAGACGCCCGCATCGAGACGGACAAGGCCTTCCAGCGGCGGTTCATGGAGAAGAACGACGTGCCGGGCTGTCCCGACTTCGAGACGTTCGACGACATGGACGCCGCGTGTGAGTTCATCGACGAGTACGACGGCGACCTGGCGATCAAGCCCGCCGGACTCACGGGCGGCAAGGGCGTCAAGGTCATCGGCGACCAGGTCACCGCCGAGGAGGGCAAAGAGTACATCCGCGAGTCCGACTACGACCGGATCGTCCTCGAGGAACGGCTGATCGGCGAGGAGTTCACGATTCAGGCGTTCGTCGCCAACGACACCTTCGAGACCGCACCCGCGGTCCAGGACCACAAGCGCGCCTACGAGGGCGACGAGGGACCGAACACCGGCGGGATGGGGAGCTACTCCGACGCGACGACCGCGCTTCCATTCATGACCGAAGACGACTACGAGGAGGCCGTCTCGATCATCGAGGCGACCGTCGACGCCCTCGAGGACTATCGAGGAATCCTCTACGGCCAGTTCATGCTCACCGCCGACGGTCCGAAAGTCGTCGAGTTCAACGCCCGCTTTGGCGATCCCGAGGCGATGAACACCCTGCCCGTCCTCGAGACGGACTTTCTCGACGTGCTCACCGCCGCTCGAGACGGCGAACCAATCCCGGAACTCGAGTTCGCAGACCAGGCGACGGTCTGCAAGTACGCCGTCCCCGAGGGGTATCCGACGGATCCCGACGCGGGCGCGAAAGTGAAAGTCGACGAGGAGAGTGCAGGGGATGCACTGCTCTACTACGCCAGTGTGGACGAACGCGACGACGGCATCTACACGACGACCTCGCGTGCGTTCGCCGTTGTCGGCGTCGCAGACTCGATCACCGACGCCGAGGAAATTGCCGAGGACGCGCTCGCAGTCGCCGGCGACGAGGGGCTGCACGTCCGCCACGACATCGGGAAACCCGACCTCGTCCAGCAGCGAATCGACCACGTGAACGACCTTCGCGGCGAGTAGCTACTCCTCGGACTCCGACAACTCGTCCGCGTCTTCGATCGACGAACCGAGGTCTTCGACGTCGACCGCCGACCCCAGTTCGTCCTCGTCGATCGCATCGCCGAGCGTCTCCGTGTTCGTCACCGCCTCGAGCCCCTCGTTTCGAACCGCCGACGTGATCGAATCAGCATCGATCGCCGACTCGAGCGTAGCGTCGTCCGCGTCGGTCCGCGAACGCAGCGCCCGTCGGACGGCGACGTATCCCGCCAGTGCGACGCCGCCCGAGGCGACCGCTCCCGGAATGCCGTAGCGCTTGTAGCCGAACGTGACCGCTTTCTTGCCGACGGTGTAGGCTCCGATCATCGTGGCTCGAGTTGGTCGACCAGCGAAAAGAGAACCGGGCTTTCGTACGACGACCGTCCGTTACTTGTCGTCGGTCAGGCGAGCGACCGACGACTCGATCTCTTCGGTTCGGTCGCTCTGCTCGCTGATCGCGCTCGCGACGTCTTCCATCTCGTCGGCGATATCACGGGCGTCGTCGGCGATCCGGTCGATCATACTCGCAACCTCCTCCGTACTCGCCGCCTGATCGTCTGTCGCGTCCGCGACGGTCTCGATTCCGCTCGAGACTTCGCCGACGGCGTCGGTGATTCGCCCGAGTCCGTCGACCGTCCGGTGGACCTCGTCGACGGCCCGCGAGACTCGATCGTTGGCGACTTCGATGCTCTCGGTGGTTTCCGTCGTGTTCTCCTGGATGCGATCGATCGTCTTCTTGATCGACTCCGCCTGTTCCTGGGAGTCTTCGGCCAGCGACTTGACCTCGTTCGCGACGACCGCGAACCCGTCGCCCGAACTCCCGGCGTTGGCGGCTTCGATGGCAGCGTTCAACGCCAGCAGGTTCGTCTGCGTGGCGATGTCGTCGATGACCGCGACGAGTTCGTCGATTTCGTCGACGCTGTCTCGCAACTGGTCGATGTCGTCCGAGACCTCGGTCGTCGCCGCCTCGACGTCTTCGATCTCTTCGATCGCGTCTTCGGCGGCTTCGGCGGCCGTCTCCGAAATTTCTTCGGCTTCCTCGCTGGTCGCGTTGACCTCTTCGGCACTCGCCGCGATCTCTTCGACCGTCGCCGAGAGATCCGACACCTCCCGTGCCACTTCCTCGATGGCATCGACCTGCTCGTTCGTGATGTCGGTTATCTCCTCGGTGCTCTCCTCGACGGCAGAGCTGTTCGACTCTAGCTGCTCGACCGACTGCTCGACCTCGTCGGCGACGCGTTGCTGACGTTCGATCTCCTCCTCGATCTCGCTGTAGGATCGAATGTAGGTGTCGATCGCGACCTGCTGATCCAGTAGTAGCAGTTTCAGCACCGAGAGCGTTCGTTCTTCGATCTCGGCCGAAACCGCCTCGAGTTCGGTCTCGAGCGTCTCCCGGCTGACTTCGGTATCTTCGGTGTCCTCACCGTCGTGTCGATCGAGAGCGCGTTCGACGGCCGACGACGCGATCCCGTCCAGGATGTGTTCGTAGTACAGCGCGTACGATCCGAGGTAGATCTTCGGCTCGAGGTCGATCAACTCGTGGACTTTCCCGATCCGGGCTCGACTCTCGAAGTACGATCGATCGTACGTTCCACGCCCCAGTCCACGCAGGTACTGTGCCTGGAGTCCCTCGAGTTCGTCTATCGACCGCGAGGAGCGATCGAAGATAGCGTTCGTCTCCGGATGAGACTGCAGGTGGTCGTAGAACGACTCGACCGCGTCGTCCTCGAGGTCGTCGAAGATCGGTTCCATCTCGGCCAGCCGGTTCGCATCCGCTTCGTCGAACTGGGCGAGTCGTTTCCGGAACCCGATCTCGTCGTCGTCGATCTCGAGGTCGTCGAGGAGCTCGCTGCCGTCGATTTCTCGTCGCTTCTCGTCCGTCAGGAAGGTCGTATTCGATTTCGTCATGATTGTGTGATTGCTCCGGGAGACGACTCAGATAGAATACCGGAGTCGCACGTCGCGATTAGCCGTGGCGATTCCCCTTCGCCTGGTTCTCAGGCCGACTTCCGTCCCGACTGCCGGATCGGGAACTGGCGAATCGGATCGACGGGTACCTGCGTCGGAAACGAAGGCGGGCAACGCCACGCCGGAGACCATGGAACCAGTATCTAATGCACGCTATTTCATTTTACTGGCCCATCAAATGGAGGATAACCGTTCACACATCTGCTCGATGTGCCACAGGAGTGCGTTCCCAATCCGTCTCGAAAAACAGCAGTTTTCGCGCAGGCGACCGCAATCCCTCGTAGTCGGTCGCGACTACGCCGACGTCACGTCGTCGATCGCCTCGAGCAGCACTTCGAGCGCGAGATCGATCTCGCGTTCGGTGACGTCGAGCGGTGGCAGCAGGCGCAGCGTCTTGTGCCCACAGCCCAGCGTGAGCAGTCCGCGCTCGAACGCGGCTTCGACGACCGCCTCGCGCCGATCTTTGGTGTCGAACTCGACGGCGAGCATGAGTCCGCGGCCGCGAACGTCGACGAGTTCCGACCGGTCCTCGACGGCGTCCTCGAGCCGGCTGCGCAGTTGTTCACCTCGAGTACGGGCGTTTTCGAGCAGGTTCTGCTCGTGGATGACGTCGACCGTAAGCGCACCCTGCATCGAGGCGATGAGGTCGCCTGCGCCCCACGTCGAGGAGAGCCGGCCTTTTTCCTCGGGGAAGACGTCCGACCGGGAAATCGTCGCGCCCACGCGAAGGCCTTTTCCTGCGGAGATGACGTCCGGCGTGAGATCGAGATGGTCGACCGCCCACATCTCACCGGTCCGGCCGAGTCCGGACTGGATCTCGTCGGCGATCACGTGCAGGTCGTACTCCGCGCGCAGTTCCTCGAGGTCGCGTGCGAACTCGGGGTGGGCAGGTCGGTAGCCACCCTCGCCCTGGATCGGCTCTAAGATCAGGTACGCGACTTCCTCGGGGTCGATCACACCCTGATCGGGGTGGAGTTTGTCGGCGACGACGTTCCCGCCGGGGCCGTCGGTCAGCCAGCGGCGTTCGTAGGCCTCCTGGGTCGAGGGGTAGGGAACGCTGACGATGCCGGGAACTTCCGGGAACCCTTTCCGGTGGACGCTCTTCGACCGGTTGAGTGAGAGCGCACCGAGCGTGCGCCCGTGGAACGCGCCTTCGGTAGTGAATCCGCGGTGTCCGCCCGAGGCGTAACAGATCTTGATCGCGTTCTCGACGGCCTCGGCACCGGAGTTCGAGAGGAAGACGCGATCCATGTCGTAGTGGTCGGTCGCGTCGACCAGTCGCTCCATCAACTGACTCGGCCCCGGGAGGTCGGGATCGGAAGGTGACCCGCCGGCGCTAACGTAGAAGTCCTGACCGGCGATCTTGAGCGGATCGACCAGGTCGAACTCCTCGAGTTTCTTGCGGAGAGCAGGGTTGTTGTATCCCAGCGGGGCGGCGGCGACGTGACTGGTGAAATCCAGCAGGACGTTTCCATCGACGTCGGTACAGAACGGGCCGACTGCCTCGGCGCTCGTGTCCCAGACGAACTCGTAGACGTACGTACTCGGTGCGGCGAACTGGTGGTGATACTCGGCCCACTGTTTCGCTCGCTCGTCCGGTACCGTCTCGACGGTCGGCTCGATCGTCTCTCTGTCCATACGCACACTTCACCTCGGGGGATTAAAAGAATTCGAGATTAGTTCGGTTAGATAACCAGAATCACAGATGCTATTGCACCACCGAGTAACAATGCAGCACTGTAGGCCGCAACCTGGTTCCGGAAGACGTGATTCGTCGATGCCGTCGTCAGCAACGCCTTGACGACGATACTCGAGACCGTCGCCAGCAGGATGCCAAGCGTCGCCTCGGCCGCCCCCAGTTGGCCGCCTCGGTAGAGGACGACCGCGGACGTAGTCGCGCCCGCACTCGAGACGAAGCCGCTCGCGACGGCGGTCGCGTAGAAGCCGAGCGCCCCGAACCACTCCTCGGAAAGAGATCCGAACACGAGTACGACCAGGAAGACCGCACCGAACGCTAACGCGTTTTTCATCGAGAACGGACTCTCGAGTTCCATCGGGCCGGATTCGCTCCAGTCGGCGGTGACCCCTGCGATGGCGAACGCGAGCAGGATGACTGCTCCGAGCGGGATGATCGCCTCGACGAGAAGCGCCGTACCACCGCCGATAGTGAACCCGACGGCGATCGCGAGGTTCCGGGCGGCCATCGCAGCGTTCGCGAGCAAGATCGCTGCGACAGCGTACGACGATGCCTCCGGGCGCTGGTTGACGTGGTCGAGCATCGTACCGACGACGGCCGTCGAGGACGCGAGACCACCGAAAAATCCAGTGACAGCGATCCCTCGGCCGCCGTAGGTCGAGACGATCGCGTAGTTGACGATCCCGATCCCGGCGACGGCGACGACCATGAGCCAGATGACCTGTGGCTCGAGTTCGAGCGTGACCGTCCCGATCTCGAGGTCGTAGTTGGGTGGCAACAGGGGATAGACGACGAACGCGAGGATGGCGAACTCGGTCGTCGAACGCATCTCCTGGCGGGAGAGCCCCCACGCGAACTCGTGGAGTTCACGCTTGAGGACGAGCAACAGTGACGAGAGGACGGCGACGGTCACGCCCTCGATGATGAATCCCGCCGCGACGAGCGCGCCGACGCCGTAAGCGACGAGCATCGAGACCGACGTCGTCAACGAGAGGCCGGTCGACTCGTCGTCGCTCAGCAGTCCCTGGACGGCCAGTAACACACCCTGGACGATTACGAGCAATCCACCCAGTATCAACAGACTCTCGCCGACCGCCGTCTCGAGGACGAGGATCGTGAAAACTGCTGCGAGCAGACTGATGAGCGAAAAGGTTCGGATCCCGGCGGACTTCTGGGACCACTCGCGCTCGAGGCCGAGAAACATCCCGAGCGCGCCCGCGAGTGCGATCCGGACGACCGTCTCCTCGAGGGGGGCGTCGACGATCTGCAGCGCGACCTCGTTCACTGCCGACTATTCACCGTGATCGCACATAAGCGCCGTGCTGGATTCGACACACGGAGAACGGACAGTTCACGGCCCGAGTTTGGTGTCTGTCGCCGCAGTCGTGGCGACGGCAGGACGCGGTCGGTCGGACGACTGTGACGACCGACACTACGAACACGAGCGAGGATACAGGAACGGTCGACACGACGTCAAACGGCCTCCGGTCGATACCGCAGGAGCCAGACACGCCGAGAGAAAGGGGTGACCGCAAACCACACCGGTTCGACGTGTGAAACCCGACGATTACGTCAGGGTGACACTACAGTTCGACGTACTGCGACTCCCACTCGCGACGTGCCTCGAGTTCGCGCTGGCCACGTCGAGTGAGGGTGTAGAAGTTCGTTCGTCGGTCGCGGCGTCCCTTCTCGACGAGTCCTTTGTCGACGAGGGTATCGAGGTTCGGGTACAGACGGCCGTGGTGAATCTCCTTCTCGTAGTACTCCTCTAGCTCTTCTTTGATCGCCAGTCCATGGGGTTCCTCCTCGCCAGCGATGACGTAGAGGAGGTCACGCTGGAATCCTGTCAGGTCGTACATTGGGAAAGTACCACTCGTACTTACTGTCGAATTTTAATAAGGCTATCGGGACAGCTCTACTGGAGGCCGAATATCGCCATCAACAGCGGGCCGTACTGGATCCATCGGAATGATAACGGCCATGACGGATCGTAGTGGCCACACACATAACGAGGTGTTCATGTTTAGGGTACGCGAGATACGTTTCTGTATATTTATATTCCGGAATCGGGTCGACGCAGTAGAGCGATTTGACGATTGATCGAGTCGACGTCGATTCAGGCAACGCTACGTGTGATCGGTTTCGTAGGAAACAGGAAAGCAGATCGCGTGACCAAAAATGTCACGCGATTGCTTGCCGCCCTGAATTGGTCCCCGCTGACGCTTCGGCCCTCCAAGCGAAGCGTCACCTGAAAGATTTCGCTGGGTCTACTTAAATGTAACGGGACTGGTCTCGATCCGTGTCGGTTCCGGATTCAGATATGTTCTTCCTCGAGCACCCAGCCGATCGCGCGCTTGTAGTAGGTGAACATTCGTTCGACGCCGTCGTGATTCATCTCGTCGCTCTCGAGTTGTTCCTCGAGGAACTCGTACTGCTCGCGGATTTCTTCTTCGTCACGCATACTCGTAGCTAGGTGGCAAGCGGCAAAAATGTGGTCACACGCCGACAGCTACGTCGTCGACGGTCGACTCGAAAAAGGGTGTGTCAATCGCTCGTGACTACGAAACGGAGGTGGGCGGATTAGGCCCCGTCGTCGTCCTCTTCGTCCTCGTCGTCCATTCCGTTGTCTTCGTCGTCCATCTCGTCGTCTTCTTCGTCGTCTTCGGGTTCCTCGCCGAGCGTGAGCGTGAGCTCTTCGTCGGCGCCGTCGATCGTGACTTCGTCCTCGGCCTCTTCGCCCTCGTGTTCGGCTCGGACCGTGTAATCGTCGTCTGGGAGGTCCTCGAACTCGACCTCTCCGTCTTCGTCCGTCTCGTCTTCCATCGGGAAGTCCGGTTCGTCTTCGTCGGCTGCGGGGTCGTCTTCATCCTCGTCTTCGTCTTCGTCCATCTCGTCGTCTTCGTCCGCCCCGGGGTCATCCTCGTCCTCGTCCTCGTCTTCGTCCATCTCGTCGTCTTCATCGGCTGCAGGGTCGTCCTCGTCTTCGTCGGCCGGCTGGATGCCGACTGCAGCACCTTCGGCAGGTTCACCCTCTCCGTCTTCGACGGTAACGGTCAGGGTGTAGGTTTCGTCCTCGTCTTCCTCTTCTTCCTCTTCTTCCTCTTCTTCCTCGTCATCCGCTGGATCTTCCTCGTCGTCCGCCGGATCTTCCTCGTCGTCGACCGGATCTTCCTCGTCGTCCACGGGGTCGTCTTCGGGATCCTCGTCAGCACAGCCAGCCAGAACAAGTGCACTCGCGGTACCTGCGGCAGCGACGAACTTTCGACGGTTGAGTCTTTGATGGGACATATTCCTCGATAGAACGTTTCTCTTGGTTTCGGTGTGGCCTGCAACTGCCGTACGTTAATGACCTATTGAACGGCGTTCTGGGTGCTGTGACCGTCAATTCCGACTAACCGTTCGGTTCGAAGGACTACCAGCGATACTGATGCTGCAGGAAAGTTGATCGGTCGATAGTGAAAGTCGGCAAGATAATTGTAGGGTCAGTTCGACTGTCAGTACGTGAAAGGACGAATCGCCTTCGGATTCGCGGTCGCCGTCGCTTTGCTCGCCATCCTCGTTCACGTCGTCGGTGGCCGGCAGTTTCTCGAGGCCGTGTCCACGATCGA
The DNA here is from genome assembly GCF_900104065.1 of Natronobacterium texcoconense. NCBI lineage: Archaea > Methanobacteriati > Methanobacteriota > Halobacteria > Halobacteriales > Natrialbaceae > Natronobacterium > Natronobacterium texcoconense. The sequence continues at coordinate 185,457 of NZ_FNLC01000002.1, read as the reverse complement.
CAGACAGGTCCTCGCTCTCGGTGTACTCTCCGGGGTTCTCTCGCTGACGTTTCGAGGCGTGGTGTGGCAGCAGTTCATCTCGTTGATCGACGACGTGATGCCACGTCAGCGAATCGCGACCGTCTTCCTGACGGCGATGTTCGTCAAGTACGTTACGCCGTACGGCCAGCTCGCAAGCGAGCCGTTCGTCGCCTATCTCGTCTCGCAGGGTGGCGAGATGGCGTTCGAGGACGGGCTCGCGAGCATCCTCTCGGCCGATCTGCTGAACTACGTTCCCTATTACACGTTCGGCTTCCTGGCGGTCGGGATGATCGCAGCTGGCGGGACGCTCGGGAGCGGAATGTTCAACCAGCTCGTGGCGTTCGCCGGCCTTTTCCTGGTGCTCGTGTCGGTCGTCTTCGTCGTCGTTCGCCGGCCTGGGATCGTCTACAGCGTCGTCCTCACCGTGACCGGCACGATCCGCGGTTTCGTCGGTCGATTCACGGATCGGTTCGACGACCCGCTCGCTCCGGACACCGTCCACTCCCGTCTCGAGGGATTCTACACGACGATCGAGACGATCGCCGCCGACAAATCGGTGCTGATCGTCGCAGTCGTCTCGGCCCACCTCGGGATGGTCTTTCTAATGTTACCGGTGTATATCGGCGGGATGGCGCTTGGCTACCAGCTCGCGATTCCAGTCGTCGTGCTCGTGGTTGCACTCGGGAAACTCGGCTCCGTGGTCCCCGCACCCGGCGGCACCGGTGGCGTCGAGGCGATCGTTACCGCCGGACTCACGGCGCTCGCCGGAATCGAACCGGCTGCCGCGTTGACGATCGCGCTCATCTACCGGGCCTGTACCTACTGGCTCACGATCGGAATCGGTGGGCTCTCCGCTGCCGGCCTGTTCGCGAGTGAGCCGACGACGTGAAGTCGTACTCGCAACGTCGACGGTCGTTCCGTGGAGTCTTTTGCGCTGGTTCCCGTACCCTCGTCTATGAAGATCCGGGGCGAACGCGAGTGCAAGGAGTGTAGGACCCGCTGGTCGTACTACGAGACCGCGAGTATCGACTGTCCGGGCTGTGGCAGCCTCCGCAGCGTCGGCGTCGACGAACGGACCGAACACACCGACCTGCAGGTGTCGTTCGACCTCACGCCCGTCCGCAACGACATCGACGAGGTCTCGACCGGCGAACTCGCGGAGCGAGCGCGGGACCGCTGTCGCGAGTACGTCCGCCGTCGCGGGTTCGTCAACGCCGGCGACCTCCGCGACCTCGACGACACCTATCTCGCCGCCACGGAACTGCTCCACGTCGCCGACGTCGTCGCCCGCGCGATCGACCTCGAACTCGAGGACCGGCAGGAACTGTACTTCCTCTCGCTGCTCCGTGACGCGGACGTCGGCGAGCGGCCGCCGACCGAGGAGGTGCCGCCGACGCTGGAGTCCGCCCGCGGACTCGCCTACGCGAACGCCGTCCAGGAGTACCGTCGAGACGTTCGTACCTGGGCCGAGGAACGCGACGCCGCCCTCACGACGAGCGAACGCGGCGCACTCGAGACGCTCGGCGAGCACGTCAAACGAATCCGGATGCTCGACGGCGACGTCGATCCGCGGACGGCAGAACGGTTAGTCGAGACGACACGCGAACTGGTAAACGGACTCCGTGGCGACGAAGTGGCGTTTACCCGCGCACAGGACGGCCTCGACAACCTCGAGTTTGCGGAGTAGAACGCACACGCGGCTGTCCCGCCGAACCCCGGCGAACACAACCCTTTTCGACCGTCGGGCGTACCTTCCGATATGGACGAAGACGCGGTTCTCGACCGTCTGCGGACGGTCGACGATCCGAAACTCGAGGACGACATCGTTTCGCTCGGACTCGTCAACGACGTCACTGTCGACGGCGACGAGGTCGAAATCGATCTCGCACTCGGCGCACCGTACTCGCCGGCGGAGTCCGACATCGCCGCCGAGATCCGGGAATTGCTAATTGAGGAGGGACTCGAGCCCGATCTCTCTGCGAGCATTCCGGATCGCGACGACGTCGGTGGCGACGAACAGGTGCTCCCGAACGTCAAGAACGTCATCGCCGTCGCCTCCGGGAAAGGTGGCGTCGGCAAGTCGACCGTCGCGGTCAACCTCGCGGCCGGCCTCTCGCAACTGGGTGCCCGCGTCGGCCTGTTCGACGCCGACGTCTACGGCCCGAACGTCCCGCGGATGGTCGACGCCGACGAGCCGCCGATGGCGACCGAGGACGAGACGCTCGTCCCGCCCGAGAAGTACGGTGTGAAGCTGATGAGCATGGCCTTCCTCACCGGTGAGGACGACCCCGTCATCTGGCGCGGTCCGATGGTCCACAAGGTGATCACCCAGCTTACGGAGGACGTCGAGTGGGGTCACCTCGACTACCTCGTCGTCGACCTCCCGCCGGGCACCGGCGACACCCAGTTGACGATGCTCCAGACGATGCCCGTCACGGGCGCGGTAATCGTCACGACGCCACAGGACGTCGCCCTGGACGACGCCCGCAAGGGCCTCGAGATGTTCGCCAAACACGAGACGATCGTCCTGGGAATCGCCGAGAACATGTCGACGTTCGCCTGTCCCGACTGCGGGAGCGAACACGACATCTTCGACTCCGGTGGCGGCGAGGAGTTCGCCGACCAACACGAGATGCCGTTCCTGGGATCGATTCCGCTCGATCCGGCGGTTCGCGAGGGCGGTGACGGCGGGGAGCCGACCGTTCTCGCCGATGGCGAAGTGGCCGACGCCTTCCGGACTCTCACGGAAAACGTCGCGAACAACGTCGGGATCGTCCACCGGCGAGGGATCTCACAGACGCGCGCGGGCGAAGCCGCGTCGCTCGATCGATAACCATGACGAGTGAATCCACAGAGACGGACGCCGAGAACGGAGTCGACGGATCGGCCGAGTTCGAACCGGATCCCGAACGCGTCGAACTGCTCCGGGAGACCGCCGACGAGATCCGCGGCGAGACCAGCGAGAGCAAACAGCTCGCGAACGTTCTCTACCGGACCAGCGACCTCTACGACGAGGACGAGGAGACGACGCCCGAGGAGATCGTCCGCAACGTCAAGTTCATCCTCGAAGTCAACGAACGCGGCGGCCTCGGTCGATAAGCAGCCACACCCCTTTTGAACGCCGAACGCGAGAGTCGACACAACGTGGACGCAAATCAGCGCACCCGATCGAACCCGTACGGAATGGACGAGGAGTGCCGGAACTGTCCGGCACTCTGTGAGACGCGAACCCAGGTCGTCCACGGCTATGGCGACGTCGGCGCCGACTTCCTGTTCGTCGGCGAGCGACCGACCGCGAAGGCCGACGAGGTCGGCGTCCCGTTCCTGACCGACGAAGACGACGACTCCGGGACGAGCCTCCGGCGCATCCTTGAGCGACTCGCACTCTGTGATTCGACCTCGCCGGACGACCGTCCGGCACTCGAGAACGCCTATCTTACGAACCTCACGCGGTGTCGCGACCCCGACCGGCGGCCGACCGACGAGGAGATCGGCAACTGCGAACCGTATCTCAACGCCGATATCAGGTCGATAAACCCCGAGGTACTCGTTCCGGTCGGTGAGCGAGCGCTCGCGGAACTCGGCACCGAGTACACGACGACGCCCGTCGACGAACTCACGCTCCCCGAGGCCCACGCGACGACGATTCGGGGCCGCGGGTTCGCGCTCGTCCCCATGGTCGAGCCTCGAGAGCAGACCGACGATCAGACCCAGGCGTGGCTCGAGCACTTCGCCCAACTGATGGCGTCGGATTACCGCCAGACGAAAGGGCGACGCGAGCGGTAACGAACGCGAACGTCGCGGTTGATCCCGTCTACCGTCCCGGTTCACTCGAGTCGAACCGAGCGAGCGTCGGGAAGCCAGGGCGCTGACTGTAACGTAGACGGACGGTGACGTTCGATACCACGATAGAATTAGTCTGCTTTTCACCGACTGTTTCCGAGAGAACGATCGCGACGGCGGCCCGGCAGATCGGTGATCGTTTTCGGTCGCCGTTCACCGGTCGAAACCGCGATCGTTCCTACCAGTACGGGTTCTGTCTCCACCGGCGCGATCGGGCGCCGAGGACGATCAACGCACCGACGAAGACGATCGTAACTGCGAGCACGCCGAGTGAGGGGGCGAGGAGGTCGCCGGGGCTCTCGAGCAGATAGCCCGTGACGAAGCCGTAGACGCCCAGTACGGCGAGAGCGGCAATGACCAGTGTTCCGAGCAATCCGGTGATGGTGACGGTCCGGTCGTTCATACCCGAGACAACGAGGTCCGCAGTTATAATTTATGTGGTATATTGGGTCGAGTTATCGAACGACGGAAACGCCGCGTTCAAGGATCGTCGTAGCGGAGTAGTCGTATGATCGTCGTCGTTCCGGTCGACCCACCACGGGAAGGACTCGTTCTGTCGGAACTCGTCGAATCGACGCTGCTTTCGGAGACAGAGGCAGTCCGATTGTACGAGGCTGCCGTCATCGACGTCGTCCGGACGGCCGTCGACAGCGGCGGCAACCTGCTGGTCAACTATCGGGACGAGGAGACACTGCCCGAGAAAGCCGCCGACGAGGGCGGTGACGCCGAATCGGAGGTTCGCTCCCTCGTCGCCGATGCTCTCGAGGGAACGGACACCGCTATCGACGACGTCCGATTCGAACGACAGGTCGGCTCGAGCAAGTCTGCACGGGTCGGGAACACGGTGACGCACCTGCTGGAGCGCGAGGGACCCGACAGTGTGGGCGTCCTCGAGCCGACGGCTCCGACGGTCGGTCGGTCGGACGTCGACGGCGCGGCAATGGCGCTCCGGCGACACGACGTCGTGCTCGGCCCCTCCTCGGACGGGCGGACGTATCTGGCCGCGTTCACCGAACCGATCGATTTCGAAGCCGCGTACACACCGCCCGAACTCGCGACGCTCGCCACTCGAGTCGGGGACGCGGGACTCGGCCTCGGATTCGCGCCGGCCGTTCCGACCGTTGCGACGCCGTCCGGTCTCACGTCGACGATAGCGACGCTCGAGGCACAACGAGTCGCCGGACGCCTGGGAGCGACTGCAACCGCGGCAGTCGTCGACGATATCGGGTTGTGTGTGGGAGACGGTGGCGACCTCGAGCGGCGATAGACCGATAACCATTTTTGAGCGGACGGGGTACGTGGAAGTGAGGTGGGGTGGCAGAGCGGCCTAACGCGCCTGCCTTGAGAGCAGGTGGCTGTCAAGCCTCATGGGTTCAAATCCCATCCCCACCGTTTTCCGCGAGAGAATACGACGAACGGAGTGAGGAGTCTCTCGAGCGGAAAACGAAACGGTGGGATTTGAACTAGGGAAGTCGCAGCCCGCGGAGCGAACGAAGTGAGCGAGCAGGACCGTCTTCGCGTAGTTCAAATCCCATCCCCACCAGTTCTTGCCGGGACCTACCGGAACATATCGCGCCCGATTACCTCGAGAATCCGATTCGAGCCCAACACTTACTGGTCGGTTGGTCGAACGGTTCACGCATGGGGAACCGCCACCACGAGCGACGGTACTCCGGCTGGGACGAAGAAAACGCCCCAGCGGGCATGGTCAGGCAGTACGACACCGTCGACATGCGCTGGGTCGAACTCTCCCTCGAGGAGGTTCCCGATAGAGTAATCGAACGCAATCGGGGTACGTCATCCGACGACGGAAAACAGGGCACCACCGTGCAAACCACCGCGAACGTCACCGATCGGGCCGAAATTACCGACGTGGCGCTCGAACTCGAGGCCGAGGGAACCAAGTTCGCCGTCGAACAGTTCGAGGTGACGGTCGAAAGCCGCGTCTCCGAGGAGCTGACGATCGATCGGGCGACACTCCAGTTCGACGACGAAGAGCCGGATGTGAACGTACCGATCTCGGCGACCACACTCGAGTCGGGATCGGCGGCGACGATAGAGCTGCTGCGAAGCTGGATCTATCCGGATCAGGACGAGGTTCGGATCGAACTACGATCGGGCGAACGGTCGGTTGCGAGTATCGAACTGTCCGTCGAAAAGCCGCGTTGACGGGAAGCCGGCTCCGTCATAGATACGTTCGGTACCTGCCACTACCCGAGGTTCTTTTCTCGAGGCGACACGTCCCAGACACCATGGGAGACACTGACTTGCGCGAAGAGCAGAAGCCGCTCAAAGACGAGTACGAATCGAATCCCGAGGCCGCACAGATAACGCTCACCGCGACGGGAGAAGAGCAGGACGACGCCCGTTCGTGTAACGTCGACATCGGCCGTGCGATCTACGAGGCCGAACTCCACGAGGGCGCCGGCGGTCCCGGAAGCGGCGCGTGTTCCGGCGACCTCCTGCTCGGTGCGCTCGCGGCCTGTTCGCAGTTGACCGCACAGGCCGTCGCGGAGAACTTCGGCAGCGACGTCGAGGTCTCCGTCGAAGCCAGCGGCGACCTCGACCTGCGTGGGACGATGGGCGTCGACGATGACGTTCCAGTCGGGTTCGAGGACGTCCGCCTCGAGTTCAACATCGACGGCGATATCGACGAGGAGACGCGGGCAGCAATCCAAACGTACACCGAACGCTACTGCGTCGTCTACCAGACGCTCGAGAATCCGCCGGGTGTCGAGACCGACTGGTCGTTCGAGTAGCGGCTGTCGTATATTCGACATTCTGTACGGCCAAGACCCTGTTCAATGGCCGTATTTCGTCGGTGGGCCGTCCAGACGAGTGGCTGCAGAATCGAGCTATCGAGACGTGCACTCGAGCAGGCAGCCATGTCGTCGTTCAAGAAGGGGAAAAGGCTGGTACCGAGTACTGTCTCACGTTCGGAACCGCCGAACGGTGCTCGCCGCCGCTGGTGGGAACTCTCAGTGAGTGTTACCGGGTGTCTCGATACGAGTCGTCTCTCAGCGGAAACCGAGACAGAGGGACGTGAACCTGACACGATTCTATACACAGTGCAAGTTCTCGAGCGTCCAGCCCGTTCAATCAGGTCATAGTTTGTCGCGATCCGTGAACGTGTAGCGGCGAGCGATCGCGTCTCCGGCGTCGTTCAGTTCGTGGAAGTCAGCGAAGCCGAGTTCGACCGGTTCCTCGTTCTGGCGGCCCGAGAAGGAACCGCGAACGGCGACCGTAACGCGTCCCTCGCTGTCCTCGTCGACGACGACGTCGTGAACCTCGTGGCTCCCCTCCTCGAGCGGGCGTTCCTCCTCGTAAAACGTCCGCAGTGCCCCCCGACTTTCGATCGTTCCCTGGCCGGGGCGTTCGTATCGGACGTCGTCGGTGAACAGGTCGACGAGGTCTCCGTACTCGTCTGCATCGACGAGATCGTAGTACTCCCGGACTATCGTTTCGGGATCGCGACCGCTATCGGAGTCGGTCATACTGCCTCCTACGTGATCGAACCCCAAACAATCTCGCCCGACTGTGTCGTGACACCCACAAAACCGAACGGAGATCACGTGTCTATCGGCCGAGGAAGACTGCCACGAGAACGAGTGCGACGCCGAGAGCGGCCGCACCCGCCCCGATCGTCGGATCGCTGGTGAGCGCGACAGCGCCACCCGAGACGACTCCCGCACCGCCACCGCCGGCGAGCGTCGGGACCGCGACACCACTCGAACTCGAGTCGTCACTGGCCGTCGTATCGTCGTCGCCAGCCTCGAGTGCAGCGACGGTCTCCGATAGTTCTTCGAGGTCGGTCTCGAGCGAATCAGCGTCGTCGCTCTCCGCCGAGAGATCCGCGAGTCGATCCGTCAGTTCCTCGATCCGGTCGTCCTGATCCTCGAATCGCCCGTCGAACTCCGAGACGCGTGCCTCGAGTCCCTCGACGTCGTTCTCTACCGCTCCCGTCTCGTCTGCGAGCGTCGCGAGGCGCTCCGAGACGTCGTCAATATCGGCCGCCAGCGACGACTCGAGGGCGTCCGTTCGTTCCGACAGTTCCGAGAGTCGACCCGAGACGCCGTCGATCTTCGTGCTCTGGCTCTCGAATCGCTCGTCAAACGCGGCGACCTGCGTCTCGAGGTCTCCGACCTCGTCGCCGAGCGACGCCACCTCGTCGTCCACCGACTCGAGTCGATCCGTTACCTCGTCGACGTCGGCGGTCAGCGACGACTCGAGGTCGGTGACCGACGCCGAGAGATCCTCGAGGTCGTCCTCGAGTGCCGTTAATTCAGCGACGGTCTCCGAGACCCCTTCCAGTTTGTCGACGGTCTCCGAAAGGTCCCCGAGATCGGTCTCGAGCGATTCGAGTTCCGAGATCGATTCCGATAGTTCCGCGAGGTCGTCCTCGTGCGACTCGACGGTGCCTTCGAGTGCCTCGAGGTCGGCGATCGATTCCGATACCTCGTCGACGGTCGCTTCGAGTGATGCGAGTTCGTCGACAGTCTCCTCGAGCGAGGCCAGTTCGTCGACGGTTTCCCCGAGGTCTGCCAGTCGATCCGAGACGTCGTCGATCGACCCGTCCTGCTCCGCAACTCGTTCGTCGAGGTCGGAGAACTGCTGTTCGAGGCCCGTGACGTCGCTTTCGAGGGAGTCAGTGTCGTCGACGACCGATTCGAGTTGCTCCGAGACGTCGTCGACGGTCTCCGAGAAGTCTGCCTGCTGGTCAGACAGCGTCTCGACCTGGTCGTCCTGCTGTGTGAGTCGCTCGTCGTGCTCGGAAAGCGACTCCTCGAGATCCGCGACGTCACTCTCGAGCGCCTCCGCGTCCGAGACGACCCCCTCGAGTCGGCCGGAGACGTCCTCGAGCGTTTCCGAGAGGCCGGAGAGTCCTTCGGATACCTCGTCGATCCGCTCGTCGTGGTCCTCGAACCGTTCCCCGTGTTCGGAAACGGATTCCTCGAGTTCCTCGGTGACGTCTTCAAGCGTCTCCGCGTCGTCGGCGACCTCCGCGAGTCGTTCCGACAGCCCCTCGAGGTCGGTATCGAGCGACTCGACGTCGCCCTCCAGTGACTCGAGATCCGAAACGGTCTCCGACAGCCCGTCGAAGTCACCCTCTAACGACTCGATATCGCCCTCCAGCGATTCGATCTCTGCGGTCACGTCCGCGATCGTCTCCTCCTCGAGTGCGGCGAGGTCGTCGACGACCGACACCAGCCGTTCGTCGACTTCCGCCACCCGCTCGCTCGAGGCCGTCCGGTCCGCCAGTTCCTCGAGGTCGTCACGGATCGCGTCGGCGTCCTCGTCGACTTCCTCGAGTCGCTGCTCGTGAGTCGAGAGCTGGTCGAGCAGCGAGTCGAGCGCGTCGTTGGCCCGGTTTCGGCCGCCGGAACTGCCGCCGTTGACCACGGTCGCGTCGTCGAACGAAACCGTCTCACCGTCGGAACCGCCGTTCCCGTTGACGGCCCGTTCCGTCTCGCTCTCGGCGGAGCCGCTCGTCTCGACGGGCCGGCTGGCGGCGTCGACGTCGGTCTCGGCGGGCCAGGCGCTACTGCCGGCGTCGATGTCGTCTCGAGATGCCGCGAGCGCACCGCGAACGGCGCTTTCGCCCGGCTCGTCGGCCAGTCGAACGCCACGGATAGACAGCGGGAGTCCCGCAGCGTCGATTCGGCCACCGACGAGATACTCGAGACCCTCGATCACGCCGTCGCCCCCGATCGCGATCGGGACGGCGACACCGTCCTGGAGCGAGCCGTCGTCGGCGTACTGCTCGAGCACGTCGACGAGTTCGCCGACGAGTGCGTCGTAGGCGTCCGCGATCGCTCCCTCGAGTTCGCCCGTCGTCTCGGGATCGAGTTCGAACGTCTCGAGGACCTCGCGCACCTCCGGCGGAGAGCGACCAGTCTCGGTCGCGACGCGGTCGACGATCCACGCGCTCCCGCGTGCGATCGAAAACGAAAGAGAGGGCACACCGTAGTAGGCAAGCGAGAGGCTCGTACTCTGGCGCTCGAGACAGATCCCGACGCCGGTGTAGTTGTTCTCCTCGAGCTGGTCGTAGACGACGGCAAAACCCTTGCCGATCGGGGTCGGCTCGTACCCTTTTCCGGTGAGGACCGACTCGACGGTCTCGCGGTGGTCGACGCTCGTGGTGTTCTCGGCGACCAGCGGTTCGGGCGTCGCGTACCGGACCCGGTCGGAATCGCCTCCCTCGAGCAGCCGGTCGACGACGGTCTCGAGGACGGTCTCGGCCGCGTCGGTGTCGTCGAAGACGCCGCGCTCGAAGGGGACCCGTGGGTCGTCGTCGACGGTCCGTGCGTCCGATCCGATCACGTACGTCCCGTCCGTTCGGTCGGCAGTAAGCAGGTCCGCAGCCGACTCCTCGAGCGGAACGATCGCGGGAAGTTCCGACTCGACCGTCGGCATGCCGGACCGGTCGACCGCTGACCGTACCGCACTCGGCGAAATATCGAGGCCGTATACCATGCGCTCGAAGAGACAGTCCCCCCTATTGGTAGTTTGGCTCCGAATACCAGAACTGAAAATCGGCCCCACTCGAGGTCATCGGTCGAGTTCGATGAGTAATTACGACGGCCGGCCCCTTCGAACGCGTTCGAAGGGGGTGGCGACGGCCACGAGAAAAATTATTCTTATATGAGTACAAGACCACAAGCATATTGGATCTGATCATTATATTCGAGAGAAAGAAACGACTACTAGAGGCCTAAAACAAGCATTACAATCCATATGCGAGTAAGTCGTGGGGTAGGTTGTGACATACACCGATCAAAATCCTCCGGCTTTATACATCAGGAAGATGGGTGTTTACGTGTATGTCCGAAACCGGGACGGAGCCACGTCCACTCGTCCGGGATCTTCCCGACCCAGATACTGCGTCACACGTCCGGTACAACCCGTCGCTCGAGGAACTTCGCGAACTCGCCGAACACGAAGAGACGACCACCGAGTTCGGTTCACCCTCCTACGTCAGCGAGTTCCGGTCGCGGAGCGCCGATCGGACGAAAAACGCCGTCGATCACGAGTTCAATACCCGCGATCACGACCTGGTCGACGAGGCAATCTCGGCAGCGGGCGACGACGACCGTGAACTGGTCTGTGTCGACCGGTTGATGGGCCGTCATTCCGACGCGACCTTCTGTTGCCGACTGTTCGTCCCGGCGGAACACGCCCGGATCGCGCTCGCCTGGGCGAACCTGTTCGAGCCCACGGACGGTCGCAAACCGGATCTCTACACCGTCCAGTTGCCCGACCACGACGAGACCGAGATTCGCGTCCTCCCCGACGAAGGGTTCACCGCCGTCCTCGGAAGCGACTACACCGGCGAGGCCAAGAAGTCGTTCCTCCGGCTGTTCATGTACCGAATCAAAGAACAGGGTGGCCTCGGCCTTCACGCGGGCAGCAAGCGCGTCCGCGTCCGTGACGACGACGGCGACCTGCGCACGGTCGGGCAGGTGTTCATGGGACTGTCCGCCACCGGGAAGTCGACGCTTACCTCCCACGGCTGCTGGCTCGAGGACCCCGAAGACGCCACGATGTTGCAGGACGACGTCTGTGGCCTCCTCCCCGACGGCTCCGTCGCCGGCAGCGAGGGTGAGGGACTGTTCATCAAGACCATCGGCCTCGACGCCGACGAGCAGCCAGAACTCTACGAGGCCGCGACCCACGAGTCTGCAATCCTGGAGAACGTCACCGTCGACGACGACGGCACCGTCGACTTCGACGACGACCACTACACCGCGAACTCGCGGGCGATCATCCAGCGCGAACAACTCGAGAGCGCGGGCGAGGATATCGACTTAGAGCGGATGGACCAGGTCTTTTTCATCACGCGCAACCCGCTGATGCCGCCGGTCGCGAAACTCACCGACGAGCAGGCCGCTGTCGCGTTCATGCTCGGTGAGTCGATCGAGACCAGCGCCGGAGATCCATCGCGCGCGGGCGAATCGATCCGCGTCGTCGGCACCAACCCCTTCATCGTCGGCTCCGAGGGCGAAGAAGGGAACGTCTTCCACGACCTCGTCTCGTCGCTCGATGCCGACTGTTACGTGATCAACACGGGCTATCTCGGCGAGAAGGCCGTCGACGTCGGCGTCGAGGAGTCGGTGACGATCCTCACCGAAACCGCCCGCGGCCGCATCGAGTGGACCGACGACGACCGGACCGGGCTAACGATCCCCAAAACCGTCCCCGGCCTCGAGATCGGCGATTACTACGTCCCGGACCACGTCGACGACTACGACGAAGCCCTCGCGGAACTGCGCGCGGAGCGTCGCGACTACCTCGAGGAGTTCGACGACCTCCGCGAGGAGATCAAAGACGCGGTCTACTGATACGGATTGCTGTAACTATTTACCGCCGATCGCCAGGACGGGGTCGGCGATCGGCGGTAAGGGACTACAGTAAACCGTATGAAACGGTCGACCGGACGATCTGGGTACAATCGCGGGACAGGTCGCGGTTACGTCGCGATTTCCAATCCCGGTCCGGGTGACAGATCTGACGGCTCACCTCCGGTTTTTCGAACGATATCGACGACGACTGTACAGTCGTCGCTGTTCGCCCCAAGCTGGAGTCTCGTCCCATAACGAAATTCGGCTTCGAGCACCTATACCAGCGAAAATCACGAATTTCGGGAGGAGGTATCGTTATATGGATCCAGTGCACACATCCGGCAATGACTGCACAGGTACGAACGCCGACCGCACGCGTCTGCGAACGCTGCGATCGGGCCGAACAATGGGACGAGAACCTCGAGGCGTGGCAACTCGAGCGCAAGGACGGCGAGAGGCAGGTCGGAAATCCCCACTGCCTCCACGAGTGGGACATCAACGGCTCGTTCAATCCGGTCGTCGACGACGCCTGATCCGTCGGTTTTCTACTGACGTCGCTCTTTGCCGAGGGTATCGGGGAACGAGCAGCCTGCGTCCGTCCGGATGAGACCAGCGTCGATTCCGTCCTCGCGGACGAGGACCTCCAGCGTGTTGTAATTGCAATCGGTCAGATAGCGCCAGGAAACGTCGGTCGACGACTGTTCTTGCGCTCCGTTCGCTTCGACGGCAAGCGTATACGTTCCAGCCTCGGAAAATTCGGCGGCTCTGAAATCGTCGCCCTCGATCCGTTCTACAGTCCCGTCGTCGTCGAATTCTGTCGTTCCATCGAACACGGTCGTCCCGTCGCGTTCGACCCGAACTGTGACGCGTACCGGCTCGTCGATGGTATTCACGACGATCAGGGAGACAGGCGTATCGACACCTCTCGCTCGATGAACGTATTCACTGCACCCGGATACTGCGACGATGGCGGGGATGGCGGCCACTCGGAGTACGTCCCGGCGGTTCATGGTCTCGGTCGGCGCTATTCCTGCAAATGTTTTCTGTCCGCGAATTCGGCGGCATCGATCGCGTGTCCGGAACTTTTTGTCTCCGCCGGCACTACTCCACGGCGATGCCGACCGTCTACATCACGGCCCCGACCGACGAGGCCGATGCGATCGCCGAACGACTGGTCGAGGAGCGACTCGCCGCCTGTGTCAACCGGTTCCCGATTACGTCGACGTACCGCTGGGACGGCGAGGTACACCACGACGAGGAGATCGCACTGCTGGCAAAGACCACCGACGACGCCTACGACGACCTCGTCGAGCGCCTCGAGGAGATCCACCCCTACGACGTTCCGTGTATCGAGCGGTTCGACGAGGCGGGAATCCTCGGGTCGTTCGCGGAGTGGCGAACGGAGAGCGTCTCGCCGGAGTGAACCCGCGAGTGCGTCAGTCGGTCACAGACGGTGACTGCCCGAAAAAGCAACCCTTAAAACTCGCGCACGGGTTGTGACGGATATGGCTGGAACCATCGAAGTGCTCGTTCCGGGTGGGCAGGCCAACCCTGGCCCGCCGCTCGGTCCCGAGCTCGGACCGACGCCCGTCGACGTGCAGGCAGTCGTACAGGACATCAACGATCAGACCGAGGCCTTCGACGGAACCGAAGTCCCCGTCACCGTCGAGTACGAGGACGACGGCTCCTTCGAGATCGAAGTCGGCGTCCCGCCGACGGCCGAACTGATCAAAGACGAGGCCGGCTTCGACACCGGCAGCGGCGAACCCCAGGAGGACTTCGTCGCTGACCTCTCGATCGAACAGGTCCAGCAGATCGCCGAGCAGAAAAAGCCCGACCTGCTGGCTTACGACACGAAAAACGCCGCGAAGGAAGTCGTCGGCACCTGCGCCTCGATGGGCGTCACCATCGAAGGCGAGGACGCCCGCGAGTTCAAGGCGAAAGTCGACGACGGCGAGTTCGACGACGTTCTCGTCGAAGCGTAATCGCTGGTCTCGTTTCTTCGTATTTTTCCTCGAGAGCGACAGCTACACGGCGAGTCGTCGTCTCCTTCGATATTCATTCGAGCAGAACTCGGTCGAAGACGTCCGAGTGGATGGGTCGAGCGGGTTACTCGCTGCGTCGAGTGGCGTTCCCGTCCGTGTTCGAGGCAGGTACATCCAGTGACTCGAGTGGTACGTCGCCGGCTTCGACGAGCAAGATACCGTACCCCGTGCCCAGAAAGACGAGGCCTAGTCCCATGACGGCAGCGCCCAGATGGATGGGGTCGGCGAGGCTCTGTGCGAACGACATGATCCCGAACGTCGTTCCACCTGCAATGACTGCCCCGACAGCGTCGAACCCGTCACGTCGGTCCGGTCGCAGTTGCAGGAGGGCTGGATACCGGAGCCAGAGTGTGGCGGTCATCGCGTAGGTAACGAACGTTCCGACGAGGAGGAGAGGCGAGTCGTGGACGAGACTGACGCCGAACGTGATGCTACCGGCGACGATCGTTGCGAGTGCGTACCGAAGCGAGCGACGCATACCCGATGATGTTGTTTAATTTACAAAATTGTTCGCGTTTGTCGTCGGCCGAACCGGTTTGCAGAACGCTGTCGTTCGCCCGCGAGTTACGGCTCCGGATCGTCCTCGTTTCGCTGGTGGGATTCGGGATCGAGCGCTTGCCGTGCTTCGGGTCCGCGTCGATGTTTCGGGGAGACGATCGGTTCGCCGGAGCCCTCGATGCGCTCTTCTGGGTCCTCGACGGACCACCACTGCCGGAGGCGACTGATAACAGAGCGGAGCATACGGACAGCATTGCGCTCCAGTGAGAAAATAGTCAGGGGAACAACCAGTCGTTGCCAGCGACGGCACTCGAGCCGCCAGTCACTCATAGGTAAACAGTACCTGGATCGCTTCCGACGGGCGATCCTCGAGTAGTTCGTACGCGTCGTCGGCTTCTGTGAGCGGGAACTCGTGGGTGAGAAGCGACGCGACGTCGAGTCGCTGTAGCCATTTCCAGGTGAGGTCGTGGCGACGCTCTCGCGACCAGCGTCCGGAGAGGCGGGGATCGATCGTGCTCACCTGACTGCTTCGTATCTCGAGTCGGTCGCGGTGGAATCGCCCGCCGAGTTCGACGGTGGCGGGTCGAGTGCCGTACCACGAGCCGACGATCACGCGGCCGTCGAACCCGGTGGTCGCGATCGCGTCGTCGAGCGCGTCGGGGTCGCCGGAGAGTTCGTACGTGAGGTCGGCACGGTCACCAGCGACGTCTCGGAACGCGTCCGGAACCGCCCGGCTCGGATCGAGCGATCGATCGGCACCGAACGCTTCCGATCGCTCGCGGCGTCGTTCGTAGGAATCGAACGTGATCAGGGACTCGAGCGGCGTCTGTGCGAGCAACGCGGTCGTCAGTAACCCGACGACACCCTGACCGAGGACGGCGACTCGCTCGCCGAGCAACGGTTCGCCGTCGAGCAGGAAGGTGACGGCCGTCTCGAGGTTCGCGAACAGCGCGGCCTCGCGGGGAGAGACGTCGTTGGGTACCGGCAGAACGTCGTCGGGTCGGGCGAGGAACTGACTCTCGTGCTGGTTGTACGCGAACACCTGCCGGCCGAGCCAGTCGTCATCGACGCTCGAGCCGACGGCTGTCACCTCGCCGACGGCCGCGTAGCCGTAGGAGAGCGGAAAGGAGAGGTCGCCGTCGAGCGCCTCGAGTTCCTCGTCCGCTGGGAGGTCCGTCGGCGCGTCGCCGCGGTAGATCAGACACTCGGTACCGGCGCTGATCGCGGACGTGATCGTTCGGACGCGCAGTTCGTCGGAATCGGGGTCGGGGCTCTCGCGTTCCCGAACCTCGACAGTTCGCGGCGCGGTGAAGTATAGCGTCCGTGCGGTCATAGCAGGAGAGCGGTCACGATGTGAGTACGTTCGGCGAGCGAACACTTGGTCGTTTGTCCGAACTACCGATTCTGATACCGGCCGGTTACTGCGAACTCACGCGGCCGGTTACGGCGAGCCAGTCCCACCAGAAGTTGAGTACGAACGGCAGGACAACGACGAGCGCGACGATCCGGGAGAGCCACGGATCGACGACCGGAAGCAGTGCAATCGCGACCGTGAGCATGGCCAGTGCGCCGAGCGGACGTCGAAACCGATTCGGCGGGAGTTCGAGCACGCGCCGCCCTCGTCGCTTTCGCCACCAGATTCCGGCGACGAACAGGTAGCGTGCGAGAGCGACGGCGAGGAAGGCAAGCGGCAGCGACCCGCTACTGAGTCCGACCAGCGTCCCGACGAGAACGACCAGACCGTCCATCTCGACGTCGAGTCGAGACCCAAGTTCCGTCACCGCGCCCGTTGCGCGTGCGACCAGTCCGTCGACCGCGTCTAGCCCCGCCGCGAGAGCGAACAGCGCCACTGGCAGCCAGGCGATCGCTCCACCAGTCGACGGCGGCGGTACGAGAACGAATCCGGCGAGTATCGCGACCGGAACGCCCCGTGTTACGGTCACCCACGTCGCGAGTGTAAACGGTTGTTTTCCGGCAGTACGTCTGGCTCGAGCGACGGTCTGGAGAAAGACGACGCCCTCGAAACCGACGGCGACACCGACCGCGAAAAGGAAGGCGACGGGTGGACCGTCGATCCACAGGAACTCGAGGACGAACAGCGTGGCTGCGACGAGGAAGACGAGTCCGGCCGTTCCACGACCCCACTGGGAGAGCGTCGCGACGTCGGGTCGGTAGCGGAGGCCGTCGCTCATCCGTCACCTCGTGGCCGCAGTGATATCGGCGTCACGGAGATAGAGGACGACGAGCACGGCGATCAACAGTAGCTGTGCAACCTTGTCGACGGCCTCCACGCTCGAGATGTCGCCGAGGGCCGTCGGCTCGTTGACGACGTACCAGAGCACGACCTGTCCGGCGGTAAACGGGATGCCGACGAGATAGACCAGTCGACGACGGTAGCCGACCACCACCAGGGTGATCCCGAAGAGGAACCCGGCGGTCGCGACGAGGAAGGCGATCCCCATCCAGTGTGGGAGAAAGCCGAGTCCGAGCACCAGGTGGACGACTGCGGTGACGACGGCCAGGCCGATCCCGAGCCAGTGAAGTGACGATAGCGACGGATCGACCTGGACGTCTCCGGCCATGCATACGGAGTCGACGGCGAGCAAAAAACTACTTGTGGCGCCGACAGGATTCGAGGTGGCTGAATCAGATCTTGTTCGCGGGTGGAACGGTGCGCTCGTCGGGCCGTGTCGTGCCTCGAGCGTCGATCAGGACGCGGAATCCGGCTCCGACGCCGAGAGAGGCGGCGAGACCGACCAGCAGGATGGCGGAGACGACCGAGAGGGAGGCGAGGCCAGCGACGAGACCCCCCACGAGGACGCCAGGACCGAGTCGGTCCTGTCCGAACCGTGCCGCGATCGACGTTCCGATCGCGACGAATCCGAGCGTCGTCAGGACCGGGAGGACCAGTGCGCCGAACGCGACGAGCGGGATGCCGAAGAAGATACCGAGGCTCGTATCGGCGATCAACAGCCCGGTCGACGCGAGGCCGCCGATCACGAGCGCGCCGGGCAGACCGATACAGCCCGAAATAACCGGACTCCGGCGTGCCTTCGCTACGGATCGGGGACCGTACCCCTGCAGAAGTCCGAGAACGATCATCGCGACGACCACCGTGCCGAGGACCCCCGCGCCCGCACGGACGAGCGGGTCGGCTGCCGTGAACACCTCGAGTATCCCGCCGACGGCAACCTCCCCGGCTGTAGTGGTTTCGGACGCACCACCAACAGAATATAAATTTACTGGCCACATAACCGAATGATAGATGGTCTCTCCAGATAACCCTTTTGGTCCGAAATCACGGGTACGAGCGACGAGAGCGGGAAGATAGCCGATCGGAAGACGGCTCGGGGACGATCGTCCGTGAGTTCCGTTCACGCGGGCCGTGCCCCTGCCCAAGCGGTCGATTCCCCGCTCCAGTTCGACGGGTTTAAGTTTTCCATGACACTCCCTTCAACAGAGACAGGCATTGCCTGTTTCACTGACCCGTAGGAGCACACCCTGCGTACTACGGAGGTGAACGATGGCAGATTCGGATATTGAAACCGCAGTGGCTCGCGCACTCGAGGAGTCGCCCGATCGGAACTTCACCGAGACGGTAGACCTCGCGATCAATTTGCGCGACCTTGACCTGAACGAACCGTCGAACCGTGTTGACGAGTCCATCGTGCTCCCGTCCGGAACCGGACAGGAGACACGAATCGCCGTCATTGCCGAGGGCGAGACCGCAGTCCGCGCCGAAGAGGTCGCGGACGAGGTCCTCTCGGAGGACGACGTGGCCGACCTTGACGACGACGAAGCCAAGGATATGGCCGACGAGACGGACTTCTTCATCGCCGAAGAAGCGATGATGCAAGACATCGCCCGGCACCTGGGTACCATTCTCGGTCCCCGGGGGAAGATGCCGGATCCGCTCGCGCCCGACGACGACGTCGTCGAGACCGTCAACCGGCTCAAGAACACCGTGCAGCTTCGCTCCGGCGACCGACGAACGTTCCACACGCTCGTCGGGTCCGAAGATATGGACGCCGAAGACGTCGCCGACAACATCGACGTCGTCCTGCGACGTCTGCACGCCGACCTCGAGAAGGGCCCCCAGAACATCGATGGCGTCTACGTGAAGACGACCATGGGCCCATCCGTGGAGGTGGCCTAACATGAGCGCTGAAGCTGAACGCAAAACCGAGAACCTTCCCCAGTGGAAGAAAGAAGAAGTCGAGGAGCTCGCGGATCTCCTCGAGGACTACGAGAGCGTCGGAATCGTCGGTCTCACCGGCATCCCCTCGAAGCAGCTTCAGGACATGCGCCGCGACCTGTACGGCACCGCGGAAGTGCGGGTTAGCCGTAACACTCTGCAGGTCCGCGCGCTCGAGGATGCAGGTTACGAAGATCTCGTCGAACACGTCGAGGGCCACGTTGGTCTCGTCGCGACCAACGACAACCCCTTCACCCTCTACAAGGAGCTCGAGGCGTCGAAGACGCCCGCTCCGATCAACGAGGGCGAGGTCGCCCCGAACGACATCGTGATCCCCGAAGGGGACACGGGCGTCGACCCGGGGCCGTTCGTCGGCGAACTCCAGGGCATCGGCGCGAACGCACGCATCGAGGACGGTTCGATTCAGGTCATGGAGGACTCGACGGTCCTCGAGGCCGGCGGGGAAGTCTCTGCGGACCTGGCGAACGTCCTCAACGAACTCGGCATCGAGCCCAAGGAAGTCGGGCTCGACCTGCGTGCCGTGGTCGCCGAAGGCGTGCTCTTCGACCCCGAAGACCTCGACATCGACGTCGAGGCCTACGAGAGCGACGTGGCAACGGCCGCCGCTCGCGCACGGAACCTCGCAGTCAATGCGGAGTACCCGACCGCGTCGACGGTCCCGACGCTCGTCGCCAAGGCCACGGGCGAGGCCAAGAGCCTCGGCCTGCAGGCCGCCATCGAGGACGAAGAACTCATGCCCGACCTCGTCTCCAAGGCCGACGCACAGCTGCGTGCGCTGGCTGCCCAGATCGACGACGAGGAAGCGCTGCCGGACGAACTGCAGGACGTCGAAGCGCCTGCAGCGCCGGCGGCCGCTGACGAGGGCGAGGAAGACGAATCGGCAGACGACCAAGACGAGACCGAGGCCGACGACGCCGACACCGACGATGACGACGAAGACGACGGTGACGGTGCAGAAGGTCTCGGCGAGATGTTCGGATAATCAACGGAGGATCTAACAATGGAATACGTTTACGCTGCACTCATCCTGAACGAATCGGGCGAAGAGATCAACGAAGACAACCTCACCGACGTGCTCGACGCCGCTGGCGTCGACGTCGAAGAGTCCCGCGTCAAGGCGCTCGTCGCCGCGCTCGAGGACGTCGACATCGACGAGGCCGTCGAGGAAGCCGCCGCTGCACCCGCCGCAGCCGCCGGTGGTGCCGCTGCTGGTGGCGCTGCCGCCGACGACGGTGGCGACGAAGGTGGAGAAGAAGAGGAATCCGACGTTCCGGACACGACGGACGAGGACGACGACGAAGACGAGGAGGCCGACGGCGAAGGTCTCGGCGAACTCTTCGGCTAAGTCGTTTTCGACGACCTGGAAACGATCGATATTTTTTGCGCGACGCTTCGCCGACCAGTGGTAACGCTCTCGTGAGTTCGTGCCTTCTCCCCGAGACTACCCGACGAACCGAACAGTGTGGCCCGTTTCTTTACGTGGGCTCGGACGGGACCGTTCGGTAGACGAATGAGAATCGAGCCTGCTCCGGCCGTCGCTTTCCGGTCGACCGAGACGTCCACTCGAGTGACGAGCCGATGACGCCACCGCTCTCGTATCTCGGCTTTCACGCCGTGTTCGTTCTCCCGCCGATTCTCGTCCTCGGGTGGCTCGCCGCCCGGCGATCCGATGCGTGGCTGACCCGCGAGGGTGTTACGGGGCTCGCGATCATTCTCGTTCTCGCAGTGACGTACACGACGCCCTGGACTAACCACATGATCCCAGTCGGTGTCTGGTGGTACGGCGAGGACGTAGTGCTGGGTCGACTCTGGCATACACCTATCGAGGAGTACCTCTTTTTCGTCCTGCAGCCGATCCTGACTGCGCTCGTCCTCTTTCAGTTTCCCACGAAGACTGATCTCTCGCTCCGGATTCCCGCGAGCCATCGACTCGTCGGCGCCCTCGGAGGGTTCGTTATCTGTGCCGCCGGCTGGACGCTGCTCGAGGGGACGACGTACTACCTCGGATCGCTGCTGTTCTGGGCAGGACCGATCCTCGCGATCCAGTGGGCGTTCGGACTCACGTACCTGTGGCACGTTCGCCGCCCCGTCGCGCTCGCCGTTTCCCTCCCGACGCTGTACCTGTGGCTCGCCGACCGAATCGCCATCGAGTGGGGGATTTGGGTTATCTCCGAGACCCACACCACCGGCTACGCGCTCGCGGGGCTTCCGATCGAGGAGGCGCTCTTTTTCCTCCTGACGAACGTCTTCGTCGTCCAGGGGATCGTGCTCTACGTCTGGCTGATCGACCGCGCCCACGAACTGCCGTCACTCGAGCGACTCCACCAGGTTCGGAGGTGACTGACCGTGGGAGCTGACGCCGCGTTCGAGTCGATGACCGACCCGAAGCGGCGAGCGAGACGTCTCAGTCTCGGGTTCGGCGTCCTCACAGTCGTCTCCGGGCTCGCAACCGTCGCCGCCGTCGACTCCCTGCCACTCGTCTACCAGTACCTCCCGCTCGTGGCGACCGTCCTCCTCTTCGGACTTCCACACGGTGCCGTCGACCACCTCGTGCTTCCGCGTGCACGGCGCGATCCTGTTACGCCTCGGTCGATGGCGTTCGTCGGACTGCTCTACCTCGTCGTCGGTGCGAGCTACGCCGTCGTCTGGTTCGTCACTCCCGCGACCGCGTTCGCTCTCTTCATCCTCGTGACGCTACTGCACTGGGGACAGGGCGACGTCTACGCCCTGCTCGAGTTCGTGGACGCGTCGCACCTCGAGACGCGAACCGCTCGCATACTCGCTCTCGTCGTTCGTGGCGGACTCCCGATGCTCGTCCCGCTGGTCGCCTTTCCCGACCAGTACGCGTTCGTCGCGGAGTCACTGGTGGGACTGTTCGATCCGAACGCGGCGGCCGCGCTCGAGCCAGCGTTCGAACCGGCGGTCCGGATGACTGTCGGCACCGGCTTCGGTGCGCTGATCGCTCTGTCGCTCGCATTCGGCTACCACAGGGCGGACGCGCTCGAGCCGTGGCTGATCGATGCGGGCGAAACGCTCGGACTCGTCGCCTTCTTCGCGCTCGTCCCGCCGATACTCGCGATCGGGCTCTACTTCGCACTGTGGCACTCGGTCCGGCACATTCTCCGGACGCTACTCGTCGACGACGGCGCACTCGAGGCGCTCGCTGACGGAGCCTACGGAACCGCGACGGCGCGGTTCGCTCGCGACGCCACACCCCTGACGGCCGGCGCGCTCGTGATTCTGGGCGGACTGGCGCTTCTCGTTCCCCAGACGCCCGCGACCGTCCCCGACGCCGTGGCGCTGTATCTCGTCTGTATCGCCGTACTGACTGTTCCACACGTCGTCGTGGTCACGCTGCTCGACCTCGAGCAGGGCGTCTGGTCGCAGCCGTAATCGCTGCTCGACGCGGGTTTAAGTACGAACGAGCGGCCAGGTGCGGCGATGGTTGTTGGTCCGGTCGAGGTCGTCGTCGATCCCGCCCTGACGATCCAGTTGCTCGCGTGGCTGCTCGCCGGGGCCGCTCTCGGCACGCTCAGCGGTCTCGTTCCCGGACTGCACGCGAACAACTTCGCCCTCCTGCTCGCTGGCTTCGCACCGTCGGTTCCCGGACCGCCGCTTTTCGTCGGCTGTGCGATGCTTTCGGCCGGCGTCGTTCACACCTTCCTCAACGCCGTCCCCGCGATGGCCCTCGGCGTTCCCGACGCAGAGATGGCCGTCACCTCGCTGCCGGGCCACCGGATGGTCCTCGAGGGCAGGGGGTACGAGGCCATCCGACTCTCCGCGCTGGGGAGCGTTCTCGCGGTACTCGCCGCAGTACCACTCGCCGTTCCCGTCACGCAGGCCGTCACAGCCATCTATCCGACTCTCATGGCGAACCTCCCACTCGTGCTCGCGATGGTCGTCGTCGCGCTCGTCGCCTCCGAACGCACGTGGCGCGGCCGCGGCGCTGGGTTGCTCTCGTTCGCGCTCGCCGCCGGACTCGGCGCGCTGACGCTCGATCTCTCCCCGGACGCGCCCCTCGAGGCCGGCGGCACTCTCGCACCGCTTTTCGCCGGACTGTTCGGTGCGCCGGTGTTGATCGACGCGATCTTCGGGAGCGGAATTCCGCCACAGGACGACGACGCGATCGCACTGTCGCGTCCGCTACTCGGGGCGACGGCAGTGGCGGGCGCGCTCGCGGGTGCCGTCGTCGGCTATATTCCGGGCATCTCGGCCGCGATCGCCGCCGTCGCAGTGCTGGTGCTCGTTCCCGGCGGTGCCGGCGACCGGGGGTACATCGTCGCGACCAGCGGCGTCGACACGGCGAATACCATCTTCGCGCTGTTTGCACTCGTCGCGATCGGCCAGCCTCGGACCGGCGTGATGGTCGCCTTCGAGAGCACAGATGCACCACTCGAGTTACCGATCCTGGTCGCGGGCGTCGTCGTCGCCGGCCTGATCGGGTTCGTTCTCGTGATCGTCCTCGGAGACGCCTACCTCGAGTTCGTCGGGCGAACGACCTACTGGAAGATATCGGCGGCCGTCCTCGCGCTCCTGCTGGCCCTCTCCTTTCTGTTCACGGGCGTTCTCGGAATCGCGATCTTCGTCGTTGCGGCGGCGATCGGGATGGTTCCCGTCCGCCTGCGCGCTCGGCGCGTCCACCTGATGGGCGTCCTGATCGGACCGCTGATCCTCGGTGTCTAACGTGTTCCGTTTTCAGCCGTAACTCGAGTATCAATATTTATAATTTTGTTCGGCGTACCGGGCGTTTATGCTATCGATGGTAACACTGGGGCGTGTCGGCACTCGTCGAAACGAACGGACCTTCACGGTGGAATCGCTATGATGGGATACGATCGGTCCGTCTCGGCAGCCGATCACGAACTCGGTCCCGAGACGGTCTGGCACCTCCAGATGCCACAGCTCCGGTTCGGGCGCAACGCCGTCGCGGAACTGGGCTTCCAGCTTTCGGATCTGGGTGTCGACGCGGACGAGGACCCGCACGGGCTCGTGGTCACCGACGAGACGCTGGTCGACGTCGGCCACGTCGACCGCGTCACCGACCACCTCGAGGACGCGGGATACGACGTCACCGTCTGGGACGGCGTCGAACGCGAACCCTCGATCGAGAACGTCGACAGTTGTATCGAGTTCGTCCGCGCGAACGAAGGCGCGGACGGCTACGACTTCTACGTCGGCTTCGGCGGCGGAAGCTGTCTCGATGTGGCGAAGGCGACGCGAGCGGTGATCGCCAACGGCGGCGAGGTGCTGGATTACATCGCCGAGCCGACGGGTGAGGGCGAACCGCTGACGGAGTCGGGCCCGCCGCTGGTGCTCATGCCGACGACCGCGGGCACCGGCTCCGAGATTTCGCCGGTCGCGATCTTCTCTGTCGAGGAGAAAAACATCAAGGAAGGCATCTCGAGCAACCACGTTCGTGCCGACGCGGCGGTACTCGATCCGACGTTCACGACGACGCTTCCGGCGGACCTCACTGGAAAGGTCGCGATGGACGCCCTCGGGCACGCCATCGAGGGGTACACGACCCACTCGTTCGACGGCCTGCTTCGGGCGTCGAACCCACAGGAGCGGCCAGTTTATGCCGGCCGAACGGAGTTGACCGAGATGTTCTCCGAGAAGGCCATCTCGTTACTCTCGAGCAACATCCGGACGGCAGTCCACAACGGCGACGACATCGAGGCCCGTGCAGCCATGCTCAAGGGCGCGCTGTTCGGCGCGATCGCCGGCCTTACCGCCGGCGCGAGTCTCTGTCACGCGATGGCCTACCCGGTCGGGAACCGCTATCACACGTACCACGGCGAGACGATCGCCGTCCTCACGCCGGCGAGCACGCTCGGGTACAACGCCGCCAGCGATCCCGAACGGTTCGCCGAGGTAGCCGAGATGCTTGGAGCCGATACCGACGGACTGAGCACGCGCGAGGCCGCCGATCGGGCCAAGGAGGAGTATATCCGCCTCCAGCAGGACCTGAACGTCATCCCCAGCGGCCTCAACGAACTCGCCGGGGTCACCGAGGAGGACGTCGACTGGCTCGCGTCCCAGACCGTCGAAACCCAGCAGCGACTCCTGCGGTGTAACCCCCGTCCCGTCACCGAGGAAGATGCCGCCGACATCTTCCGGGACGCGCTGTACAACTGGGAGCCTTAATCCCGGTCGTCGACTGCCGAGACGAGCGTCTCGACGCGTGCTCGGGAGACCGGGTTCGTCGTCTCCTCGCCTTCCTTGAGCGCCGTTCCGACAATGACGCCGTCGGCACCCGCCTCGAGGCAATCGCCGACCGTCTCGGGCGTCACGCCGCTGCCGACCAGCACCGGCGTCTCCGGAACGGCGTCGACGACGCGCTCGAGGTCTTCGAGCGACGTTTCGCGACCGGTTCCCGATCCCGAGACGAGTACGCCGTCGGCCCGGCCGCGCTCGACCGTCTCCCGTGCGGCCCGTTCGATTTCGGTTTCGCCGATCGGCGTCGCGTGTTTGACGTGCACGTCCGCGAGCACGGCGACGTCGGCCTCGAGTCGCTCACGTAATCGCATCGTTTCGTGGGCCTCGCCCTCGAGGACGCCCTGGTCGGTCGCGGCGGTCCCGACGTGAACGTTAACCCGGACGAAATCAGCGCCGACGGCGGTTGCGATCGACAGCGCGGCCTCCGCGTCGTTCCTGAGGACGTTGATCCCGAGCGGACAGTCGACCTCGCGCCGGACGGCCGAGGCGATCAGGCAGATGTGGACCAGACCAACAGTGGTGATTCACCACGGCCAGTGGATTTGGACTTCGGTAGCATTTGTATATAATTCACATATCCACTACACTAAGGAATTCACAAAAACGGCAGTTGATTCACCCTCTTCAGATTTGCAGTCCGGTAGTGTTCGTCTCGTTTGAGTTGTTCAGAACCTGATTTTTCACCAAGTCTTTGAACATTTCCCAATCAACTGGTTCTCCTCCCTGCAAGTGACGCAATCACCCATTTTTAGCTTATCTAACGACCATTAAACTAAATATAATAAACCACTAATTTCCATATGCAATGCAGGAAGATCAGATTCAAGAGAAACCAACAAGTGAGCCTATATCTCGACGGCGGTTCGCCGCTAGTTCTGCTGCCGCAGCTGTGGGCCTCACTACAATCCCTGGAACCGTATTAGCAAACCGGAAAGATGATCCAACCAATTTCGATCCAGATGACCGGAAAGGAGTGATCAAGTTCATCAAAGCGCACGACAGTTCCGATCATCCAGAAGAGTTGGAGGATGACTTGACGAAAAGTCAGGAAGAAGGAGTTATCGATGTCCTTCTCAATCCGGAATGGGACTACCAAACAGAGGTTATAGGGGTTTCGGAAGTGGAACCGAACTCAGAATGGAGTGAACAACCTGAATCCCATACTGCTCGTGCCACCATTGCTGGCAATGTAAGATATCGCTTCGAGCAAACTCTCATCTGGGAGTACAATGGTGACACTTGGCGAAACGCAAGCACAGATCAAGACGGGAATGGTGACTCATTTACCGACTACGATGGGGAAGTGAGTTCACAGATCAGGAACCAAACTGATGAGCGGTTTGACGCGCGTGAGCGCGGGGAATTCTCATTGAACGTCGGGACGACTTGGCGAACGGTGACTGCCACCATCACCCACCGTTGTGAGGCTAACGGAAACGCTGAATTGATAAACGAAGATACACCACTTTAACTTAAGTATGAATTCAGCCCTGTTGGCTTCCCCCAAAATCAAAAACCTCACATATAGACGAATTGCCGCACTGGTTATAGCTGCACTCGCAGCGGTCTTCCTGTATGTGAGGCTCGGATTTACCTTCATAGGTCCGCTAGCGGCTATCCTCTGGGTACCGTTCATCGGGGTGGCCACAGTCTGGATTCTGTTTGACTCCCGAGAACAGGGTTTCAAATACCCCTCAATAGTCGCATTGACCGTTGCCATTCTGCTGTTAACCATCCTTCCGGGAATCGCAGCACTGGCAGCGTACTACTACTTCACTCGATTCCAATGGAACGACGACAAGCAATAAAGACGATCGGAGGTACAGTAGCAGGACTATCAGTTGCCAGTATCCCAGCAGCAGCTTCATCAGGCGATTACGAAGCTGCATACGAAGCGGTCCACCGGAATTTTGGCCGCCAGTACGCGGTGGAAATCGAACTCGAATGGAGTGTAACGGGTGGCGAAGTCACGGACGGATCCGTGTCTGATGACACCGCCACCTCGATCGATTGGTCATTCGAGGAGTGGACTGAACGAGATACTGAACAAGACAGCAACAAGTATGAGGCTTACTCTGAGGCGAAGTTCGAGGGGATAGCCCCCGTCATCGGATCCACAGAGCGACTTGGATTCAAAGTCACTGGCCTAACCGGAGGAGATACGAATACGAGTGTGATGCTCGATACGAGGACTGGCACTGGGAGAACGGTCATAAACGAGATCTGAGTGACGAACTGCGGTCGATAGATGTTATTAATTCGGATATTTTATTCAACGTCAAGGTTCAATCCGGTTACGATACACCACACTGAGTTGGATAGCGGCGTTCAGATCGATGTTAAAGACGAGACATACGGCCGGCGTGCAGGAGTCGAACAACCAATAATGCCTGCAAGGACTGCCGCTTCAGGCACCTTCGAGTCCGAGGCCGGGTTCACACACGAACAGAAGTATTTGTTTCGCTGTGTCTCCGGATCGTGATTGCAGTTACCAACTATGAGCGAGGACACGATTCAGGACGTGAGAAGATCAAGCCATGAGTTGGATCCTATGACACGCTCTAAAGACCAATACGTGCCGAGGTTGACGCTAAGCTTTTCCCTCCAATAGTCCAGCCGTTCCATGAGCAGTGCGATACTATTCTCTTCTGGGAGCCGCTCTTTTCGAATTTACTGTTCTTATGGACTAGGACCTTTCTGTAACTTCCGGGTCGGTGACTGGAATGAGGGCTTTCCCTGCCACGTTGAGTTCGACAACGTCTTCGTGTTCTGTCGAAAATTCTGAGAACCACCCCACAAGTCGGAGGAATTGGTGCGTGTTTCTGAGGACTAGCAGACCGGTTGAACTAGGAGGGAGCGTATTGGTCACGGATATATTTTGATCAGGATTCCTTCTCAAGGAGACGCCTCAAGCTCTTCAAGGTTGGCAGCTGTAAGCTCTCGTGCCGCTGCTTCTCTGTACTGGCTATAGATTTCTTCGGCCCTTTCAACGCCGGCTTGCTGGTTGTTGATTAGGACTCCGACGATCCCGCCGTTTGAATGAACTGTGATACCGGAGTGTGGACCATCTGAACCATTAGTTAGCCAGAGCGACTCAGGAATATCTCGATCGGTTACTAAAATGGTAGTGTTCTCGTGCGAAACGAGTGTTGCGATAGTTTCCTTGTTAATTTGATAGAGTGCCTCAATGAGACTGGGATTGCTGACAATCTCAAGGTCTACGTCGTTCTCTTTGACCGCAGCCAGTAGAGTCTCTGGGTACGATGAAAAAGCAACTGCTGCGAGCCCACGGAATTCGTCCGAGTTGTTGATGATCTTGTTTCTCTTTGATAAAACCAGCTCAGGGACGCCCTCTTTCGCTTCAAATATTTCAACATTTTTTAGGAACTCGTAACCTAGTTCGAACTCAGGAGGCACCTCGTTTATAATGTTGTGGGAATTTGAGAGGGATTCTATCGTGTTATTGAAATCCTGGTAGGTCTGGAGTGCGATTCTACCTGTTTTGGTCAGGCAATACGTTCCGTTTTCGTCCTTCTTGACACAGTGATATGCCCCTAATGACTCGATAGCTCTGTCAATAGTAGATCGGGACTTTTCGACTGAGGAAATGAGTTCTGGTTTCGTCTTTGGACTGCCAGAAAGCGACTTGAGAATATCGTCTCGGTTGGATATAATCTCTCGAAGTTCGCTATTGGAGGAGGTGGCGAACATATAGTTTCATTAATACCACTCCCATAAAAATCCATTCCACACCACTGTTATTAGTTAAGGGTTTAGCTTGAACAGCAAGGGTCCCACTTCGTTGACGAGGAAGTCGAAGTCGCATAAAAGACTCAGACACTGACCTACGGAAGATCAAAGGTGGGAAGTTGACTTACTCCCACGACTTGTAAAGCCATGGGCTTTCCCTGTGCCATCTTTAGCTAATTGCAGGCAGTAAGCCCCCGTTCTCAAGGAGTCGTCGACAACGGCGAGTAGGCGGAGGTAGTTCACACTCTCTTCACCCGATGTTAAATAAGGAAATGCCCTCGAAACGGTATGTTGAAAAATGTGGAATAGTATTGTTCAAAGACAAAGGACTTGTACGAGACAATCGTCGGGCAAATTTATTTCTGCGAAGGGATTCCGATGGAGGAGCTCAAGAATTACGCCGTAGAACGCGGTTTTTCGCGTTTCCGTATTCCCGAAGCTGTAGAAAGAGGGGGAGGGTAGAGCGTGGAACAATCGTTTAGCATGAAAGTCGGTTTGTTCACACCGCAAGTTCAGCCGCTTGCCTTCTTGATCTAGAACCCCAGAAACATCTGGACGAGCGTCTATCCAGATCAAGTATGAACGGGAAGACAACCAGCTATCAGACTATTTTCGTTGTCTCACTCGTTGTTCTCGCTGAATGTGCCGGACTCAAGGGCGGCGGGTTCTCGAGTCGGATATCGAAACCGAACCTGGTGAAGACCTTGAGAGCGACATCTAAAACGGATCGAACGACTCTTCCGAGATCCACCACATCGATGTAGGTTAAGCAAATTCAACTCTCCTGGTTGAGCCGTCGGGTGAAACAATGTTAATTGATACCGTCGATTGGCGGGATAGCATCGCGTTCGACACGCTCGAGGCGGCAAAGTCCTCCCCGTTCGAGGTCGTTTTTCCGACAGGGCCGCTACCTCGAGGTGAGTACATGCCAGGACTCTTCTCCGAACTATCCTTGCGTGACTGTGAACTACCGAATCGACTCGCGGTGTCGCCGATGTGTCAGTACTCCTGTGATCCCGACGGGCTGCCGACCGAGTGGCACCGCGTCCACCTCGGCAGCCGCGCCGTCGGCGGTGCGGGTATCGTGATGTCCGAGGCGACCGCCGTCGAACCCCGCGGCCGGATCACGCCCCACGACTTGGGAATCTGGAGTGACGAACACGCCGAGGCCCTGCAGCCGATCACCGAGTTCATCCGCGACCAGGGTGGGGTGCCGGCGATCCAGCTCGCCCACGCGGGTCACAAGGCCAGCAAGACCAGGCCCTGGGACGGCAACGTTCCCATCGCGCCGGACGAGACCGACCCCGACGGAGCGTCGGGCTGGGAAGTCCTCTCACCCTCGCCCGACGCCTATCCGCCCTTCTCCGGCGATCGACCTGCCATGCAGAAGGCGACCCAGGACGACATCGAGGGCGTGATCGACGCCTACCGCGACGCGGCCGAACGGTCGCTCGAGGCCGGCTTCGAGATCGCAGAGGTCCACGCCGCACACGGCTACCTGCTCCACGAGTTCCTCTCGCCCGTGACGAACCGCCGGGAGGACGACTACGGCGGGAGCTTCGAGAACCGAACGCGACTCCTTCGGGAGGTCACTGCGGCCGTCCGCGAGGTCTGGCCCGACGAGAAACCCGTCTTCGTCCGGATTTCGGGGACGGACTGGCTCGAGGACCGCGAGTCGTGGGATATCGACCAGTCCGTTCGACTGGCCGGCGACCTCGCCGACCTCGGCGTCGATCTGGTAGACGTCAGCTCCGGCGGAATCCACCCCGACCAGGAGGCGGCGGGTGGACCGAACTTCCAGGTCCCGCTGGCGGAAGCGATCCGCGAGGGAGCGGACGTCGCGGTCGGTGCCGTCGGTGGCATCACCGAACCGGAGCAGGCCGAGGCGCTCGTCGGAAACGGGCGGGCCGACCTCGTACTGGTCGGTCGAGAGTTCCTCCGTGACCCGTACTTCGGGCTTCGAGCGGCCGGCGAACTCACAGACGACGCTCCCGCGGAGTGGCCGGTCCAGTACCGACGGTCAGCAGAGTAACACGACGAGTTCCGACCGTCGTCACTCGTCGGGCGCTGTCCCTCTCTCACTAAAGTGTGACGGCGAACATCTTCCCTCGATATCCCATATTTTGGGAGCGTTGGACCTGTTAAATGGTGTCTTGGTGTTACCGTTCAGGTGACCATGACCAGTAACGATAGCAGTCGTCGAACGTTCCTGAAAGCCGCAGGTGCAACGAGCGTCGCAGCGATCGCAGCGGGCTGTCTCGGTGACGACGAAAACGGCGGAGACGACGATACGGGCGATGAAAACGGTGGAACGGACGGGATCGCGATCGATCCCGGAACGACGATCGATCTCGACGGCCAGACCCCCGGCTGGGAAGGAATCGCACCGGGCGAGATCGACGGCGAAACGAATCCGACCCTCGTCCTGCAGGAGGGCGAGACCTACGAAATCGGCTGGAGCGAGGGCGATGGCTCCCAACACAACATCGCAATCTGGGACGACGGTGGCAACGTCGTCGACGACCTCCAGACCGAGCAGGTCTTCGAACCCGGCGACGACCAGTGGCTCGAGTTCGAAGCCAGCGGCGAAATGGCGTCGTACGTCTGTGAGCCCCACGAGACGACGATGATCGGTGATATTGTCGTCGAATAATTGAACGAGAACAGACGGAAGAACTCGCGAAATCGGATTATCTCGTCGCCGGTCGCTTCGGCGACCGGCACCTTCGTCTACTCGGCCAGTGGCTACGCTCGGAATAGCAACCGTCCGTTCACGCACCGATTCAGTGGCGCGAACTGGTCTTTCTACTCCTCGTCGATCCACTTGATCGAACAGCCCTGCGAGGGCTGCCACTCGAGGTCGACCTCCTCGCCGGCGAGAACGGCGTCGACGGCCTCCCGGACGTGGAATCGGCTCGGTTCGTCGTCGGGGTTCAGGGCATCGTCGAGGCGGCCGTGATAGACCAGACCGAAGCTCCCGTCCTCTCGAGCGAACAGGAACGGATCCGGCGTACACACCGCGCCGTAGGCGTCGGCGACGTCCTGGCTCGCGTCGCGGAGGTAGGCGTCGTACTGGATGCGACCCTCGGAGACGTACTCGCGCATCGCCTCCATGGAGTCGTCGGGATACTCCTCGGCGTCGTTGGGGTTGATTCCGACGACCGCCACGTCGTCGTACTCGCTTGCGAGGTCGTTCAACAGGTCGAACTTCGCCTCGGCGTACGGACAGTGGTTGCAGGTGAAGACGATCAGCAACGCCTCGTGGTCGGCAAACGACTCGAGCGTGTACGTCTCGCCGTCGGTACCCTCGAGTTCGAACGCCGGCGGTTCGTCGCCGGCCGAGAGTTCGGAGTCGGACTCTTTCAGGACCATACAGTGACGTTCGTCGCTCGAGTCTTAAAACGACGCTGGAAGCGGCGAGAAAGCTTGTATCGGAGATATTCTGGAAGCGGCGAGCGACGACTTACATATTTGTATCCCCCGCGATATTCATGGAGTATGAAAACGCTCGAGGTTACCGAGGAACAACACGCGTTCATCCAGCACGTCCGCGAGGAACTGTCCGAGGAGGTCGTCGGCAGGTACGGTCACGTCCGCGACCAGGACGCGGTCCAGTTCCTGATCGACAACGTCGACACCGACGGCAACGGCGAGGTGTCGTTGGACGACGCCATCGCGGGTGAAGCCGACACGAGCGAGTTTACCTACGACTCGGATACCGACGAGGAAGAAGCCGGCGACGACGCGGACGACACCGAGGAAAGCGAGGGTGGCGAAGCAGACGACGACGACATGTTAGACGAGATGATGAGCCTGCTCGAGACCCACGACGACAAGTGGGGTGAGGCCTCCTCCGAAGAGGCGAGATACGAAGTCGAACTCCCCGACGGCTCGACCGAGGAGGTCCAGACGAAAGACGACGTCCGGGCGCTGCTGTTCAAGAACTACCGGTGACCGGTTCGGTACGGCCGCCGCGTGGTAACAACGAGACGCGAGAGCAGATACCACGGGAAGAACAACGTTTTTACTCGCGGTCACGCTTCGGAGTTGTATGAGCGAACGCGAGGTGCTCGAGTTGCTTCGTGAGAACGCGCGATACGACACGGCGGATATCGCGCGAATGACCGACCTCGAGGAGAGCGAGGTCGAAGCAGTAATCGAGGAGCTCGAGGCAGCAGGCGTCGTCCGTGGGTACCAGGCGGTCGTCGACTGGGACAAACTCGAGGACGAACGCGTCCGCGCCGAGGTCGAACTCAACGTCGAACTCGACCGCGAGACGGGCTACGGCGACATCGCGGAGCGCCTCGCACGGTTCCCGCAGGTTACGGCCTTGCGGCTGGTCAGCGGCGACTACGACTTCGACATGGAGGTCGAGGGTGACTCGATCCGCGAGGTTTCGAAGTTCATCAGCGAGAAGGTCGCGCCGGTTCCCGAGATCACCCAGACGGTCACCCACTACGTGATGACCTCCTAC
The DNA here is from genome assembly GCF_900104065.1 of Natronobacterium texcoconense. Taxonomy (NCBI): domain Archaea; kingdom Methanobacteriati; phylum Methanobacteriota; class Halobacteria; order Halobacteriales; family Natrialbaceae; genus Natronobacterium; species Natronobacterium texcoconense. The sequence continues at coordinate 152,052 of NZ_FNLC01000002.1, read as the reverse complement.
AAGGAGAACGGGATCGAACTCGGCGACGGCGACGAGGACGACAGGCTCTCGTTCTCACCATGACGTTCGAACCGTCAGAGCGCGTTCGCGAGGTGCCGCCGTCGGGCATCCGGCGGTTCTTCGAGATCGCAGAGGAACGCGACGAGGTCATCTCGCTTGGCGTCGGTGAACCCGACTTCTCGACGCCGTGGGCCGCTCGCGACGCCGCGATCACGTCCCTGGAGCAAGGAAAGACCTCGTACACGGCGAACCGCGGCAGACGCGACCTCCGTGTGGCGATCGCCGACTACGTCGCCGACCGGTTCGACTTCGGATACGATCCCGACGAGGAGATCATCGTCACCGCAGGCGCAAGCGAAGCCGTCGACCTCGCGTTCCGGGCGTTCGTCGACCCCGGCGACACCGTCGCGATCGCCCAGCCGTCGTACATCTCCTACGAACCGGGCGTGATCTTCGCCGGCGGCGAGGTTCTCCCGGTTCCCACGAAAGAAGAAGACGAGTTCCGACTCACCGTCGAGGCACTCGAGGACGCCGGCGCAGCCGACGCGGAGATGCTCGTGCTCTGTTACCCGAACAACCCGACGGGCGCGATCATGCGCGAGGACGACCTCGAGCCGATCGCCGAGTTCGCCCGCGAGCACGATCTGACGGTGCTGTCCGACGAGATCTACGCGGAGTTGACGTACGACGGAGAGCACACGTCGATCGCGACCTTCGAGGGGATGCGCGAGCGGACGATCGTCTTCAACGGGTTCTCGAAAGCCCACGCGATGACGGGGCTTCGACTCGGATACGCGCTCGGGCCGGCTGACGCCATCGGCGCGATGAACAAGATTCACCAGTACACGATGCTGTCGGCACCGACGACCGCCCAGTACGCCGCGCTCGAGGCGCTGGACTCCTGTGCCGAGGACGTCGAGAACATGGTCGAGCAGTACGATCGTCGACGGCGGTTCGTCCTCTCGCGATTCCGCGAGATCGGAATGGATGTCTTCGAGGCGAAGGGAGCGTTCTACTGTTTCCCCGAGGTGCCCGACGGCTGGACTGCAGAGGAGTTCGCCGAGGACCTGCTCCGGGAACAAGGCGTCGCCGTCGTCCCGGGCGACGTCTTCGGCGAGGGTGGCGAGGGCCATCTCCGGATCTCCTACGCGACCGGGCTCCCGGATCTACGGGAGGCACTGAGCCGAATCGAAGCGTTCGTCGGCGAACACGTCGACGAACGCTAGGACAGTCGCGCGGCGACGTCGGCTTCCGTGATGATGCCGACCGTCTCGCCGGCTTCCGTGATCATCACGGCCTTGTAGTGCTCGAGCAAGTTACTGATCTCGTCGAGCGTCGCGTCCTTCGAGACCGTCGGGAAGCTCTCGCCCATGTGCTCCTCGACGGCTTCGTCGCGCGCCTCGGAATCGAGGTGGACGAGGTCGCTCTGGCTGATCGAGCCAACCGGAATGCCGTCCTGGATGACTGCAAGCTGGGAGTAGGCCTCTTCCCCCATCTTCTGGGCGGCCTCGCTGACGGGATCGCTTGGTGCGACGCTGACGACGGCCTCGTTCATCAGGTCCGCCGCGCGGATGACGTCGCTTTCGGCCTTCTCGAGGGCGTTGACGATCCGCCGGAGCGTCGAGAGGCGCGGGTCGACGTCGCCGCCTTCGATCCGGGCGATTAGCGGCTGGGAGACCTCGGCTTTCTCGGCGAGTTCGCTCTGGGTCAGCCCGAGTTCGGTGCGGCGCTGGCGAAGGTCCGCTGGCGTCGGAAGCTCCATACGATCCAATAACCACGGGTTATAGAAATAGTTTGGGTCAGTCCCAGTATTGCGAACCGACAGAACGGCGTCACCTGAGGGTACAAGCCAGCAGATTATCCACGCGGTCGTGGACTGTACGCCCACTCTATGACTGGCAAGCAGACGTGGGCGATTCCCGAGGGCTACATCCCCGAGGAGAGCACCGGCCCCGAACCGGAGATGATCAGCCACGAGTCCCTCTGCGTTCTCAACACGGCCGACGAGGACGCAACCCTCGAGATCACGGTCTACTTCACCGACCGAGAGCCGGTCGGCCCCTACGAGAAGACGGTCCCCGCCGAGCGAACCGAACACTTCCGGTTCAACGAGTTCGAGGATCCGGAGGAGATTCCGAAAGGCGAACCGTTCGCGAGCGTGCTCGAGTCAGACGTTCCCGTCGTCTGTCAACACACACGGCTGGACTCGAGACAGGCGGAGAACGCGTTGCTCTCGACGATCGCACACCCGGGTGAGTAGTCGTGGAACGGGACGAAAAACCGGACGAGGAGTGGACGAACTGGTCGGGGAGCATCTCGTTCGAACCCGACCGAATCGTCGAACCCGAAAGCGAGGAAGAGGTCGGGTCGATCGTTCTCGAGTCGAACGTTCCGATCGTCGTCCAGTGGAGTCGTCAGGACACCCGTCAGACCGAGAACGCGGGGCTTTCGACGATCGTATACGGCGAGTGAGCGGGCCCACGACCCCCTACTGCAGGAAAACATTTCTGTATCCAACCTGTAGTATTCGCATGGTATTCCGGAAGCTCAACCTGTTCGGCTACGCAGTCACGGCCGCCACGCTGCTCGGTGCTTCCGCCCTGCTTCTCGGTCGAACCGGATACGCCGCCCTCTGTTTCGGCGTCACAACGATCGTCCTCGCGTGGGCGATGCGTCGAAACCGGGACCCTGCAGGTAGCGACGCCTATCCACACGATCGTGAATCGGATCGCGAGGAGCGACAGACACAGCGCGACCGGGAAGCGGACGCACTGAAAGCGGAGATGGAACAGTTGTAGCCGGTGAAAACCGTCATCGGTGCCACTCACGCGACCCGGAGACTTGGACTTTCGTCGCCTCGTCCGTCGCTGTCAGAACGTCGCGGAACTGTCAGATAGAGTATTATTTTGGCAGTTGTACTTGTTGGACGGGTTTTCCAATATATCATATTTCTAATTATTTGGGCCTCGAGATAGTCGGCCGCAAGTAAGGCGGTAGAAAATAGCCGATACAATCTCGTCAACGAAAGCACCGGTGAGTAGAAATCATAACCAATATCTGATGGTTTCTAGCTCTCTCGCGGTGATGTAAGAATTGTGGAACTGTCCAAAGGATTATATTGGTTTGGCGGAATCGATTGGCCATGTCATCGGGCGACGCCGCGAACGAACTGAACCAGCTGGTCGAACACACCGAACGGTTTCGAGAACGGATCGAGGAGACCACGGACGCGAGTCGCACGCAGGCGGACTACATCTCGGGTCTGGCCAAAGACGTCAACGACGTCAGCGCAACCATGGAGGAGATCGCCTCGAGTGCGACCGAAATCGTCGATATGGTGGAAGAGGCCTCCGAGACGGCAGAGTCAGGGCTGGAGGCAGGACGCAGGGCCAGCGAACAGACCCAGGAGACCGTCGACGACGTCGCCGACCTCGTCGCGGCGATGGAGCGAGTAAGCGAACAGATGGAAGAGATTGGGACGGTGACCGAACTGATCGCCGACATCGCCGATCAGACGAACCTGCTCGCGCTCAACGCGAACATCGAGGCCGCCCACGCGGGCGACGAGGGTGCTGGGTTTACGGTCGTCGCCAACGAGGTGAAGACGCTCGCGGAGGAAACCGGCGAGAACGCCGACGAGATCCGGTCGCTGATCGAGTCACTCGAGTCCGAGACCGAGGCGGGAATGGAAGCCGCCGAACGGACTCACAGCTCCGTCCTCGAGACGGCCGACGACATCGACACCGCGCTCGAGGCGATCGACGAGGCCGTCTCGAAGGTCGAGGAAGTGATGGACGGGGCGACCGAGATCGCCGACGCGAACGACGTGCAGGCGGGGTCGATCGAGGAGTTCGCCGCGCGGATCGAGGATCTCGGCGAGGAGTCCGACGAGATCCGCGAGAACATGTCCGACGCGGCGACCCTCGTGGACCAGCACAGTTCGGTGGTCGAACACGCGAGTGGCTTCCTGCACGGTTTTCCCGGCCTGGCTTACCGCACGCTCAACGAGGACGGCTGGCCGGTGGTGTTCGCGACGAACGGCATCGAGGAACTGGCCGGATACACCGCCGAACAGCTGGTCGAGGGAGAGATCGTGCTCGGCGAGGACGTCATCCACGAGGACGACCAGGAAGCCGTCTGGGAGGCGATTCAGGACCTCGTCGACCGCAACGGGACGGCTTACGACATCACGTATCGCATGGTCACGCGCCGTGGAGAGGTCAAAACCGTCAGGGAGCGCGGTCGTCCGATCTACGACGACCAGGGCGAACTCGAGGCCTTCGAGGGATACATCTGGAACACCGACGAGTCGGAGACGCAGGTGCTGTTCGGTGGTGGAGAGACCGCTCCAGCGTCGACTGCCGACGATTGAGAATTTCTCACTGGCGTACTGGATATGGAGGGCGAAATCGACCCTCCTCCCCTACGTCGAATCGCTGCGCCGGCGCCGTGCGACCCGTTCTTCGGACGTGTCCTCGGTGATCACTTCGTACAGCAACGCTCGCGTTCCGTCGGCTTTCGGACGGAGAATCCGTCCCAGCCGCTGGGTGAACTCCCGCTCGCTGCCGCTGCCCGAGAGGACGACCGCGATCGACGCGTCGGGGACGTCGACCCCTTCGTCGAGGACGTTCGAGGTCGCGATCCGACTATAGGTTCCCTCGCGGAACCGCTCGAGGACCTCCCGCCGCTCGGCGGTGGCAGTCCGGTGGGTGATCGTCGGGATCAGGAACCGTTCGCTGACCTCGTAGGCGAGGTCGTTGTGCGCGGTAAAGACGATGGTCCGGGCGTCGCGGTGACGCTCGAGGATTCCCTCGAGCGCCTCGAGTTTGGCCTCGCTGCCTCGAGCTATCTCGCGTGCGCGCTGGCGGGCGAGCAGTGCTTCGCGAGCGGCGGGATCCGACCCGGAGCGTTTGACGAGTTCCTGATAGTCCGAGCCGCTGTGCATTCGGATGTTCGATCGCGCGAGATAGTCGGTGAACGTCTCCTGGTTGCGTTCGTACTCCTCGCGTTCCTCGGGGGTGAGCGACACTGCGAGTCGTTTGACGTCGTAGGATGCGAGGTGGTCGCCGGCGAGTTCGTCCGCGGCGATCCGGTGGACCAGCGGGCCGACGATGCGTTCGACGACCTCGTGGGCACCGTCGGGGCGTTCGAACGTCGCCGTCAGGCCGAGTCGCGCGGGCGCGGCGAGCAGTCGCCCGATCTCGCGATACCCCTCGCCGCCGAGGTGGTGGACCTCGTCGAAGACGACGAATCCGAACCGGTCGCCGATGGCGTCTGCCTTGAGGTACGCCGAGTCGTACGTCGAGACGGTGATCGGCTCGAGCCGTTGTTCGCCGCCACCGAGTCGGCCGATCGAGACGCCGTCGGCCGATCCGGTCGGCCCGGTGGAGCCGAACTCTTCCTCGAGTTCCCGCTCCCACTGCTCTAACAGGTCGATCGTTGGAACGACGACGAGCGTCGGGGTGTCCAGACGTTCGATCGCTTCCAGGGCGACGACGGTCTTGCCGCTCCCGGTGGGCATCTCGAGGACGCCGGCGGGTGCCTGCTCGAGGGCCGACAGCGACGACCCCCGACTCCAGCGATCGGTCTCGAGCCACGCTTCGAGCGCCTCGTGCTGGTACTCCCGGAGTTCGTACGTCGACTCGAGGTTCGGAACCGACGGGAGCGAGAGGGCCCGATCCTCGAGTTCGTCCGGGACGACGTGTTCGAGGAGCGTCCGGCGAAGTTCTGCGTACCGAAATGCCGGAATACGGTGGCTGTCGGTTCGGTTGTCGTCCTCGAGTGCAAGCGTCGGCACCCGCTCTCGGATTCGGCGGACGGTCGCTTCCTCGAGGCCGTCGATCCGGATCGTCCCGTCCTCGTACCGGAGTTCGACCGGAGTCGATCCTGTGGAATCGGGCCGCGTCACGGTCGTGAGTGGGGAGTCGACGGACAAATACTGTCGGGATCACGGCGTCTCGCCTCGGGACTCCTTTATGTCGTCTCGTCTCGTGTATTGCTCCGAATGTCGATCGAGCACAACACAGTCGACCACCGGGTGAGTGCGACCGACGACACCGTTCACAACAGGTGGAACAACGCTCTCGAGCCGATACGAACGATCGAGTCCGGGGACGTCGTCGAGTTCGAGTGCCGGGACGCCACGAACGGCCAGATCGAACCGGACTCGACTGTCGCTGATCTGGCCGACTTGGACGTCGAGCAGGTTCACACGCTGACGGGACCGCTCGCGGTCGAAGGTGCCCAGCCTGGGGACGTGCTCCAGGTGGACGTCCTCGAACTCGAACACCAGGGGTGGGGCTACACCCTCGTCTTGCCCGGCGAGGCGGGACTGGGTCTCCTTCCCGAGGAATTCCCGGAGCCGGCGATACACGTCTGGGAGTTCGAGGACGGTGCCGCTCAGTTCGTCGACGGCGGTGCGTCGGAGATGCAACGAGAAGACGGGATCGAGGTCCCGATACATCCGTTCCCGGGAACCGTCGGCGTCGCGCCCGCCGAAGAGGGAGATCACGACACCCAGCCGCCACGGTCGGTCGGCGGCAATCTCGACATCAAACAGCTCACCGCAGGATCGACACTGTATCTCCCGGTAGCGGTCGAAGACGCGCTGTTCAGCATCGGCGACTGTCACGCCGCCCAGGGCGACGGGGAAGTCTGCATCTCGGCGATCGAAGCCCCGATGTCAGTCACGTGTCGGCTCTCGGTCCGGTCGGAGATGGACCTCGAGCGCCCGCAGTTCGAGACCGGCGGCCCGTTCACGCCGACCGGACGCGACGAACCCGCGTTCGGGACGACTGGAGTCGGCGACGACCTGCACGAGGCGGCCAGAGACGCCGTCCGCGGGATGGTCGACCACCTCCACGACGAACGTGGACTCGCACGCGAGCAGGCCTACATCCTGTGTTCGGCGGCGGTCGATCTGAAGATCAACCAGATCGTCAACGCGCCGAACTGGACCGTCTCGGCGTATCTCCCCGAGAGCATCTTCCCCGAAGAGCGGCGTCGGTCCCACGATCGATGACGACCCGTTAACCGAACGGACCGTCGCGATTTCCCACCGGTGGTAGGCACTTATTCGTCGGCCACCTACGGTACCTGTGATCGACGCGACGTCGAACAGTAACCGCCGGCTCGACCCACTCGAGGGCGGCGAGAGACAGGATCGAACCGGGGAGCGTCCGGACCGGAGAGGGGATGCCGATGGATGAGCCGAACACCGATCCTCCGGAGGAAGAGCCACCATCGAAGGGACTCGAGACGGAGTCCGACGACCTCCCGCCAGAGGGCCTCGCACGTCGCGTGTTCGACGTCGCCCCTGTCAGTACAGTCGTCATCGATTCGGGCGGCGCGATCGAATTCGCGAACGAGCGAGCGACCGAGACACTCGGGTTTTCACGCGAGGAGATTACGAGTCGACGGTACGGGCCGGACGGCTGGGAGGTCTACGACGACACTGGAGCGCCGATTTCCATGGAGGAATATCCGGTATCGGAGGTGCTCGAGACCGGCGAGCCCGTCTTCGGGTTCGAACACTGGTTCGAGCGATCTGACGGCTCGGAACGGTGGTTGACGCTCAACTCCGCACCCCTCACGAACGAGACCGGCGAGGTCGAGTACGTCGTCGTCGCGTTCGAGGACGTGACGGAACTGAAACGACGGGAGGAGCAACTGACCAGCGAGCACATGCGATTCGTCGAGTTTCGAACCGACGAGTCGGCGGTGCCACCCTCCCTCCGGGTCGACACCGGTGAGTGGCGGATCGAGGTCGAATCCGTCGTCTCCCTGCCCGACGGCGCGACCGTCCAGTACATGGGAACGTCGGACCTCTCGGCGAGCGAGTTCGTCACCGCCGTCGAAGAGGTCCCCCACTACGTCGACGTCCGCCTGCTCAGTACGGCCGAGGGATACAGCCGGGTCGAAGCACGGGCGGAACTGGCCACGGTCTCGGAGGTGTTCCAGTCGCTCGGAGGTCGCCCTCGTTCGATCGTCATCGCTCACGACGAAGTTCGGTTCCTCGGCGAACTGCCGGGCGACGTCGATCCGCGGTTGGCCGCCGACGGCATCCGGGAGTTTCACCCCGAGGTCGAACTCGTCTCCCAGGAACTCGTCTACTCGCCACACCTGCTGTACGACGTCGTCGTCGACGAACTCACCGACCGACAGTTCGCCGCACTCGAGGCCGCCTATTTTAGCGGCTACTTCGACACGCCCCGGACCAGTACCGGCGGCGAACTCGCCGACCGGTTCGACGTCACTCGCCAGACGTTCAACCAGCACCTCCGCAAGGCCCAGCGGATCGTTCTCCAGCAACTGTACGAGAAGTCGGGTGCGAAAGCACGCTGACTGGTCAGCGTCCCCTCTTACTTCGGCACCGACCGTACCTGTCGTTAATGAGTGATAATCTGACGCAACTCGATTCGACTGTTTCCTGGATTTTCGATAGCAGCAGCGACGACGACGTCGTGACCGAAGTCGTCCACGCCCGGTTCGAAACGGAACCCGACGCAGCCGTCATCACCGTCGTCGAAACCGTCGCGTCCGTGACGGGTCAGGAACCCCTCGAGATGCCGCCGCTGTTCGAGAGTATCGACACCGAAGCACTGGACGAACTCGTCGCTGCCTCTGAAGCCCGGGGGAAACCGGTCAAAGTGAGTTTCACCTATCAGGACTGTCTGGTGACCGTCTCGAGTCGCGGCGACGTCGTCGTCGAACGCCGAACCACCGACACTCCCTCCTGACTGCCTGCTGGCCGCCACGTCGAGCAGATCACTCACGCGCCGTCCCACCAGGGAACCGGGACGTCGACGTCACTTTCCGTTGGAATTCTGACTGGTAGTGCCCGCGTAGCCGGTGACCTCAACCCTTTTATTACCGCTGTTCCTTGGTTCGAACATGAGCGAAGACGAGGGCACGAATCCGTCGGCCCAGGGTGTCCCGTCCGAGGAGAAATCCGACGACGGCGAGACGACGTCTGCCGATCAAGCGGACGTTCCAGCGGACGAGGACGACGTCGGTCAGGAAGACGCCGACGCGTCGGCAACCGCTGACGAGTCGACCACCGAGGACGACGCCCCGAGTTCGAGCGAGTCGGACGAGTCGTCGACCGAGGACGAAGGAAGTCCCGAAACGAGTTCGGACGTCCAGAGCATTCTCGAGCGGGTCAACGAGTACGACGACAGACTCGCACACAAGGTCAACTCGATCGTCGACCAGGCCCGGGACCTCTCCGGGACCGTGCAGCACCAGCGCGAGGAACTCCACGACCTGAGCGAACGCGTCGAAGCCCAGGCCCAGACGATCGAAGATCTGCAGTCGGAACTCGAGGCCCACCGGCAGGCGGTCGACGAACGGGACGCGCAACTCGAGGAGTACGAAGAAGAGATCGAGGATCTGAAAAGCCGGCTCAAGCGCAAGCAGGCCGACTTCCAGAACTACAAGAAGCGAGCGAAGAAACGCCAGGAGCAGATCAAGGATCGGGCGACCGAAGACCTCGTCGAACGACTCGTCGACGTCCGGGACAACCTGAAGCGTGCCCTCGAGGAGGAAAGCGGCGACGCCGACAGCCTCCGGGACGGCGTCGAGATGACGCTACGGGAGTTCGATCGCATCCTGGAGGACGAAAACGTCACGGAAATCGACCCCGAACCCGGTGAGGAGATCGATCCCCAGCGCCACGAGGTTATGATGAACGTCGACAGCGATCAACCGGAGGGAACGATCGCGGACGTCTACACGGCCGGCTACGAGATGGGCGACAAGGTCATCCAGAACGCACAGGTAACCGTCTCGAACGGCGAACTCGCAGGCGACGCGGAGCAGGAGGGGGACGACCCGACGGACGCCGACGGAACCGACGACGAAGCGAGCGACGGCGAGAACAGCGACGACGAGGAAGCGATCGAACTCGGCGGCGAAGTCGAGGAAGACGCCGGCGACGAGAGCTAACCGACGGTTTCGACGACCAGTTACCCGATATTTTCGACGCATTTCGGTTTCGACGACGAGCGACTCGAGAGCGTGGCCGACGAACTATAGTAGCCACTGTAAGTCACTGCACACCTGATCGCACGACAGCTATGCGATCAGTGTGTAACTAGTTGCAGTTGTTACGACAGTACCGTTCCAGACGTCGACTGATGGGTCGAACCGACCCACACCGCTGAATTCGACCCCTCAGTTCAGGCTTGGACCGCCACTAGTCGCCACTGCTGTCACTGCACAACCGATCGAACGAGGGAAGCGCGACTCGAGTGACCGACGGAACCGAGAACCGCGAGAAGGACTGACAGGGCTAAGAACTGCGAGAAGCGAATAACGCGGGATCAGAGTTCCCGCGAACCGTGCGAACGGGCACGAGTGCCCGTGAGCAGAGCGGGGAGAAACGACCCGTGAACTGTGCGATCGGCGTGTAAAACGGTTTCCTGATCTCCAGTCGGATTTCAGCCACCAGAAGCGCGCTAGCGGCCCGTATGCCCGATTCTGTGGAGTTTTATTCGGCTCGTCGTTCGGGCTAGTAACGCTTAAAACAAAGTGCGCACAATACCTCCCATAATGGCGAGTAACAAGATTCTCGGAATCGACCTCGGAACGACGAACAGTGCCTTCGCAGTGATGGAAGGCGGCGATCCGGAGATCATCGCCAACGCCGAGGGCGAACGGACGACGCCCTCGATGGTCGCGTTCACCGACGACGACGAGCGACTCGTCGGCAAACCCGCGAAGAACCAGGCCGTCCAGAACCCCGAGAAGACGATCCAGTCCATCAAGCGTCACATGGGGGAGGAGGACTACACCGTCGAGATCGAGGGCGAGGAGTACACGCCCGAAGAGATTTCGGCGATGATCCTCCAGAAGATCAAACACGACGCCGAAGAGTACCTCGGCGACGAGGTCGAGAAGGCCGTCATCACGGTCCCTGCGTACTTCTCGGATCGACAGCGCCAGGCGACCAAAGACGCCGGCGAGATCGCCGGCTTCGAGGTCGAGCGCATCGTCAACGAGCCGACCGCCGCGTCGATGGCCTACGGCCTCGACGACGAATCCGACCAGACCGTTCTCGTCTACGACCTCGGAGGCGGTACCTTCGACGTCTCTATTCTCGATCTCGGCGGCGGCGTCTACGAGGTCGTCGCCACCAACGGTGACAACGACCTCGGTGGCGACGACTGGGACCAGGCGATCATCGACTGGCTCGCCGAGAACTTCGAGGCCGAACACGGGATCGACCTCCGCGAGGATCGCCAGGCCCTCCAGCGGCTGAAAGACGCCGCCGAGGAAGCCAAGATCGAACTCTCCTCGCGCAAGGAGACCGAGATCAACCTGCCCTTCATTACGGCGACCGACGACGGCCCGATCCACCTGGAAGAGTCGCTCACCCGCGCGAAGTTCGAGTCGCTGAGCGAGGACCTCATCGAGCGTACCGTCGACCCGACCGAGCAGGCCCTAGCGGACGCGGGCTACTCGAAAGACGAGATCGACGAGGTACTGCTGGTCGGTGGCTCGACGCGGATGCCACAGGTCGCGGAGAAAGTCGAGGAACTCACGGGTCAGGAGCCCCAGAAGAACGTCAACCCCGACGAGGCCGTCGCACTGGGTGCGGCGATTCAGGGTGGCGTCCTCGGCGGCGAGGTCGACGACATCGTCCTGCTGGACGTGACGCCACTGTCGCTCGGTATCGAGGTCAAGGGTGGCCTCTTCGAGCGCCTGATCGAGAAGAACACGACTATCCCGACGGAGGAGTCGAAGATCTTCACGACTGCGGCGGACAACCAGACCACCGTCCAGGTACGAGTCTTCCAGGGTGAACGCGAGATCGCCGAGGAGAACGAACTGCTCGGCGAGTTCCACCTGACCGGTATCCCGCCGGCGCCTGCGGGCACCCCACAGATCGAGGTCATGTTCTCGATCGACGAGAACGGGATCGTCAACGTCACCGCCGAGGACAAAGGCAGCGGCGAGAGCGAAGAGATCACCATCGAGGGTGGTGCCGGTCTCTCCGACAGCGAGATCGAGAAGATGCAGGAGGAGGCCGAGAAACACGCCGAAGAAGACGAGAAGAAGCGCCAGCGCATCGAAGCACGCAACACCGCCGAGGCGACGATCCAGCGCGCCGAGAAACTCCTGGAGGAAAACGACGAGCAGGTCGACGACGACCTGCGTGAAACCATCGAAGCAGCCGTCGAGGATCTCGAGGAGACGATCGACGACGCCGACGCCGACGCCGAGGACATCGAGGCGGCGACCGAAGACCTGAGTCAGGAACTGCAGGAGATCGGCAAACAGATGTACCAGCAACAGGCTGATGCTGGCGCGGCTGGCGGTGCCGGTGGCGCTGGTGCGGCCGGCGCAGGCCCCGGTGGTATGGGCGGCATGGGCGGCGGTCCGAACCCCGGTGCCGGTCCAGCGGGCGCAGGTGCCGACGACGACGAGGAGTACGTCGACGCCGACTTCGAGGACGTCGACTTCGAGGAAGACGACGACAAATAACGGCCGATCGTTTTGGCCGCAACCAGTGTCGTAGCTGTTTTTCGCCGGACAGGTGGTTCGCAGGTTCGTTCGTTTCAAGTGGCTCAACGGATTATCGGGTGACAACGAATGAGCGAGGATTTCTACGACGTGCTCGGTGTGAGTTCCGACGCCTCCACCGAGGAGATCAAACAGGCCTACCGGGAGAAGGCCACGGAGTATCACCCGGACGTCAGCGACGACCCGAACGCCGAGGAGAAGTTCAAGAAGATCCAGAAGGCAAAGCAGGTCCTGACCGACGAGGAGAAACGGCAGGCCTACGACCGGATGGGCCACAACCGCTACGAGCAGGCCGAGAAACACGGCTTCGACGCGGGCGACCGCACCGGCGCCGGCGGGATGGGCGGCGACCCGTTCGGCGGGATGGGCGGCGGCGGGATGGGCGGCGGTCTCGGCGACATCTTCGAACAGGTGTTCGGCGGCGGTGGCGGCCGCGGCCGTCGTCAGCGGTCGGGCCGTGACCTCCGGACCGAACTCGAGATCGACTTAGAAGAGGCCTTCACCGGCGTCGAAAAGCAGTTCACGATCGAACGGCCCGAGAGTTGCGAGGCGTGTCACGGCGAGGGTCATCCGCCCGACGCGGACGCCCAGACCTGTCCCGAGTGTCGGGGTCGTGGTCAGAAGCGACAGGTCCAGCAGACGCCGCTCGGACGCGTACAACAGACGACGACGTGTCGACGCTGTGAAGGAGAGGGGACGCTCTACTCGGAGACCTGCAGCGAGTGTCGCGGCGAAGGATACGTCCGCAACGAGGCGACGCTGACGGTCGAAGTCCCGGCCGGCATCCAGGACGACCAGACCCTGCGAATGGAACGTGAAGGAGCACCCAGTCCCGACGGCGGACCCAACGGCGACCTGCTGATCGACATCTCGATTCGCGAGCACGAGGAGTTCGAACGCGAGGGTGACGACCTCCGCTATCGGCTTCCGATCTCGTTCCCGCAGGCGACCTTCGGCGATACCGCCGAAGTGCCGACCCTAGACGGCATGGCGGAGTTCGACATTCCTGCCGGTACCCAGAGCGGCGAGACGTTCCGCCTCGAGGGGAAAGGAATGCCACGCCTGCGCGGTCGCGGTACGGGCGACCTCTACGTGCAGGTCCAGATCGTCACGCCCGAGAGCTTGAACGAGGAACAACGCGAGGCACTCGAGGCGTTCGCCGAGGCTGGCGGCGACGAGATCGAGGTAAAAGACGGCTTCTTCGAGAAGATCAAGCGGGCGTTCTGACGGGCCTATCCCAGTTTTCCTCGCTCTTCGACTACCGCGTCGTCGGCGACGTTCGGTGCGCCGACGACCAGCACGCGACTCTCCTCGATCGCCTCGAGTTGTCGCCACGATTCGGGTGGGACGACGAGGAAATCCCCGCTCGTGAGTTCGATGCGGTCGCGCTGATCGGCGCGTTCGATCGTCACGTCGACGGTGCCCTCGAGGACGACGTACAGTTCCTCCTGCTGGTCCTGTCGATGGTATAGTAACAACTGAAACTGTTTGCACACCGATCGCACCGCTGTCGTGCGATCGGGTGCGCACTGACTTTCAGTGGCTACTATAGGTGTTCTCCTCGCCACGTTCGAACTCCCAGACGCTCGGCCGCATCTTCTCTAGGTCGACCATCGAGTACATACGGCAGGCTTCGACGATCGGCGGCAAAAAACCGCGGCGCTCGTATGCTCGTCTCAGTCGCGGATCAACTCGACGTTTCGCATCTCGCCCCCACATCGTCGGCAGGTGCTCACGAGCGCGTCGTCGACCAGTTCTCGGCGGTTACATTGGACGCACTCGTACTCGAGCGGTTCGGCGAGTGACATACGCACGCACTCGGGACGGCGTATGTTAACTGTTTTCATAGTCCTGGGCTCGAGCGAGTGTAACTACCGATTGTGAACGGAAGCACTGGTTCCTGCTATCGGTTCGGCCGTGCGATCAGGAGCACGACCGCCAGCAGGGTGGCGCCGCCGACCGACGCTGTGAGCAGCCAGAACGCAGGCCGGAATCCGACGGTTTCCGACATCGTGCCGACGACTGCGGGCGCGATAGCTCCGGCCGCCATCAACAGGGTTCGGACGACGCCCAGACCGCCAGCGGCGACCTCGTCAGGAATCGCGGACATGAGGTAGGCGCCTCTAACGGGGCGGAACCCGTGAGAGCCGATCCCGGCGGCGACGAGCGCGGTTCCGAGGACGACCGGGCCGGCCGTTCCGGTCAGCGAGACGAACGCGACGAGCGAGGTCGTCGCGAGTCCAAGCGTTGCGACGATGATCGGTAGCCGACCGAGCCGATCACTGAGTTCGCCGGTCACCAGCTGGACGAGACTCGCGAGAAAGAGTCCGCTGTACAGCAGTCCGGCAGTGGCGTCCGTGAGCTGTGCTTCGTCGGTCAGATACAGCGGGGCGAACGCGACCAGCCCGTTGTAGGTAAACGAGAAGAGTACCGTCAGGAGCGCGAAGACGGCAAAGCGCCAGTCCAGAAACAGCGTCGCGTACCGGCGGAGTTCGTCGGATCCGACGGCCAGAGTCGTCGCGTCGGAACTGGTTTCCCCGTCGGGCACTCGCGACGGAACGCGTCGCCAGAACGCGACCGCGAACCCGACGCCGACGGTGCCGGCGGCCAAGAAGATGACGCGCCAGCTTTCGCCGAACGCGAACGCGATTCCAGCGGCGGCGACGACTGCCGCAGGCGCGATCACGCCGCCGAACGTCCCGACCGTATCGAAGACGCCGAGCGCACGTCCCGTCCGGGAAGGGTACGTTCGAGAGAGTAACCGAACGGCGACGGTCTTGTGTGCGCCGGTTCCCGCACCCATGACGAGCATCGCGAGAGCGAGGACGACGAACGGGGAGTCGACGACCAGCGAAAGCGACGCGAGCGCCGCGACGAGGACGCCTGCGGTAATGACAGTCACGGAGCCGAGCCGATCCGCGAGCACGCCGGAGGGAAACTGCATGGCCGCGTAGACGAGCATGAAACCGGTAAACGCCGTTCCGAGGACGGCGTTCGAGACGCCGTAGCTCTCCTGAAGGGGGCCAAAGAGAGGTGGGAACGCATACCGGATGAATTTCGCGAGAAACCAGATTCCGGCAGTCAGAACGAGAACGTCTAGCTCCGTCGCCCGTCGAACCGCCCTGGTAACCGACATCACGTACCTGTCCAACGTAGGATGCCGCCCCGACGAGAAAGCTCCGGTTGTCCGCTCGAGCGAACGCGCCGTCGACCGCCACCAGTATACATATGCCATTTAATCCCATAATGGTGTACTACGACCTAGCCGCCAGAACTTATATACGAGTTCGTTGGACTGCCCAGTATGGCAGTGAGCACGACAGCAGACTGGAGCGACCCGATCACGTGTCCCTTCTGTGGGGACGAACTCGCATCGCCCGGCGCAGGATTCGTCGATCACGTCGACGAGAACGGAGACTGTAAACGCGACTTCGACCTCTGGCGGGAGAACGTCGCTGGCGACCTCGCCGGCGAATGGTCGGGCTGACTCGGTCGTACTGCCCGACAGCACGACGTGAAGAGCAGTCGCTCCGCTGTGGTCGTCGATACCGAGTGAGTCCGAATTCGTATTATCCTCTCGGACAGTATCAGTCGAAGTCCGGCAGATCCTCCGGCGGTTCGTACTCGGCCTCCCAGTCGATGTACTCCTCTTTGAGCACCACCGAGACGACCTGCCCGAACTCGGTCAGTTCGGCGTTGATCGACGAGACCGTCCCCCAGGTGTCCAGTTCGGGGTGATACTCCCGCGTCTGCCAGTCTTCCGGAATGCCCGGTGCATGATACCCCACTCGATCGGCGAAATCATCCCAGAAGAAATCGTACTCCGCGAAGAGTTCGAGGTCACGAGCGATCTCGTACTCCCGTTGCTCGAGGTCGGTATCCTCGCGCCACTCCGCGAAGGCCTCTGCCCAGGCACCCTCCTCGAGAAACGCCTGGAGTTCTTCGCGACGGTAGTCGACCTCGCCGTCGGCGCTTATCGTCGCGTCCTCGTACTCGTTCGGGTCGACGAACTCCAGTTCCGGCGGTTCCGGGGGTTCGACCTCGAGTGTCATGGACGTCAGTACGGCGGGTCCGGGGATAAGAATTCTTCCTCGTGGCCGAGGAGTCGATCCCCACAATTATTCTACCGAAGCGCGTACGCCACCGTATGGCAGAGAGTGGTGGGCGGGAGTACAGCCTCGCGGAGATCTTCGCGATCAAGTTCGTCCTCGCGGACGTGGTGATCATCGCGGCGCTGTTGCTCGCCGGGCCCTGGGTTGCAGTCGCGATTACGGCCCTGTTCGTCCTCAGTTTCGTACTCGTGTGGTATCTCATGCAAACGGACGAATCCTCCGAAGAAGCGACCGCCGACGCCGAAACGAAAGTGGATGAAACCGCTGTATCCGACCCCGTCACGGCACTCCAGAGCCGATACGCCGCCGGCGAACTCTCCGATGCGGAGTTCGAGGAGAAACTCGAGCGTCTGATCGACGCCAACGAGCGAGCGGACGAAGCCGGCGTCGAAACGGACGAACTGGAACTCGAGTTCGAGCGGTGACCGGAGGGAAACACTCAATCGGCAGTCAGCCGTACGTTCGACCGATGACCGACTACGAGGGGGTAATCCTCGACGTCGACGGCACGATCGTCCGGGGCGACGAGTTGATTCCTGGCGTGGACGCCGGACTCCGCGCACTCGAGGCCGCGGACTGCTCGAAACTGCTCTTCTCGAACAATCCGACCCGTGGCGGTGTCCACTACCGGGAGAAACTCGAGCCACACGGGTTCGAGGTCGACCCCACGTCGGTGCTGACCTCCGCGACCGTCTCCGCGGAGTACCTCTCACGGAACCACGCGGACGATTCGGTCTATCTCGTCGGCGCGGAGCGCCTCGAGTCGATCCTCGAGGACGCGGCGGTCGAACTGACTACTGATCCCGACGAGGCCGACGTCGTCCTCGGTTCGTTCGACGACGACTTCTCCTACGGTACGCTCTGGGAGTCACTACGTGCGCTCGAGGGCGAGGTCCCGTTCTACGGCACGGATCCAGACACGACGATCCCGGTCGACGACGGCACGATTCCGGGATCGGGGGCGATCATCGCCGCGATGGAGGCCGTCGCCGACCGCGAGGTCGACGCGATCCTCGGCAAGCCATCAGCGGTCGCCGCCGACGCAGCGCAGAAACGCCTCGAAGCCGATCCGAGCGAGATCCTCGTCGTCGGCGATCGACTCGACACGGACATCGCTCTCGGGAAACGCGCGGGGATGACGACGGCCGTCGTACTCACCGGTATCACCGATCGGTCGGATCTCGAGTCATCCGACGTCGAACCCGATCACGTTCTCGAGTCGCTCGGCGATCTCGAGACGATCCTCTGAACGACTGCCACCCACCCATCGCGTCGTTCTCGGGAAAACATATTTGTTCGAATTCGTGGATAGACCAGTCCATGAGAGAGCGATTCACGAACGTGCTTCGGCGCGCCCGGTACGCGGCGATCGGTGCGGCGATCGGCGCTGCGATCGGCGGACTGTTCAATCGAAATGCGGCGAGTACCGGCGGCGCGATTGGCGCGCTCGTCGGCGCGACCCTCGCAGACACGCACAGCACCGCGAGCGAGTACGTAGAGGAGGCGAAGAGTCGGAAAGTTAAAATGAAATAATTGAAGTGGTGGTCGCCGTATCGTCCTCCGGTAGCCGGTCGTCACATGAACGAATTCGTTACCCCGCCGCCGCTCGAGCGCGGCAGTCAGGTCGCAGTCGTCGCACCGTCGTCGAACCCCACGGACGAGTTCCCGCACGTCTACGAACTCGGCCTCGAGCGGCTCCGGGACGTGTTCGACCTCGAACCCGTCGAGTACCCGACGGTCTCGATGGACCAGGAGACGCTGGCGAACGATCCGGAAGCGCGCGCGAAAGACGTGATGGACGCCTTCGAAGACCCCGAGATAGACGGCGTCATCACCGTCATCGGTGGGAACGACCAGATCAAAGTTCTCGAGCACTTAGATCCCGAGATCCTCCAGGAGAACCCGACCCGGCTCTACGGCTACAGCGACAACACGAACCTCGCGCTGTACCTCTGGAATCTCGGAATCGTCTCCTACTACGGGCCGACGGTGATGGTCGAACTCGGGATGGACGGCCACATGTTCGATCACACCGTCGAGTACACCGAACGTGCGTTCTTCGACGAGTCGTTCGGCGAGATTCGTCCTGCCGAGCGATTCACCGACGAACCCGGCGACTGGATCGATCCGGACTCCCTCGAGGAGCCACGCGAGACCGAACCCAACCCCGGATGGCAGTGGGCCGGCGGCGACGAGACCGTCGAGGGCCGGCTCTGGGGTGGCTCGCTCGAGATTCTCGACCAGCAGTTCGTCGCCGACCGGTACCTACCCGACGACACGGAACTCGAGGGAACGATCCTCGCGCTCGAGACCTCGGAAGAACTGCCGGAACCGACCTGGGTCGAAGGCGTGCTCCAGGCACTGGGCGAACGGGGACTGCTCGAGCGGTTCGCCGGCGTCCTCGTCGGTCGGCCCGCGAGCAGATCCCACCTCGAGGATCGGCCGCCGGAACGACGCGAGCGGTACCGAGAACAGCAACGTGATGCGATTACGGGCGTCTTCGATGAGTACAACCCCGACGCACCGATCGTGTTCGACATCGACTTCGGACACACCTGGCCGACGACGCCGATTCCGATCGGCA
Source organism: Natronobacterium texcoconense (assembly GCF_900104065.1). Classification (NCBI taxonomy): domain Archaea; kingdom Methanobacteriati; phylum Methanobacteriota; class Halobacteria; order Halobacteriales; family Natrialbaceae; genus Natronobacterium; species Natronobacterium texcoconense. Next base: position 132,831 of record NZ_FNLC01000002.1, on the reverse strand, counting down.
GTCGCGTCGAAATCGATCCCGGAACCGAGACGATTCGCTTCGAGTAATCAGCTCTCCCCGTTCTCCCCCGCGATCGCCTCCTCCTGAAGTCGCTTCTCCTCGTCCGTGCTGACCGTCAACTCGGGAACTGTGGTCGGCGTGTTGTCCTCGTCGATCGCGACGTAGACGAAGTACGACTCGGTCGTCTTCTCGCGTTCCCGGGTACGCAAGTCCTCGCGTTCGGTGACCAGCCGCACCTTGACGCTCGAGGTACCTGCCTCGTAGACGTAGGCCGTGATGTAGGCCGTGTCTCCCACGGGAATCGGCCGCTCGAAGTTCATCCGGTTGACTCTGGCGGTGACGCAGGTTTCGCCGGCGAATCGCATCGCCGACATCGCACCTACCTCGTCCATCCACTTCATGACGTTGCCCCCGTGGGCGACCTCGAGCATGTTGCTGTGCTGTGGCTGGACCATCTCCCGGTTCTCGACGACCGTCTCGATGAGATCCGTCATTGCTCGACGTTCAGCCAGGACGACATTGACTCTTTCACTATCGATCGGTCGCTTCGATACTGGTAAAAGTCGCGGCCTTATTGAACCACTAATGAGCGATGGAGGTGACGCCGACGTGCCGGAGCCGCCCGAACCCCCCGAGTCGGGCGACGGCTCCGGTTCCGTCGACGTCCTCGGGACCGCACACGTCTCGCAAGCGAGCGTCGACGAAGTCCACGAGACGGTCGACGAGAAACGACCCGACGTGGTCGCAGTAGAACTCGACGAAGGCCGATACCGCCAGATGCAAGGCGGCACGCCCGACGACCTCGAGGCCAAGGACCTGTTGTCGGGCAACACCGTGTTCCAGTTTCTGGCCTACTGGATGCTGTCGTACGTCCAGTCGCGACTCGGCGACCAGTTCGACGTCGAACCCGGCGCCGACATGCAGGCGGCGCTCGAGGCCGCCGAACGAAACGGTAGCGGCGTCGCGCTGGTCGACCGCGACATTCAGGTGACGATCCAGCGATTCTGGAGCCGCCTCTCCTTCACGGAGAAGCTGAAGATGGTCGGTGGACTGGCGCTGGGTATCACCGATCCCCGGACGATCGGCCTCACGTTCGGTGCCGTCCTCGGAATGTTCGTCGGTCTCGTCGTCACTGCGTTCGTCGCACCGCTGCTCGGTTACGGCGAAGTGCTTCTGTTCGGGACCACCGATCCGACGACGCTGCAGTACGTCGGCGCTCTCGGCGTCGGTGCGATCGGCGGCGTGTTACTCGGGTTGCTCTTTCTCCCCTCTCTCGAATCCGCCGGCGACGATAGCACGATCGACGGCTTCCAGATACGACTGCTCGCTGGCGCCGTCATCGGCATCGTCGGCTGTCTCGCGCTCGTCACGACCGAGACCTTCGTCGGACCGCTGTCGGCGACGAACTTCGAGAGCGCCGGCATCTACGCGATCCGTGGGACGATCGGTATCCTCGCAGGGCTCGGTATCGGTGTCGTGATCGGCGGTGCCCTCGGCATCGTCCTCGAGACGCTCGGCGGCGACGTCGAAGACGTCGACGAGATCGACATCGAGGAGATGACCGACGGCGACGTCGTCGCCGCAATGATGGAGGAGTTCCGCCGGTTCAGCCCGCGCGGAGCGAACGCACTGATCGACGAACGCGACGCCTACATCGCGCACAAACTCCACGTGCTCCGCCAGGAGGGGTACGACGTCCTCGCCGTCGTCGGCGCCGGCCACCGGGCAGGCATCGAACGCTATCTCGAGAATCCTTCGGAGCTGCCGCCGATGGAGTCGCTGACCGGGACGGCCTCGAGTCGCCGGTTTTCGCCGATGAAGATCTTTGGGTACCTGGTCATGATCGGCTTCTTCGGCTTTTTCTTCCTGTTGCTCATGGCTGGCGTCCAGAACACGTTCCTGTTGCAGATCTTCCTGGCGTGGTTCCTGTTCAACGGAATCTTCGCGTTTACACTCGCACGGCTCGCGGGCGCTCGCTGGACCAGCGCCGGCGTCGGTGGACTGGTCGCCTGGCTCACGAGCATCAACCCGATGCTCGCACCAGGCTGGTTCGCCGGCTACGTCGAACTCAGACACCGGCCGGTCAACGTCCGTGACATCCAGACGTTGAACGAGATTGTCGACGACACCAGTCGTCCGATCGGCGAAGCCCTCGGAGAGATGTTCAACGTCCCTCTCTTTCGACTGATCATGATCGTCGCCCTGACCAACATCGGGAGCCTGATTGCAACCTTGCTGTTCCCGATCGTCGTCCTACCGTGGTTCGGCGGCGAAATCGGCGGCGTCGACGCCCTGATGAACGAACTGCTCCAGGGCGCACGGAACAGCCTCGAGCTAATCCGAGGGATGATCACGTGAGCGTCCGTAACAGTCGCCGTTCCGAGCCCGAACTCACGTTCAGCGACAAGGAACTGTTCGACCTCGCGATCGCCTGGATTGTTCTGAGCGTCGCCTTTGCACTGTTGCTCGCACCGATCCACCGCGCCGAATGGGTCACCGTCGGTTACTTCCTCACGAGGGTCGTCCTGAGTTTCGTAACTGTCGGGGTCGCGTTCCTCCTGCACGAACTCGCACACAAGGTCGTCGCGATCGAGTACGGCCAGATCGCCGAATTCCGGGCAGACTACCAGATGCTGTTCCTGGCGATCATGAGCGCACTGATCGGATTTCTTTTCGCTGCACCGGGGGCCGTCTACCATCGTGGACGGATCACGCTCGAGGAAAACGGTCACATCGCGCTTGCAGGTCCCGTAACGAATCTCCTGCTCGCGTTGCTTTTCTTCCCGCTTTTGATCCTGTTCCGCGGTCAGACAGAGTTGGCCTGGTACCTCGGCCTGATCGGACACATGGGCGTCCTGATCAACCTCTTCCTCGCAGCGTTCAACATGATCCCGTTTGGACCGTTGGACGGTAAAAGCGTCCTCGAGTGGAGCAAGCCAGTTTTTGCGGCTGTGTTTGGGCTGAGTTTGGTTCTACTGGCCGGCTTCCTCTTCCGGTTTGGATTCTGGTAGCGCCGGTCCGTTGACCCGGCTGAGCGGGACCGGTGGCCTTTTGCTCGACCCACGCGGTCGTTCGAACATGACCGATTCAGCGGACGACGGCGACGAACGGCTCACGTACGCCGAGACGGGCGTCGACATCGAGGCCAGCGAGGACGCGACCGCGGCCCTGCTCGAGGCCTTCGGCAGCGACCTCACGACCGAGTACGCCGGTCTGATCGATATCGGCGACCGCTACCTGGCGCTTGCGACCGACGGCGTCGGCACGAAACTGCTCGTCGCCGAGGCAATCGAGGACTTCTCGACGATCGGCATCGACTGCATCGCGATGAACGTCAACGACCTCGTGGCCGCGGGCGTCGAACCCGTCGCCTTCGTCGACTACCTCGCGATCGACGAACCCGACGAGGAGATCACGAATCAGGTCGGCGAGGGACTCGCGGTCGGACTCGAGGAGGCCGACCTGACGATGCTCGGCGGCGAGACTGCGGTCATGCCCGAGGTCGTGAAAGGGTTCGACCTCGCGGGGACCTGTGCGGGACTGGCGAAGAAAGACGACGTACTCGAGGGCGAGGCAGAGGTCGGCGACGTTCTCGTCGGCTTCGCCTCGAACGGCATCCACTCCAACGGGCTGACGCTGGCTCGCGAGGCCGTCACGCGCGACCACGAGTACACCGACCCGTTCCCGTACGACGACGAGCGGACGATCGGCGAGGAACTGCTGCGACCGACCCGGATCTACACGGACCTGCTCGAGCCGATGCACGAACACGACGTCCGGGCGGCGGCCCACGTCACCGGCGGCGGCTGGACGAACCTCCTGCGGATGGGCGAGTACGAGTACGTCGTCGACGATCCGTTCCCGGCCCAGCCGATCTTCGAGTTCGTCCAGGACGAAGGGAACGTGACGGACGAGGAGATGCACCGGACGTTCAACATGGGAACCGGGTTCGTCGTCGCCGTTCCCGAGGATCGGGCCGAGGACCTCGTCGCGGCGACCGACGGGAAGGTCGTCGGTCGCGTCGAAGACGGGGCGTCGGTCGAGATTCGCGGCCTCTCGCTGTCCTGATCAGCGGTCGGCCTCGGTTTCGTCCATCTCCGTCTCCTCGGTTTTCCCCGTAGCCGACCGCACCGCGTCGTACTCCTCGTCGCTGTAGGCGACGAACCGAACCTCCTCGAGCGTCTCCGGTTCGTACGTCTCGATCTCCTCGCCGATGATCTCGGCGCCCTTCGTGAGGTCGAAGCCGGCGACGCCACAGCCGAGCGCCGGCAGAACGAGCGACTCGCAGCCGAGTTCGTCGGCCTTCTCGAGCGCGTTCCGGGTTGCGTCGCGGATGCTCTCTTCGGTCGCCTCGCCGTCGCCGTAGTGAGGCATCGCGGCCGCGTGGATGACGTGGTCGGCATCCAGGTCGTAGGCGTCGGTGACGGCGACCTCGCCCAGGTCCACTGGCCCGTTTTCCATCGCTTCCTCGTTGATCTCCTCGCCCGCGGCCCGTCTGAGCGCGCCGGCGACACCCGATCCCATCCGGAGGCTCGTTCCGGCGGCGTTGACGAGCGCCTCGGCGGGCTGTTCGGCGATGTCTCCCTGGATCACGTCGAACTCCATACGCGCGTATACGGTCTCGAGGAGTTTGAAAGTGAACCACACAGTTCACACGATGTCGGTCTCGAAAACGACAGCGGCCCAGAGTCTCACTCCAGTTTACGTCTCCCAGCGTCTCAGGCCAACCAAAACCCTTTTAGATTTAGGCTCGCCTAACTCATCGTGATGGACGTACCCGCCCGCAGGCAGGATTCCGATGCCGACGAACTCGAGGAGCCCTCGGCGGTCGTGACCAGCCACGAGACCCGCCCCGGAAACGTCGTCTTTACCGAACGCGACAACAAAGACGGCTGGATCGCGACCGATCTGACCGTCGAGGTCGAACGGTAGGACAGCCGTCTCCGCCGACGGGACCGATCCGCGACCGGTTTGTCTCCCGAGCACTGAGCAGTCTCCTATGCAACCGCCTCGAGACGCGCTCCTGAAAGGCGGGCTCGTCGCGGCCGGATTCGTCCTGTTTACCGGGATCGTGACGGGCCTGCTTCCGACACCGATCTTCGAGCGGATGGTTCCTCGCTCGACGCTCGATTACCTCTTTCTCGCGCTCACGGGTGCTCTGGCGGGTGCCTACGTCGTCCAGCGCGCGAGTGTCGACTGCGACGGCGACGGCTGTGCCTACGGTGCCACGGCCAGTGGTTTTCTCGCCGTCGCCTGTCCACACTGCAACGCCGTTCTGGTGGCGCTTTTCAGCACGTCGTGGCTGGCGACCTACGTCGATCCGCTCCGGCCGCTGTTCGGACTCGTCGCTATCGGACTTTTCGCGGGCGTGATCTACAGCCGTCGGTAACAAAAAGGCGTTCGGGGGACCTACCGATCGTCGACCGCGCGCGACTCCTCACTTCGTCGCTTCCTCGAGCACCAGCGTATCGTCCTCGAGGTAGTGTTCGAAGTGGTGGGCGTCCTCCTCGAGCGTGACGAGAATCTCGCGCAGGATCTCGGCGGTGGCATAGTCGCCGAGGTTGTCGGCGAGTTCGATGCTGCCGCGCATCGACTCGATGATGTCGCCGTACATTTCGAGGTCGTTCTGGAACATCGTCCGGACGTCGTAGACGTCCTCGCCCTCGAATTCGACGGTGGCGCGTCGCTCCTGGTTCGTCGGGCCGGAGACGGGGACGCCGCCGAGTGCCTGGGCGCGCTCGGCGATGATGTCTGCGCCTTCCTCGACGTGTTCGTAGGCCTCCTCGAGGAACTCGTGCAGCGGGAGGAACTCGGCACCCTCGACGACCCAGTGGTGTTTCTTGAGCTGGTGGTACAGGACGTACGAGTTCGCCAGTTCCGTGTTCAGCGCGTCGACGATCTGCTCGGCTTTCTCCTGATCGAGGCGAAGCTCGTTCTCCTCGACGGCGTCGGCCGACTGACGGACGGTCTTCTGTGTACTCATGGCAATTCAACGGTACACTCGCGAGACTCTTAAAGATTTCCCGTCGAGAAATAATTTTTCTGTCTTAGTAAATAATTAGTCTGTATACCAGGCATCTTGTTTTTGTTCTCCAAACAGCTTCTCCATCGATACACTCAGGAGCCATGGGGGTTTTTTCGACCGTGAGTAAATATTTTCAGTGTAGACGTTCAACAGCTAGATATGGAAACCAGAGTTGCACAGCGGCGAGAGCGGATATACGTAGACGGCGAGTGGCTCGAGACCGACGACGCGATCACGGTCTCGGATCTCGCAGACGGTGGCTCGTTCGCGCGGATCGACGCTGCAGGACCGGCCGAGGCGCGCACGGCACTCGAGGCGGCCCACGCGCGAAAGCCCGAACTCCGGCAGACGACCGTCGTCGAGCGCGCGAAGTGGTGTGAAGCGATCGCCGAGGGGCTGCGCGAGCGCAGCGAGGAACTCGCGGAAGTGATCGTCCGGGAAGCCGGCAAGCCGATCTCGTCGGGCCGTGGTGAGGTCGAATCGGCCGCCGAACGGTTCGACCGCGCGGCGGAGGAAGCCCGCAACATCGTCAGTAAAGGCGAGTTCCGCGAGGGCTCGACCGACGGTCACGAGGGCTGGCAGGCCATCGTCAAGCACGAGCCGATCGGCGCCGTGCTCTGTATCACGCCGTACAACTATCCGCTGGCCACGACAGCACTACAGGTTGCGCCTGCACTCGCAGCGGGCAACAGCGTCCTGCTCAAACCCGCGAGCAAGACGCCGATTTCCGCGGCGATCCTCGCAGACGTCATCAGCGAGGTCGACGGCATCCCGGACGGCGCGTTCAACTTCGTCCCCGGCGAGGCGAGCGAGATCGGTGACGTCCTCGCGGGCGACGACCGCGTCAACGCCATCGCGATGACCGGTTCGTCGGGCGCCGGGAAACACATCGCACGCGAAAGCGGGATGGTCAACCTGCACATGGAACTGGGCGGTAACGCCCCTGCGATCGTCTTCGACGACGCCGACCTCGAGGACGTCGCGGGCAACTGCGCAAAGGGGTCGTTCAAGTACGCCGGCCAACGCTGTTCGGCCGTCTCGCGCGTCGTCGCCCACGAGTCGGTCCACGACGAGATCGTCGACCTGCTCGAGGACGAGATGGACGCCTGGCAACCCGGCGACCTCTTCGAGGAGGGCACCACCGTCGGACCCCTCATCAGCGCGGATCAGGCTGACTGGGTCCAGGAACTCGTCGACGACGCCGTCGCAAAGGGCGCCGAACTCGTCCGCGGCGGGGAGCGTCGCGCTCCCGAAGGCGTTCCGGACGACCTCGCGGACCAGTTCTTCGAGCCGACGCTGCTGGCCAACGTCCCCCACGACGCCCGCATCGTCGACGAAGAACAGTTCGGTCCCGTCGCCGCCGTCACCACCTTCTCGGACGAGGAAGAGGCCGTCGAGATCGCCAACGGCTCGGATCTGGCACTCGACGCCGCCGTCTTCACGAACGACTACAAGCGCGCGATGCGTGTGGCCGATCTGGTCGACGCCGGCGCGGTCCGCATCAACGGCGCGCCGTCCCACGGACTGGGTGACGTCCCCTTTGGCGGCAACAAGGACTCGGGCATCGGCCGCGAGGGACTCGACGCCTCGATCCACGAGATGATGCGCGAGAAGAGTATTGTCCTCTAGGCCGCCACGACTCGTTTCCCGACACTCCTGAGATGGTAAACCGACGGTGACAGCCACCGCTACTGCAAAACACGGTGGTTGCAAGCCGACGGCATAACGTCGTCCGGTCCGCTTCTAGTCGTATGTCGACCGACGTTCGAGACGGCCTCGCGTTCGGAAAGACCGTCGTCGAGGGGATTCAGGAGAAGAACGTGCCGTTTATGGCCGCGAGCATCGCATACCAGGCGTTTATCTCGCTGTTGCCGCTGCTGGTGCTCGTGTTCTTTTTCGTTACGATCGTCGGCGACGAGCAGTTCGCCCAGCAGGTCACGGAGACGACGGAAGGAGCCCTTCCCGAGAGCGGACAGTTGTTCGTCGAGGAGTCGATCGAGGACTCGCCCGCGACCGCAGGATCGACGGTCATCGGGATCGTCGTCCTCGTATGGGGATCGCTGAAGATCTTCCGCGGTCTCGACAAGGCGTTCTCGGAGATCTACGACACGGCAGAAGAGGGGTCGTTCGTCGACACGGTCCGGGACGCGCTGATCGTGTTCGGCGCGATCGGTGGTGCACTGCTAGTCGCGGCGGGAATGGGGATCGCGTTCGCGTTCCTGCCGGATATCCCCGGTCTCGGACTCGTCCAGTCGCTGTTGCTCGTGGTGGTCCTCACGCTCGCGTTCTACCCGATGTACTACTACTTCCCCGACGTCGGTGCCTCCAGACGCGAGGTGATCCCGGGCGTCGTGCTCGCGGCCGTCGGCTGGATGGCGCTCCAGTCACTGTTTCGCGTCTACGTCGGCTTCGCCGCCGACGAGGGAGGTGGCGTGCTCGGCGGGATCATCCTGCTGCTGACGTGGCTCTACTTCGGCGGACTGATTCTGCTGTCGGGGGCCGTCGTCAACGCGATCGGTACGGGCTATCTCGAGCCAGGAAGCGACGACCAGCCGTCCGATCACGGCACCGACGCCATCCCCGAATCCGACCGCGATCCTTTCGTCGACGACGTCCGGCGCGACCGCGAGCAACTCGCCGAGCGCGCGGCAACCCTCGAGCGCGACCGCGATCAGTTACGAAACGACCTCGAGGCCCAGCGAACCCGCCGGTACCGTCTCGAGGATCAGGTCGACGACCTCAAGCGGCGGACTCACGAACTCGAGGCGGAGAACGACCGGTTGCGTCGGGAACTCGAACAGCAGCGCGAACCGGCCTGGCGTCGGACGCTACAGACCGTGTTGACGCGCGTCGGTGACGTCCGGGTCGGCGTCCTCGAGCGCAAGTGATAGCCGTCGGCTGTCAGCCGTGATCGATAGCCGGGAAGTTGTAGTAGCTCGCGCGCACATCGACGGTCGTGTCGTACCCGATACGGGAGGCGCGCCGTCGCCTCCTCACGAATCACGGTTCGATCGTCGCCGACGTCGACCGCTGTGCGGACGCTGTGGCCGAACCCTGGGATACGGCTCGCACCACGAACCGCGACGCGCTCGTCGCCGACCTCCGGTCGACGCTCGAGACTGCGGGCGTCCTCGAGCGTCTCCCGGCGGTCCTCGAGGACGCCGTCGACGCGATGGGCTGTGAGTTGCAGGCAGAACCTGTCGCCGGCCCGCCGTACGTCGTCGTGACGACTCGCGGGCCGATGCTCCGGGCGACGATCGATCCCGGCCGGCTCGTGATCCGGTTCGACGCCTTCGAGGTCGTTCGTACGGACGCAGGTCGAGGGGCCAGCTATCGGCGTCGAGACGGAGTGGAACTCGTGGTCGCGCTCGAGTAATTCGAGTGAACCGTTTTGTCGATCCCCTGCGAACGTGTGCGTGATGCATCCACGCATATCGGAGTTCGTCGAACGAGCGCGCGACGAGTACGGGTTCGAACCCGACGTCGAGGAGTTCCCCGAAGGGACGAAGACGGCGGCCGACGCCGCCGACGCGGTCGGCTGTGACGTCGCCCAGATCGCCAGTTCGCTCGCGTTCGATCTCGAGGGATCGCTGGTCGTGTCGGTGACGAGCGGAGCGAACCGGGTAAACGAGGCCGCACTCGCGGATCACTTCGGGAACCCGGATGCTGACGTCGAGATGGCCGATCCCGAGCGCATCAAGGAGACGCTCGGCTGGTCGATCGGCGGCGTTCCACCCTTTCCCCACGAATCCGACGTTCCCGTCGTAATCGACGAGACGTTACTCGAGTACGACACCGTCTGGGCAGCAGCGGGAACGCCGACCGCGGTGTTTCCGATCGATCCCCGGGAACTCGCCGAGTACGCGGACGCGGAACGGGTCTCGGTCACGACAGCATCGCCGGTCGACGACTGAGACGGATTGCTGTAACGATGTACCGGTGCAACCGCAGGCTGGGTCGCGGTTGCATCGAAAATGGCTTCCAGTAATCCGTATGGCGGCGACTTGATCTTGGGTTTGTTCGAGGCGGGATAATTCTCGGTCCGTCGCTCGACAGAATTGCTCGTCCGTCGATCGATAATAAGAAAAACAGACTCCCTGACTGCTATTGGCAATGGACAACCACGACTTAACCCTTGTTAATAATATCGTTAGGTTCATTAGTAACCCTCCGCAACGGAGGATTACAGATGACTGACGTTCCACGTTCCACGTCCCGCCGAAAACTGCTCGCGGCGACCGGATCGGCGACAGCACTCGGTCTCGCTGGCTGTCTCGGCGACGAGAACGGCGGCGATGACGAGGGCGACGATCACGACGACCACGACGATCACGATCACGACGACGGCCACGACGAGATCGGCGTCGAAGAGTTCGAGATCCTCGACCGCGACCACGACGAGGAGGTTCTCGTCTACGTCCACGGCGACCACTGGCACGACGATCCGCTCGAGGTCCCACACGACGACAACCTCTCGCTCGGTGCCTACATCGAGGACGAGGACGGCGACGAGGTCGAACTCGGCGACGGTCTCGAACTGACCGGCGAGGTCGTTGAGGGCGCAAACGAGGTCGTCGAGATCGAATCCCACGGCGATCACGTCCACGTCCACGGTGAGGAGGACGGCTTCACGGACGTCGTCTTCCAGCTCGTCGAGGACGGCGACGTCGTCTACGAGACGCCAGAACTCGAGACGGAGGTTGGCCATCACGATCACGACGACGACGGCCACGGCCACGTTGAGGTCGAGGATCTCGAGATCATCGATCGGTCGGACGACGAAGTCGTCGCGGACATCCACGGCGATCACTGGCACGGCGAACTACCACACGTCCACGTCGACGACAACATTTCGCTGGGCGCGGTGTTTACTGACGATCACGGCGACGAAATCCCGATCGGCAGCGACGAGGAGTACGAACTCGCCGTCTCGGTCGCCGACGACGCAGCGGACGAAATCGTCGAGATCGATTCCGACGAGCACTGGCACGGCGACCACGTCCACATCTACGGCGAGTCCGAGGGCGAGACGGAAGTCGTCTTCAAGCTCTGGCACGACGACCACGCCGACTGGGAGAGTCCACCGATCGAGATCGAAGTCGAAGACCACTGATCGGCACGCCTGTCCGGTTTTCGCTCGGTATACCGACGTAACCCGACTGTTTCGTTTTCGAACGTGTGTTCCAGCCACGCGTGTCGATTACTAACTCGAGCCGGGAGAGTGACACCAGTTATTAACCAAACTGGCACAGATAATAATACTTTTAACCTCCACCGCGTATTGCCATATATGAAGCTATCACGCCGTTCGCTACTCGGCTCGAGTGCCGGTGCGCTCGCGGTCGGGGCCGCCGGCTGTCTGAGCGAACCCGGCGGCGATGGGGATTCGGGAGAGCAAGAGGGGTACGCCGCGTTCTTCGCCCTCTGGGACTGGACGGACGAAATCGTCGGCGACGAGATGGAAGTCACGAACCCGGTCGACGTCGGTGAGATGGGACACGGCTGGGAGCCGCCGGCCGACCTCCAGCGCAACGTCGCCGGCTCGGACGTCTTCGTCTATCTGGATACGGCCGAGTTCTCCTGGGCCCAGAACGTCGCGGGCGAAATTGCGGACGAAGACGTCGATACGATGCTGATCGACGCGATGGACGGCCTCGAGAACCAGTTGCTCCCGCTCGACCGGGACGTCGAAGACGACCGCGAGCCGTCCGGCGACGACTTCGATCCCGACGCGGTGACGATCAGCGGTTTCGACGTCTACGACGGACAGACCGGCGACGAGACTGCATACTGGCACGGCGACCACTGGCACGGCGACCTGCCGCTCGTTCCGATCGGCGGCTCCGCTGCCGTCGAGGGTGTCTTCGAGGACGACGAGGGACGCGTCCTGCCGCTGGGAGAAGCCGAACAGTTCCAGTTCGACGCCCGGATCGTCGACGGTGCAAACGAGGACGTCCTCGAAATCGAATCCGAGGGTGACCGCGTCGTTTTCCACGGCAACGACGTCGGTCGTACCAGGATCGTCTTCGAACTCGTCGCCGACGGCGAGGTCCTCTGGGATACGAGCGCCGACAACATGACTGCGGAGGTCGTCGAGGAACTGCCGGACGACACCGCACCTGACTTCTACGACCCACACGTCTGGGCCGACCCCGTACTGGCCCAGCGGATGGTCGAAACGATCGCCGACGGACTCGGCGAGGCGGATCCTGACAACGCCGAACTCTACGAGGACAACGCCGCCGCCTACGCCGACCGACTCGCGGAGGTCCACGAGCAGTTCGAGCAACTCGCAGCGGACGCAGAACGCGACGTAGCGGTCCTCGCGGGTCACGACTCGTTCCAGTACATCGAGGAGCGGTACGACTTCGAGATACACACGCCGGTCGGCATCTCGCCGGACGCCGCCGAAACCGAATCCGACATCTCCGAGTCGATCTCGGTCGTCGAGAAGCACGACATCGACACGATCCTCTACGATCCCTTCGAGACGCCCGACCCCGACGAGGACGTCCCACGGATGGTCGAGTTGCTGCTCGAGAACACCGACGCCGAAGAGTACGCGCCGGTCACGCCTGCCGAGGGGACGACGGCGGAGTGGAGCGAGCAGGGGTGGGGCTGGGTCGAACAGATGGAAGAGGTCACCATCCCCTCGCTTCGGCAAGCCCTGGGCGCGGAGTAAGAGGAAAATGGAAGAACTAAACGCACCAGCGACGGAAAGGAGAGTAAGATAACAGTGAAATCGGTCGTCGACGTTCGGAACGTCTCGTTCGCCTACGGGGACTCGCTCGCACTCGAGAACGTGAGTCTTACCGTCGAAAAGGGCGATTTCCTCGGTCTCATCGGACCGAACGGCTCCGGGAAGACGACGCTGTTGCACGTCATGCTCGGACTGCTCTCGCCCGACAGGGGTTCCGTCCGACTGTTCGACCAGCCGATCGAGGAGTTCGAGGCCGGCGAACGGATCGGCTACGTCTCCCAGAAGGCGACCGACCGCGGCGGGACGATGCCCGTCACCGTTCGTGAGTGTGTCCTCATGGGACGGTTCGCCCACGTCGGCCACGGCCGACTGAGCGACGAAGACCGAAAAATCGCAGAAGACGCCCTCGAGACGGTCGACATCGCGGATATCGCCGACCAGCAGATGAACCAGCTCTCGGGCGGCCAGCGCCAGCGAGCCTACATCGCGCGTGCGATCGCGTCCGAGGCCGACCTGCTCGCGCTCGACGAACCGACCGTCGGCGTCGACGCCGAATCCCGCGACGAGTTCTACCGGTTGCTCGAGTCGCTGAACCGATCGGGGATCACGATCATCCTGATCGAACACGACATCGGCGTCGTCACCGACCGGGCAAACCGGATCGCGTGTATCAACACGGAACTGTACCACCACGGCGACACGGAGTCGTTCGTCGAGAGCGACGCTCTGAGCGAGGCCTACGGCAAGACGGGCGAGATCGTCCACCATCACCACTGACGATGACCGGGAAGGACAACTACGACGGCGACGATCACCAGCACGACCACGGAGAGACGCCAGCAGTCGACGGTGGGACCGTCACGTACGGCGACTCGAGTGGCTACTCGAGGCCGACAGACCTCCGACGAGGGATCGAACTCGTCGGCGTCGTCCTCGTCGGTCTGCTCGCAGCTGCGATGATCGGCTTTATCGCCCTCGACTGGCTCCGCCGGTACCCGGGGTCGGAGTCGTTCGGGGCGCTCGAGACGATGTATACGGCGACCGGAATCGATCCAGCGGCCGGCTACCTGCTGGAGCAGTTCCTGATCGCCGGCATGTGGCTCGATCACTTCCTCGGGATCGAACTCTTCCAGTACGCGTTCATGTGGCGAAACCTCGCGACCGGGGTGTTGATCGGCGTCGTCGCACCGCTGGTCGGAACCTACCTCGTCCACAGACAGATGGCGCTGATCGGTGAGACGCTCGCCCACACCGCGTTCGCGGGCGTCGCGGTCGGCCTGCTGTTTATCGCCGTGACCGGCTGGCAGGGGTCGTTGCTGTACATTGCCCTTCTCGTCAGCGTGATCGGGGCGCTCGCGGTCCAGTGGCTGACCGAACGGACGAACTCCTTCGGCGACGTACCGATCGCGATCATGCTCACCGGGAGTTTCGCCGTCGGAACGCTGCTGATAAGCTGGGGACGTGACTTCATGTCGATCGGTGTCGACATCGAGGAGTTTCTCTTCGGGAGCCTGTCGGTCGTGTCGGCGAGCGGATCGCGACTGATGGCTATGCTGACCGTCGGCGTCGTCGCCGTCGTCGCCGCCACGTACAAACAGCTGCTTTTCATCACCTTCGACGAGCAGGCGGCCCGCGTCGCCCAGCTCAACGTTTCGGCGTACAACACGCTGCTCATCGTGATGACCGCGGTCGTCGTCGTCGGCGCGATGCAGGTACTTGGCGTCATCCTCGTCGCCGGCATGCTCGTGATCCCAGTCGCGGCCGCCTCGCAGATCGCGCGCAGTTTCCGGGAGACGCTGTACCTCTCGATCCTGTTCGGACAGCTGTCGATTCTCGGCGGCTACGCGTTCGCGCTGAGTCAGAGTCTCCCCTCCGGTGGCTCGATCATCGTCGTCGCGATTCTCATCTACCTGGCCGCCGTCGCCGTCTCGGATCGCTCCGGGGGCGCGATTTCGGTTCACTGAGACCGCAACGTCGACCCCACGCCGTGGGAGCCGGGTACCGGTTTTAACCCGTTCCGGACCGACCGCTCGAGTGATGGGACGGTTAGCCGAACTATTCAGACCCGACTCTGTCGCCGTGATCGGTGCGACCGACCGCGAGGGCGCGGTCGGGCGGGCGATCCTCGAGAACCTGCAGGACGACTTCGCAGGCGAGATCGTGCCGGTCAACCCGAAACGCGACGAGGTGCTCGGGCTCGAGTGCTATGCTGACGTCGAGAGTGCACCGTCGGTCGATCTGGCGGTCGTCGTCGTTCCACCACCGGTCGTCCTCGAGTCGGTCCGGGAACTCGGGGAAGCCGGAACGAAGAACGTGGTCGTCATCACTGCGGGCTTCTCCGAGACCGGCGGCGAAGGAGCCGAACGGGAGCGAAAGCTCCGCGAAATCGCCGACGAGTACGACCTCAACGTCGTCGGCCCCAACAGCCTGGGGATCATGTCGACGACGGTCGGCATGAACGCCACGTTCGGGCCCGAAAACGCCCGCGAGGGCTCGATCTCCTTCATGAGCCAGTCGGGGGCCTTCATCACCGCCGTACTCGACTGGGCCAACGAACAGGGGATCGGCTTCCGCGACGTCGTCTCGCTCGGCAACAAGTCCGTCCTCGACGAGACCGACTTCGTCGACGAGTGGGGCGATGACCCCGACACCGACGTCGTCATCGGCTACCTCGAGGACATCGACGACGGCCAGGGGTTCGTCGAGACGGCCCGCGAGGTGACCGACGACACGCCGATCGTCCTCGTGAAATCCGGACGGACGGACGCCGGCGCACAGGCCGCCTCCTCGCATACTGGGGCAATCGCCGGCAGCGAGCGAGCCTACGAAGCAGGGCTCGATCAAGCGGGCGTGATCCGCGCCGAGTCCGTCCAGGAACTGTTCGACTCCGCGCGAGCCCTCTCCGGGCTTCCGGAACCCGAATCGGACGGCGTCGCGATCGTCACCAACGCCGGCGGCCCGGGCGTGCTGACCACCGACGCGGTCGGCGACTCGACGCTCGAGATGGCCGACTTCACCGACGAGACGATCGAGCGATTGTCAGAGGCGATGCCCGACGAGGCCAACGTCTACAACCCGATCGACGCGATCGGCGACGCCGACGTCGACCGCTTCGCCGAGGCCCTCGAGATCGCACTGGACGACCCGAACGTCGGCAGCGCGGTCGTCGTCAGCGCGCCGACGGCAGTGTTGCCCTACGACGAACTGTCGGAGGTCGTCATCGAGAAACGCCAGCAGTACGACAAACCGGTCGTCACCTGCCTGATGGGCGGGGAACGCGCCCGGGCGGCCGAGGAAGTCCTGCGGGAGTTCGGCATTCCGAACTACTTCGACCCCTCGCGGGCGGTCCAGGGACTCGACGCGCTCGCTCGCTACCGCGACGTCAGCCGGCGAACGATCGACGACCCAACCGCGTTCGACGTCGACCGAGAACGCGCTCGCGAGATCCTGGAGCGGACGAAAGAGCGCGACGACAACCGGCTGGGCGTCGAGTCGATGGACTTGCTCGAGGCCTACGGCATCCCGACGCCCGACGGCGAGATCGTCGACGACCCCGACCGAGTGCGGGAGGTCGCCGAGTCGATCGAGGGCGACGTCGTGATGAAGATCGTCAGCCCGGACATCAGCCACAAGTCCGACATCGGCGGCGTCAAGGTCGGCGTTTCCGACGACGACGTCTACGACGCCTACGAGGAGATCGTCACCCGGGCGCGCAACTACCAGCCCGACGCGACGATCGTCGGAATTCAGGTTCAGGAGATGGTCGACCTCGAGTCCTCGACCGAGACGATCGTCGGCATGAATCGCGACCCCCAGTTCGGACCGCTGCTCCTGTTCGGGCTGGGCGGCATCTTCGTCGAGATCCTTGAGGACACCTCGGTTCGCGTGGCCCCGATCGGTGAGGGGGAAGCCCGCGAGATGGTCGACGAGATCAAGTCCGCGCCGCTGTTGCGCGGGGCCCGCGGCCGCGAGCCGGCAGACGTCGACGGGATCGTCGAAACGATCCAGCGACTCTCACAACTCGTTACTGACTTCCCGTCGATCCTCGAACTCGACGTGAACCCGCTCGTGGCCGGACCCGAGGGCGTACAGGCGATCGACCTGCGACTCACCGTTGATACGGAGGAACTATGACCGACACCGACACCCAGAACGATACGACCGGCACCGACACCGACGCGATCCTCGTCGCCTCGCTCGAGGAAAGCACCGGCAAGACGGCGATCACACTCGCACTCGCCCGCATCGCCGCCGCGGAGGGCGACAGCGTCGGCTACATGAAGCCCAAAGGAACCAGACTCCAGAGCAACGTCGGGAAGACCCTGGACGAAGACCCGATGCTGGCCCGCGAACTGCTCGACCTCGAGGACGAGATGCACGACCTGGAACCCGTCGTCTACTCGCCGACCTTTATCGAGCAGGCGATTCGCGGCCGCGAGAACCCCGACGACCTCGGCGAGCGAGTCCGGGAAGCGTTCGACGCGCTCGCCGAAGACCGCGACCGCATGTTCGTCGAAGGCGGCGGCCGATACGATATCGGCGGCATCGTCGACCTCACCGACGCCGACGTCGCGGACCTGCTCGACGCCCGCGTCGTCGTCGTCGCCCCCTACGAACGCCCCGGCGACGTCGACGACCTGCTCGCTGCGGCCCGGACGTTCGGCGACCGGCTCGCCGGCGTCGTCTTCAACGACGTCCCCGACGCCGCCTACGACCAACTCGAGACCGACGTCGTCCCGTTCCTCGAGGGACGCGGGCTTCCAGTCCACGGCGTGGTACCGAGCGAGCAGACGCTGTCGGGCGTCACCGTCGCCGAACTCGCCGACGAACTCGGCGCGACCACGCTCGTCGAAGAGGGTACCGACGCCTACCTCGAGCGATTCGCGGTCGGCGCGATGGGTGCCGACAGCGCACTGCGGCACTTCCGGCGGACGAAAGATGCCGCCGTGATTACCGGCGGCGACCGGGCCGAGATCCATACGGCGGCGCTCGAGGCACCCGGCGTCCGGTGTCTCATCTTGACCGGCGGCCACCGGCCGTCGGGGGCAATCCTCGGCCAGGCCGCAGACAAAGGAGTCCCGATCCTGTCGGTCCAGACGGACACGCTGACGACGGTCGAGCGCGCCGAAGACGTGGTCCGGACGGGGCGTACCCGCGACGAGGAGACGGTCGATCGGATGCAGGAACTGTTGACCGATCACGCGGCTGTCGACTCGATTCTCGGCGCATAGTAGCGCCAGCCTGCCGTCGGTACCGCACTTTCCATCACAACTAGAGTTCGTTTCTCGGAAAGAAGTCGTGATCGAAAAACGATCGTCTGACCAAGAATTAAGAGTCAGCCACCCATGGAGCCAAACATGGTAGCCAAGGACGACACTCCACAGGAGATTACCTCCCTCGTCGGCCGAGAGGTGTACTCGAACAGCGGCGTCTTCGTCGGCGAAGTCGAGGACCTGCAGTTGAACGTCGACGGCGAAGCCGTCACGGGCCTCGCGCTGGGGAACCTGAACTCCGAACTGTTCACCACGGAGTCCGAAACCGGACAGGGCGTCATCGTCCCCTACCGGTGGGTCCGTGCCGTCGGCGACGTCATCCTCGTCACCGACGTCGTCGAGCGCGTCCGCGATCCGGACGAGGAAGAAGAGGAACTACTCGCCTGACGCCGGCCGCTGCTCGAGTTCGACACGCGAAAGAGAACGAATACTGGCGAGCGAACTCAGGCCGTTCAACCGCGCTCTTCCGCCCTCGAGTCGCCCTCCTCGTTCGATACCTCCCTCTCGTTTTCGTTCGCGAGCCACCTCCCTGCGATCAGCAACGGAATTCCGTAGATGACGGAAAGCAGGATTTCGAGAGCCGCAACCGGAACGAGAAAGATTCCGGCCAGGATTACCCAGCCCGCTCCAGCCAGGATCAACGCGAGGAGAAACCCGACGGCGACGACGAGAGGCGACGCAAACCCCGCGAACGCGAGCCACCGCTGTCGTCGCATCGCGGCGATACTCGCCGCGAACAGCCAGAGACACAGATACGGTACGTACGTCTTGTGGTGTGACAATTCGCTTCGCGTAGTGGCTTCGGACCGACGATAACTCCCCGATACTCACTCGAGTCTCGAAAATAGTCGTTCGGACGATCAGGAACCGTTCGAACCTTCCGTCCCGTCGACGCCCATCGCGTCGAACAGCGTTCGCTTGACCGCTTCCTCGGTCAACTGGAGCAGCGTGTCTCGCGTATCCTCGGAGATCTCGATCCCCGTGAAGATCCCCAGCGGAATCTCCGCGCTCGCCTGCGTGGAGTGGCCGGCCGTCTCGCCGATCTCACCGTAGGCGTCGTCGAGTACTTTGCCGATGTTGATGCGGATGTCCTTCGAACGACCCGCGAGGAAGATGGTCTCGTCGGCGATGCCGAAGACAGCGGTGGTGGTGACGCCCTCGAGGTTCAGCAGGTGGCTCGCGGCCTGGGTCAGCGCCTCGCGCTCGCGGACGAACCCGGCGTTCGAGACGAGGTGGCTCCCCTGGACGTCGCGGTTGGCGATCGCCTCCGCGAGCACGTCCAGCGTCTCGGGGGACATGGAGGGCGACTCCACCTGCTCGAGCGTGTCGTGGTTCGCGAACGGGTAGAGGTAGGCGGCGGCAGTGAGGTCCGCGGGGGTAGTGTCGCGTTTGAAATCCAGCGTTTCGGCACGGATGCCGTAGAGGAGCGCCGTCGCGACCTCCTCGGAGACGTTCATGTCGAACTCCTGGATGTACTTCGTCATGATCGTCGACGTCGAGGACATGTTCGGCCGAATGTCGACGAAGCCGGGTTCGTACTCCCCTTCGGGTTCGGAGTGGTCGATCAAGGCGTCGACCTCGAGATCCATCTCCTCGCTGGTCGCGTGATCGACCATGGTGACGGTGTCGTACACGGAGTAGTCCTCGATCTCGTTCCACTGGACGAGGTCGATCCCCAGCAGGTTGACGAACGCGCGGTTCTCCTGGTGACCGACGTCACCCAGGTAGATGATGTCCGATTCGATGCCCAGGTGGTCCGCGATGGCCTGCATCGCCGCTGCCGAGGCGATCGAGTCCGGATCGGGGCTGTCCTTGGTGATGATCGCCAGCCTGTTCGCCGTCTCCTCGACGATGTCAGCGAGTTTGCCCGCGTTGTACTCGAGTTCGCCCGATTCGAGCGCCCGCAGTGCGGACTCGGCGATCACCGACGACGGATTGATGACGACGTCGGCCCCCAGTTCCTCGAGTTCGTCGCCCGAGACGGGATCGCTGGCTCGGGCGACGACGAACTGCCCCTCGTTCTGGTCGCGGATATGCGAGACCGCCTGCTTGTTTGACTCGACGTCGGACGCGAGAATGAGGATGACGTCGCGTTCGGCGACCAGATCCGCGGCTTCGGGTTCGCGGATGTCAGCCGTTCGAGCGTCCAGATCCTGGTCGCGGAGCGACTCGACGCGGCTCTCGTCGCGGTCGATGATGAGGACATTTTTCCCCTGTTCGACGAGTTCCTCGGCGACGGCGTAGCCGACGCTCCCACAGCCCAAGATAGCGTAGTCAGAGATCGACGAAATCGTAACCCCCGTACTCATTGCACGTGTGGTCGGACCGACCGCACTTAACGCTCCCGAAGATTGGTACGTTTTGCGAGCGATCGACCGTCTCATTACCGATGAGAACGGTTCCGGGTCGACCGACGAATCGTCGTACAGTGGGTGTGACCGTCTCGAGTCGACCGGCTAGCGCGTGGTTGTCACTGCCACGACGCCTTCCAAGGGAAACGTATTTTAACGCCCGACGGAAATTTGGAGGTGTAGGGCCGGTAGCTCAGTCCGGCAGAGCGTCTGACTCTTAATCAGACGGTCGCGTGTTCAAATCGCGCCCGGCCCGCTTCTCGTCGCGAGCAAATCCGCGAGCGACGGGTACGGAACCGGCGGGATTTGAACTAGACGAGTCGCAGCCCGCACAGTGAGCGAAGCGAACGAGCAGGAACGTCTCGGCGTAGTTCATAATCGCGCCCGGCCCGCCACTCTGCCGCGAACGATTACGTGAACTCCGTTACTCGAGCAATTCCGCCTCAGTTCACTTGCTTCAGCACGGCCCTCGTTCTACGGTGCCCCTGTTTTACACGCGATACACGCGAACGGACACATATGGCTTCCGAGCAAACGGCGGCGGACACGTTCGCCCTTCTCTCGGACGAGAGCCGGGTGGATATCCTTCGGGCGATCGCCAGAGAGCAGTACGAACAGCGGTTATCTAACTCGGGTTTTACGCCGTTGTCTTTCTCGGATATCTACGAGCGCGTCGCGATCGACAACACCTCGAAGCTGTCGTACCATCTCGGTGAACTGAACGGTATCTACCTCGAGAAGAGCGACGACGGCTATTCGTTTACTCATGCCGGCGAACAGATCGTCCGGTTCATCCTCGCGGAGAACTTTCGCCAGCCGGTCGACGTCGGTACCATCGAGACCGAGGGAGCCTGTCTGTACTGCGAGGAGACGAGTCTCGTCGCCGAACTGGACGACCAGTACTTCGTGGTGACGTGTTCGGCCTGCGATCGGCCGGTGACCGGCTACATCGTCACGCCGGCACAGGCGCGGTCGTATTCGGGAGCTGCGTTGCTCGAGTCGGTCAAACGCAAGCAAGCGGTCGAGTTCGGGATGGTCCAGGAGGGGATCTGTCCGGAGTGTGCCGGCCGGGTTCGGACCGAGGTACTCGACGTGGACGAACAACCGGTGCCCGAGGAGGTACCGGTGTCGTACTTCACGCTCGACCAGTGTGAGGCGTGTTTGCGCCAGTATAGCGGGCCGCTGACGTACAGTGTGGCGTATCGAACCCCGTCGGTCGCGTTTCACTGGGAGCACGGTGTGGACGTCATGGAACGTGGTTGGTGGGAACTCCATTGCTACCTCGTAGAGGAACGGTGGAGTGCCGAACGGGTTGCCACCGACCCGGCCGAGTACCGGGTCGTATTGCGCTACGAGGACGACGAACTTCGGGTGTTCCTCGACGGGAACGCCCGGATCGTGCGGACCGAACGCGTGCGCGGTCGGAGCGTCGAGTGACCGTGCTCCGGTCACCAGGGTTACAAAACTGTGGTTGAGCGATACGACCGCGCTTCGCTCGAGACGAGTCGATACATCCGTACTCGACCGTTGGCTTGCACCGAACCGCTCAATCGTGATTTTGAAATCGCTCTGGTAATATATCAACTTCTCGATAATATTTATACGGCAGGTCGTCGTCCCTCCAGATGAGAGAGGTAATCGATCGATGGCACAGCACAATACACACGAAACGGCTGACAGCCGTCCCGACGGACCGAAAACGCACGGAACGAACGGCGACAGCGACGAGGGGATGACCGTTCGGGACATTCAGGACGCCTACGCCGACTACGCGACGTGGATCAGTCGCTTGCGCTGGCTGGACCACCTGTTTACCGGCACGTACCGTCGACGCCAGTTCGCACAGGCCGACGGTCGAGTGCTCGACGTGGCCTGTGGTGCCGGGTCGAACTTCCGGTACCTGTCCGAGGCGACAGAGATCGTGGGCATCGACGTGAGTGAGCCCCTGCTCGAGCAGGCCCGTGCGGAGCTAGACGCTCTCGAGCGTGGCGGCACGGTCGCACAGATGGACGCCCAGGATCTGGAGTTCGACGACGACAGCTTCGATACGGTTATCTCGTCGTTTTCGACCTGTACGTTCCCGGATCAAGTGGCGGCGCTCCGGGAGATGCAACGGGTCTGTCGGCCTGACGGACGGATTCTGCTGCTCGAGCACGGGCGCAGCGACAGCGCACTCGTCGCACGCTATCAGGAGTGGCGTGCCGACTCCCACTACGAGCGGTCCGGATGCCGGCTGACCCAGGAGCCACTCGAGGTGGTTCGTCGAGCGGGTCTCTCCGTCGACGACGTCGAAACGGCGCAGTTCGGACGACTCACGCGAATCGTCTGCAACGGTGGCGCTACGGATCGGCGGGAGGTGAACCGATGAGCGAGCCACTGGACGTCGAGTCGCGTCCAGACACAGGGTCATCGCTGGACGGTCGCTTGCGGTGGCTCGTCCTCGCAGGACCGCCGATACTTCTCGGGGCGATGTTTCTGATCCACCCGGACGGCAGCGGCGGTTTCGAGTCTCTGCTCCCGATAAGCGAGAGTTGGCTGGTCTTGCACGTCGCTATGTTGCCGGTGCTCGGGTTGCTGGGCGTGTCGCTGTACGTGTTGCTGGCCGACTACTCCGGCACTGTGGCCACGGTCGGACGGGTCGGGATCGCCATCTACGTGACGTTCTACGTCGCGTTCGAGGCGATCGCCGGCATCGTGACGGGCGTGCTGGCCCACGAAGCACACACACTCCCACCGGAGCAACAGGAGGGGATCGCAGCAGCGATCGACGCGTTGGTCGGACCGTCGGTAGCGCTCGCGATCGTCGGAACGGTCGGAGCGCTCGTCGCCGTGGTCGCGTACGGGGTTCTCCGCCGTCGCTCCGGTGCACCGCTGGGACCCGTCCTCCTCCTCGGTGGCCTGCCGCTCGCACTCGTCTTCCACGGTGGAACGCCTCTCGACGCGATCGGAATGGTTGCGTTTCTCGTCGGCCTCGGCTGGCTCGAGTACCGAGGGTACCGAACCAGTGACCACCGGTCGCCAGGCGGGTCGGATGCATCCCACGACGCGGAATAGGATTCCGACGACCCGCTCGCTAGTCGCTGTCCGCCGTCGGTTGTTCGGCGAGCGGCGAAAATACGCCGAATATCCGTTGTTCCACCCATCCGGGACGCCAGTGCGAACAGCCGTTCCGGACCGGGTAGGTTACCCGTGAAGTCACACAGAATGGAACGTGTAGCGAGCCGGAAAGTCGCTATCGGCGTTGCTAATCTCTTTGGAAACGGCGTTATGGGGATCGTCGCCGTATCCAGAAGTGAGACTTATGACATCAATCGCAGACATCGAACTTCCGGCGGACGGGACCGGACTGGGCGAGCTGTTCGAGGCCGTACCATCGCTGACCTGCGAGATGGAACGCGTCATCGCCTCGAGCGGGCACGGGCTCTGGCTGTCGGGGCCGTCCCAGGACGAGGTCGAGAATGCACTCGACGACGCGTCCGCGATCAGTGGGTATGCGCTGATCAACACCGATGAGAATCGCTGGCTGTACGACATCGAGTTCGACCCCGACACGGTCGATCCGTTCGAGGCCGTCCTCACAGAGAACGGGACGGTGCTCAGCGCCTCGGCGTCGAACGGGACGTGGCTGCTGAGCGTTCGCGTTGTCGAGCGTGAGAACGTCAGCGCGCTGTACGACCGATTCGTCGACCACGACATTTCGCCGACGATCGTTCGCCTCTTCGACCTGGAGGAAGACACCCACTCCCAGTGTGGTCTGACCGCCCGCCAGTACGAGACGCTGGTCGCGGCGATCGATCACGGCTACTTCGAGATTCCGCGCGAAGTATCGATGCAGGAACTCTCCGACGAACTCGACATCTCCCACCAGGCCCTGTCCGAACGACTCCGCCGTGCGTACCGGGCGCTCGTAACCTCGGAACTCGACGTCACCGAGGAAGAGGCGAACCCACCGCCGATGCTCTCGGACTGAGACGGCCCGCCGTACCGATTCGTACGGTTGGTCGTGATTACACCGTCGGTGTTTCCAGCAGTCCGTCTGACGACGCGACGTCCCGTCCACCGACCACTTCCAACGCGTTCGCTGTTCTCGTGAAACGGCCAGGATTAATATCGACCCCCGTTACTCTCGAGTCATGCACGTCGATACCGACGGCAGCGTACTCGAGATCACGTTCGACCGACCAGGAGTTCTCAACGCGATCACCCTCGAGACGGCCGAGGAGCTGGCGGACGCGATCGAGGACGCCTCTCCCGAGGAGTACCACGCGATCGTCATTACCGGCGAGGGCGACGCGTTCAGCGCCGGCGGCGACATCGAGGCGATGGCCGAAGAGCCCGCCCCGCCGAAAGAATCCTACGACGAGGTCACCGCCACGTTCGGTCGCGTCGTCGAAGCGATGCTCGAGTGTCCGGTGCCGATCGTCGCGAAGGTAAACGGCGACGCCGTCGGTGCGGGACTGGCGATCGTCGCACTCTCGGATATCGCCTACGCGACCGAAGAGGCGACGTTCTCCTGTGCGTTCGTCAGAGTCGGCCTCATTCCCGACACGGGTGGTACCTTCATGCTGCCCCACATCGTCGGTCTGCGAGCCGCGAAGAAACTCGCCTTTACCGGCGAGTTCTTCGACGCTGAGCGGGCGGCCGAACTGGATCTGGTCAACGAAGCCGTCCCGGACGACGAACTCGACGACCGCGTCACGGAGACCGTCGAACGACTCGGTCGGCGGCCAACGGACGTCATCGGCACGATGAAACAGGCGATGCACGAGAACATGGGCCGACGCTGGTCGGACGCACTCGACTACGAGAACCTGTTGCAGGTCCACGCCCGCTCGAGCGAGTCTCACGAGGAGGGCGTCGCCGCCTTCCTCGAGGGTCGTGATCCGGAGTTCAACGAGTGACTACGCGGACGTAATGCCGGAATACTCACCGGCGTCGCCGACTTCGGAACTCGCAGTCGGCACCCGCAAGCCACCGCAAGCACCACCATCTTGGTCGACTTCGTAGTTAGTTCGAGCGCAATGTCCCCACAGTTTACCGACGACGACATCGGAAAGACGGTAATCAACGCCAACGGCGACGACGTCGGCATCGTCGCGGACGTCGAACACGGTACAGCACACGTCGAACCCGACCCCGGCATCGCGGACACGATCAAGGCGAAACTCGGCTGGGGCGGGACCGACGAAGAGGCGTACCCGCTCCAGGAGGGTGCAGTGTCGCGAGTAACCGACGATGCGGTCCACCTCGAGAGTGATCTCTCCGGGTCCGGTGGAACGACTGATACTGGCATGACTGATACCGGCACGACCGGTACTGCCGGAACCGACACCGGACGTGACAGCGGAGCCGGGACTCGAGACGACGACATGCTGGGCGACGACGAAGGGATGATGGACGATGACGACAGTCTGATCGGTGACGACGATGACGAGATGATCGGTGGCGATGATCGGCGGGGCGACGACGATGACCTGATCGGTGACGA